>CAZFAK010000011.1:0-14230 GCA_964517045.1 uncultured Spirochaetia bacterium | reverse complement strand
ATTTAAGTCTTTATGATTATGATATCGAACTGCTTAACGGCGCTGATATAATACGTAATCCGGTTGAATTACTGCTGCGGCAAAAAGGAGACTGCGATTCCAAAACCCTGTGTCTGCAAATCCTGCTTGATCATCTTAATATAAAAAATGAAATGCTGGTCTCGATCAGAGAACGGCACTGTGCTATCGGTGTTCAAAGCAGTTTTTTTTCCATACCCAAAAAAGTGTTTACCATTGGTGCTAATAACCGGCCTTTAATCTATTTTGAACTTATGCAGCCGCATCCGCAGCGTCCGCGTACCAGACCCTGGGATCCCAGACTATGGCATGCTTTTAATATCCGTTATCCGAATTAGCTGCTGCCGGCAGTAATTTTTTATTAATACCGTTTACATAAAAAGGAATTATAAAAAGTTCTTCCACATGGCTGTCTCCATAAAAACCTTTTAAAAGAGAAGGAGTGACAAGCTCCAGATATTTTTGATGCAACCGGCGTGCTACGGGCATATAGGAGTAATGCCATTTTTCCTCACTATAGCCGTTTACCCGGCCGCTGGTATAAACTTTGTAAAAACCGTATTCCGGTCCGTTGTTTATAAGCCACTCATAAAGACGGCGGCCGTAACCTTTGGCGAAATAACTGTTTTGCAAAGAGTTAAGGTCAATTTCAGTACCCCAGTGATGCCTGGAAGTACCAGGCATTGCGGAAAAACGCAGTATTTGGCGCATAACGTCAAGTTCATTAGGATAGCGGCGCGCGTAGCGGCGCGCTTTACGTTCCCATATACTTTTTTGATGGTTAAAACTGCGGAAACCGGAAACTATCACCAGCTTAAAACCTGCTCTGCGGGCAGCTTTATACATTGCCTTATAAGCTTTAAAAACATCCCGACGCAGATAGGTTTTTTTATTAGCCATATATTGGGGAACCAATATAAAAAGTCGGGAGTGAGAATCAGGAGAAAATTTTCCCTGTAAATAATCTTCAGGCCGAATCGTACCGAACAGATCTGCGGCCTGTAAAGGCCATATAAGAAGTAAAAAAATAATAATGGTACGCATCAGCATTATGTTATGTATAAAATTTTAACCTGAATAAATAAAATTAACAAACAGTAGATAGATACGAATTTAACTATAGCAACAGATAAATATGTGCAGGGTCACGTGATCTCAGGATTATAAATCCGATTCCATATCCGGCAATCATGTCGTCCTGTTCCTGTTTTATCTTAATTTTTAATTTTACTGTTTCCAGGTTATTTTAACTCAAAGCAGATATCTTATTAAAGCTTTTTAAAATTTATTTATAATAATTGTTAAACCCGTAGTAGATAGATCAGGAAATATGACCCTGCCGGTTATTTAAGATTATTACTGCTGATTAAATTTAACTTTTCCTGACGTGACATTTTTTTTATCCGGCATTCCTCCCTGCTTGCCCGGGAACGGCCTCTTACTTTGCGGGTATATACTATTTCTGCCGGAAGGCGGGCACGCACATATTTAGATCCGCGGCCGCAGGCATGCTTTTTTAATCGTGCTTTAGTATCAACGGTTATCCCTGTATAAAGAGTATAATCAGCGCACCTTAAAATATAAACAATATAATTTTTTAAAGGCATAATAAGTAATGTAATTATACTATGTATTGCTAACAATATTCCCGGTACAAAAAAATTTAATTTACAGCCGCTGTAAACTTGCTCCTGCATATATCCGCACATTAACTTCAGCTTCAGGTACCGGGTTATAGTATGTTTTTTTAGCTGATTATAAATAGCAGCCGCGCAACCTGCCCTGCATCGGTTTCAGGATGAAACCGATGCAGGGTGTCTTCCTTGTTATTCTCTGGGCAAAGAAAAACTAATAGAGTGCAGACAATTTACCGGTATGCATTTTTAGGACGGAGATGTTATAATAATTTCAGTAAAAACATGGCTTTAAAACCGGATAAAAAAGTTTCAGTTATTAGTAAAGACTCTGTATTTGAAGGCAATTTTTTTGTTAACGGAACCCTGCAGGTAGCAGGAAAGTTTGAAGGCACTATCAAAACCAGCAACCAGGTTGTTATACTGGAAAGCGGCAGAGTAAAAACCAACCTTAATGCCCAAAAAGTAATTATCAGCGGTACTTTCATTGGCAATATTAATGCCGGTAAAATTGTAAAACTTACCTCTACCGGAAAATGTATCGGCAATATTACAACACCTGTACTTAATCTGGAAAAAGGGGCACTGACCAAAGGTGATATCAATATTACCGGCAGTGAAAAACTTGATGTAAATAAAATAGTAAAAGACTCCTATGCTTCAACCCCTGGTTTTGATTCTCTTACCGGCAAAAATAATAATCAATCTTCCAAAAAAACCCCTAAAAAGAAAAACAAAAAAAGCAAAAAAAAATGAGCGATATTTACTCTCCTGCTGAACAGGAAATCCTTAAACAAAGCGGTAAAATTCTGGCGGGAACATTTACCTGTCTGGAACCCTATATAAAAAACGGTACAACTACTGCAACCCTGGATGAGATAGCTTATGATTATATAGACCGGCACAATGCCCTGCCTTCCTTTCTGGGGTATATGGGGTTCCCTGCCAGTATTTGTACTTCAGTGAACAAGGTACTTTTGCATGGTATTCCGGACAATACTCCTCTGCAAAACGGTGATATTTTAACTGTTGATATCGGGGTTCGTTTTCGCGGGCTTTGTACTGACCGGGCGACCACCTATATCATTAACAACACCTCCCCGGCAGCGAGCCGGATAGCCTGCTGTGCCCGGACCGCACTGTATGAAAGTATCAAAGCAGCTCTCCCGGGCAATCATACCGGAGATATTGGTTTTGTTATTGAAAACACCGCCCGTAAAAACGGTTTTCAAACGGTTACAGACTATACCGGCCATGGAGTAGGCAGAGAGGTACACAGCCGGCCGCAGATACCTAACTACGGGCCGCAGGGATCAGGTGCTGCATTGAAAACCGGAATGTGTCTGGCTATAGAGGCTATGCTCACCAGCGGAGCCAGAAGGTGTTATACACTTAAGGATAACTGGAGTGCGGTTCCCAAAGACAACAAAATAAATGCCCATGCCGAACATACTATTCTGGTAACCGCAGAGGGCCCGGAAATTATTACGGCCTGATACCTTTCTCTCCTATATCTTTTCGGTAATAAGCATCAGCAAAAGAAATATTTTTGATTTCATCATAAACCGTTTCTACTGCCCGGGATAATTGCGCATCAATAGCTGTCAAAGCCAAAACGCGTCCGCCGGCAGTTACCAGTTTCCCGTTTTTTAGAGCAGTACCGGCATGATAAACATGCGCGTTTTTTATTTTTTCCAGGCCCTTTATTACTTTTCCCTTTTCATAACTGCCCGGATAACCGCCGGAAGCCATAATCACTGTACAGGCTGCAGCGGCAACAGTTTCAAAATTAACATGATCAAGTCTCTCCTGAGTACAGGCATACATCACCTCAAACAAATCGCTTTTCAGCAAAGGTAATACACACTGCGTCTCCGGATCGCCGAAACGTACATTAAACTCAACAACATTCACAGCATCATTTTTTACCATAAGTCCTGCATAAAGAATACCTTTATAAACAATACCTTTATCTCTTAATGCTTTAAGCGTTGGTTTTAAAATATCTTCTTCCACTATACGCTGGTGCTTCTCATTAAAAAAATAAAGAGGTGTGTAAACACCCATGCCCCCGGTATTTGGCCCCTGATCATTGTCATAAATCCTTTTATGATCCTGGGAAGGGGGTAATGTTCTAATCGTTTTTCCATCAGTAAATGCCAGAACAGAAGCTTCTCTTCCGGTTAAAAATGATTCGATTACCAAAGTCGTTCCTGCCCGGCCGAATTTTTTCTGTTTAAAATAGAGCGCTAAAGCCTCCAATGCTTCCTCTTTCTGCTGACAGACTATAACTCCTTTACCGGCAGCCAAGCCATCAGCCTTAAGCACCAGCGGAAAGACCGCAGTATTATTAATATATGCTGCAGCTGAATCATAATCCCGGAACACCTCGTATGCTGCTGTAGGCACTTTACCAGAGGCCATTATCTGCTTGGCAAAAAACTTGGAGCCTTCCAGACGCGCCGCTGCCTGAGAAGGGCCGAAAACAGCCATACCTTCCTTTTCCAGATGATCAACCACACCATCTACCAGTAAAGCCTCCGGGCCTACTACAACAAGATCAAAACCTTTTTTAGTTACATAATCTTTAAGTGCACTATAGGGCGGTTTTAAAGGGAAAACAACATTACTGAATTCCCCGGCTGTACCGCCATTGCCGGGTGATATAACTACCTCTTTTACCTGCGGGCTCCGGCTGAGTTTAACCGCCAGTGCGTGTTCTCTGCCGCCGCTGCCTAGAATTAAAACCTTCATAAGTATACTCCTTTCTATTAATCATCAGGTAAATTTTTAATAATCTGTTGATAATTTTTATACCGTACCGGATGCAGCAAACCTTTTTCCAAAGCATCTTTAACCCCGCATTCCTGCTCATGCAGATGCAGACAGTTTTTAAATTTACATCTATCTGCAAAACGGTTAAATTCAGTATAATAAGCACCCAGTTCCCGTTTGCAAACATCAATAAAATCTATCTCCTTAAGTCCGGGCATATCAAATACAGTACCGCCAAAAGAGAGCTCATGCCGGCGTATCATATTCGTAGTGTGACGGCCCCGCCTGGTAAAGGAGGAAACCGGCCTTACCTTTTCATTAAATGAAGCATCGAGGTTATTTAAAAGTGCGGTTTTCCCCACACCGGAGTGGCCGATAACTGCAGAAGCGTTGTTCTTAAGCACGGGTTTAAGCTCATTTAAACCTTCACGGGTAATATTTGAAATAAAATAAAACGACAATTCAACCTGCTGATATACAGCACTTATCTCTCTTAGCAGGTTCGGCTCCTGCACCAGGTCTGTCTTGGTTATAACAACAAAAGGCGTAACTTTTTCTTTCAGGGCTAAAACCAGCAGCCGGTCTACCAGTCCGGACTTAAAGGGAGGATACACTGCTGAAGCAACAATTACCAGCTGTTCAACATTATAAAGCAGCTCACAGATACGGGCCATTTTCATATTTTTTATTTTGCGGCGGTAATAGTTTGAATCCTTTTTCCTTCCTCCCTTTAAAAGTTGCCGGTTACCGTCAAAACGGGGACGGAATTTCCGTTCTTTTTTTTTAGCCAAAACTTTTTTCTTTTTCTATAACTGCTGCAGCCTGAAAGAGATCTTTACATATGAAATCAGGTGTAACATCATACTCGCGGTCACTGCCTCCATGACCGGTTTTCACCAACACGGTTTTCATACCGGCTTTTTTCCCGGTGAGGATATCTGCTGTTTTATCACCGATAAAAAAACTGGCAGCCGGATCAAGGCAGCATTCCTCGACCGCCCTGTCTACAAGACCCGTGGCCGGTTTACGGCAGGGGCAGTTATCGTTTTTGGAATGAGGACAAAAATATATTTTTTCAATATTTATATTATACTCACTGAATCCTTTTAACATTGTCTTGTTAACTTTAAAAAAGTCTTCTTTTGTAAAATACCCCAATCCGATACCTGCCTGATTGGTTATAATTATTAAAACAAAATTCATATCATAAATTTTTTTTAAACTCTTAAGTACATCAGGCAAAAATTTAAAGTTGTCAGGTTCATGCAGGTATTCCACCTCTTCATTAATAACGCCATCACGATCCAGAAAAACAGCTGCTCTTTTTTTAGTATATTTTTTTTTATAGTAGCCGGTTTGCTGGTCAACTGCAGTAAAGCTATAGGGTTCAGCGACAGCATTTATCTTTTCAATAATAGCAGTAGTAGAAATTCCCGGCATAACTGACAGCAGTTTAGCTTCTCCTCCCCACTCCTGCAAATAGGCAGCGGAAGTAAGCCCCTTCATATTGTAATCACCAGCTTTAAAATAGTAATCAGGTTTTAATGCCAGAATGTTATCCCTGTTTTTAAGTTCATCAAAAATAAAAACATAATCAACAGCTTCAAGAGCAGCTACAAGCATGGCCCGGTGCTGTTGCGTTATAACCGGCCGCTTTTCTCCTTTATTCTGCTTTACAGAGCTGTCACTGTTTACAGCAACCACCAAGATATCACATCCCGCAGCTGCCTCCTCCAGATAGGCAGCATGACCGGCATGCATTATATCAAATACCCCTGAAGTAAAGCCGATCTTTTTTCCTTTTTCTTTAAAATCTGCACAAATACTTGCTGCCTGTTCCCTGGAAATAATTTTTTCCGCTGTTTTCATAAATAATATTTTATCATGAAGCGATTATTGCCGGGAGACTGTGCCAATTTTCCCGGTTTTAAGAAAAAATGGTAACTTTAAAAAAAGAAGCAGCGCAAGTTTTAAGCCACTGTAGACTTGCTTGTGCATATTCCCGCATGCCAACTTCCACCTCAAGTGGCGGTTTACACAATATATTTGAAGCCAAAGCCGGCCGGAGCTCCGGCCAGTGCTTTCAGTTTTAACAGAAATACGCAAGCAGGGTAGCGCTTTCCTGATTCCCTTTGGGCAAGCAAAACACAACAATATATAAAAAAAAACAAAAATTTTGCCGGTTAAAATACTTGTTGCTTTCTTACCAGGATTAGATTATAATTTATTACAGTGAAAAATAAAACAATTATCACTTTATTTATACTTGTTTTACTAACTGCTTGTGCCGGAAAAAAAAAATTTCTAAAAGACAGTATTCAGACCGGTAATACCAAATTGCCCGCGGAAAACTTTAAAAAACTCTTTATAGGCAGTATTATCAACCAAACCTCGGAAGAAAAAATGGCAATGGATTTAAAAGAAAATATGATAGATTTTTTCTCCTTATCAACCGACTTCCAGTATACGGGCTCTTACAACAATGCCGACCTCTATTTAAGCCTGGAGCTGTCCAAATATTTATCAGAAGAGATACCGGTTGTAAGCAGTTCCAATTG
The DNA here is from genome assembly GCA_964517045.1 of uncultured Spirochaetia bacterium. Classification (GTDB taxonomy): domain Bacteria; phylum Spirochaetota; class UBA12135; order COTS27; family CAZFAK01; genus CAZFAK01. The sequence continues at coordinate 7,245 of CAZFAK010000011.1, read as the reverse complement.
TATCTGGAAACGGTATTTTTTAAAATTATCCGCATCTGTGAAAGATATAAAATCCAATGACTTTTATATAAATAATAAAACTTTTAAAGTCTCTGTCAAACATTTAACTGATCTTTATTATATTGACGAGTCTATAGAAAAAGCAAAAGATAAACTATATAGCAAAGTCACTTCCAACGTATACAATCTTCTCCGTTACGGTTCAATAGCAGATAAAAGTTTATACGGCTATGAAGGTTATGAAGAAGAGAGCAGTGCTCTTTATTCCACTGAGGAACAGGCAAACCAGCAGGCTGCCGGCACTAACACAGACGCCTGTTTTAAAAACGGAGAGGAAGAACTTACTGAAGAACAAAAAAGAGAAAAAGAGATAGCTGATATTGACCTGCAGGGAGATGAAGCTTTAAAATAAATTCATATGCAAAAAAATATTCTTCTTTTTAACGGCAAAACAGACAACCTTTTAAAAGATAAAATCAAAGAAATAAAAAAAAAATATATTCCGGCAGAGATGCAGGATCTTGCCTGTTCCAAATTTTACGCAGAAGAAACCGATCCGGGAGAATTACGTGATACGGTTACCACTCCTGCTTTTGGCAGTGATTATAAACTGGTCACAGTTTATAATTATAATAAATACAAAAACATCAGCAGTCTGATACAGGCTCTTAACGAATGTGCTGATTATTGTTTTTTACTTTTATCTCAGGATGATAAAACCATTAAAAACCAAAAACTGGCTGCTGCTGTTAAAAAACTCCCCAATGCGGCAATAATTTCTGTAGCCAGACCTGATACCGGAACACTGCATTCGGAAATAAACTCCTTTTTCCAAAAAAAAAAGCTAAATATAACTTCTGCGGCTGCCGTACTGTTGGCAGAACATTTTCAGCAGCAGGAACATATTAACCTGGAACCGGAACTGGAAAAAATCTCCCTGTATTTTCAAAACCGGGAACTGAAACAAATAACCGCAGAGGAGATAGAGATACATCTTAGTCAAACTTTTGCTGCTGTTCCGTTTACAGTAGTAAATAATTTTATGATTAGAAAAAAAAAAGCAACGCTTTTATCCCTCCGGCAATATATACGCTCTTCCGGTAAACTCATACCGCTCCAGGTACTGCTTTTTCGTTCCGTTACTACCCTGATTAAATATCTGGAAATGCAAAAAAACAATAAAACACCGCCACAAATTATGAAAGAGTTAAAACTTAACTATTACCGCCGGCAAAAAATAAACAAAGAAGCTTCCGCCTATAATTTACCTCTTTTATATAAAATCCTCTATTGTCTAAGTGTTTTAGAGACCATTTTAAAAACCGGCAGCATTACAGCTGCCAGGTATAAAAATAAAATAAACCTGGAAGGCCTGTATTATCTGGAGCGTCTGATTATATACTATTGTCTATGAAAAAAATAACCGCTTATATATTTTTCTTACTGAGCTTTTTGTTTTTTTCCTGCGGCACTCCCAACCCTCTGGAAAAAAGCTCTGTCCTAAACCCTCCCTTCTATACTGAAATTTTTTCCTCCAATAACAATACCCTGATTTTTGAGATTACCGGTTTGAATTCAGTCAGTAATGCCTATGATTTTGACGGCTACAATATATATTACGGCCTTGCTGATGATGAAACTGAAATCATGTCCAACCTTATGCTTAACCCTTATAATAATACCGACCCCCTGCCTACGGTTCCGGCCAGCTTCTCCACCGAGGTGCAAACTACCGCCTTTGTTTTATCCAACAATTTTGAATATTCCAATAAAAACGGTAAGGAACAGGTCAATATAACACCGCATGATATCTATTATTTTATCATAGAATCCCACAGCAGAAAAAACACGCTCTCCAAGCAGCGACATATAATACTCAAACAGCCGGCCTATACCATGCCCGGAGAACAGATAAGCAATGCTACCTCTTATACTTATAAAAAATTAGCATTAACCTTTTATACCAATTTTCTGGTTCCTGACGGCAATACCGAAGTGCAGCATACAGTTCTAAATAAAGAATGGTACCGCATTCAGGGTGCAAGTGAGCAGGGTTACAGTAAAAGCGCTGTGCCCTTGTATGTAAGCAATATTTACATGTTTAAAAGCACGTCAGGCGAGATTACTGACTATGGTTTATTATATATAACTGCCATCAATAATGATATCAATTTTATTTTACGCTACCAGGAGGAAAGTACTAATTTATGAAAAAAATATTATTTTTTTTGCTCATACTCTTTTTTTGGCAATGCAGCGGTCTCAACGAAGAAGATAACTATAATGTTTATCTTATTGAACTGGTAAAACCATTTATTGAAAATATCAGAATTACCACCAATAAAATCATTTTCAAAATTGTTTCTTTTAATAATAATTCCGATCTGGAAGGCTTTAATCTCTATATGTCCACCAACATAAATGAAATTTACAGTGTAGATGACTGTGATCTTAACGACTATGACTACCTGAGTAATGTCCCTTTTCTGATTGCCTGGGAACATGGTGATTTACAGCCGCCGCAGTCAGGTTACAAAAATGATTACCAGGAAATCTATATCAGCCTCACTAATGATTTAAACACTAAAACCTACTTTGTGACAGCTGCCAGTTACGGTATTAACGAGACCTGGGCCAACCTTAATGAAAATTACGGCCGGTTTCAGTCAGTTATCTCCGGTATCCATTCTTTTGCTCCTGTAACTGAAAAAACATTCCTTATAAGTAACTACCTTGAAAATCCGGCAGCTTCGGCCCTGGACTGCAACAGCAACAACTGGCCGGCAGCAGCTTATACAGTCAATTCAGCTGTCTACTTAACCCTGGCTGAGATAAACAGCAATTATATGCCGGTTTTAAAAACAGATAATCCTGCCGGAGGGATCATGCCCTGCGGTTACCGCCGGGATTTTCATGATCAGCTAACCGCTCCTGTTGACGGCTGGGTTAAAACCTCTACCGCTGTTACTTCCAATGTTTACCTGCTCAAAGACCAGTACATGAGTAAAAACTATTATGCCAAACTTATGATAACCAATACTATAAATACCGTGGCTGATCTTAATACGGAAAATATTTATATTACCGGCATAATTATTTTTAACAGTATTGCTGAAGAGCACTCTCTTTAAAAGCTTATTATCATGGAAATCAGTATAAAAACCTATCTGACTGCTTTCGTATTAATAATCTTTATCGCTTTTCTCTGTGCCGCCACACACTATTACCTGTTGAAAAGACATACCTTTGGTAAAATATGGGGAGCGCTGCTGGTAGCACTTTTCGGCGCTGCTAGCGGCAGTTATATATTCGACTGGTTGTTAATTCAAATCATTAATATTTTAAAATGGCTTATGAAAGATCTGAATACCAAGATAATGCCTCCCTTTAATATTCCTGCTGCCTTTGCCGGTTCCCTCCTGATTTTGTATATTTATTACAAAATAACCCCTAAAAACCAGGATTAACCATTATTAAGCTATATTTATTAAACCTTTTTCTGAAAATTGCCGAAAATTATACTAATGTTTAAGATAAAATGCTATATTTTTACTATTTTAATTATTTTAACAGCTTTGACAGCTTCCTGGTGGGAAGAATTAACCGTGGAAAACACCCAGGAAGAAAAAGAAGAGATTGAAGAAACAGAAAAAAAAGAAAAGGATTCTACCGCTGCCAAAACAGACCAGCAGGCTGAAGTTAATAAAAACCTGGAATATGCAGTTACTTTAATTGAAGCCGGTTTAAACAAAGAGCGGGGAGTTGTTACTGTAACCTGGATGGATATAGAAAACCCGGCCGCACGCTATAAGATCTACAGGCATAACCAGCCTATAAATTCAGCAGACATACTGGAAAGCGCCCGCTACCTGACAACAGTAGGGGCAGGCATTCAAAAATATAATGACACCCTGAAAAGTTCAGGACAATATTATTACGCAGTTACAGCTGTGGTTGACAATAAAGAGTATAAAGTCTTTTTACAGGAGCAATCTTTTACCACTTCTCCGGTTATTTATAAATTAAAAAAGGAGGCACTGCACACCTCCGGCCTTAAAGTTATTTATAACCAGTTTCTGGGCAGTATATTTTTACGGTGGAATGATCCGTCTACCAGTAAAGATTTTACAGTTTTTGTATACCGCGGCCAGTCCACTTTGGATACACTGGACAAAGTGAAAAGCTCCACCCTGGTAAGCCCTGTACCAAAAGGTGAAGAAAGATACCAGGATAAAACTGTTAAAAGAAACGGTACTTATTATTATGCAACTGTAATTCAATTGGAAAACCGGCAGACTATGGAACCAGTTTTTATAGCTAATCAAAACTATACAACCAAACCTCTTGATGTTTCACAAAAAGGGGAAAAGCTCTCTTTTGAAACTCTGCCGCTTAAAACAGAAACAGAAAAACAAACTGATACTGCCGGCAAAAAAAATGTCAGCAAAAAAGAACAAAGACCGGCACAAAGAGAACCAGTTAAAAAAGCACAACATGATTTCCCTCATACTTATGATCTAACCATAACCTATAATAAAAAAGAAAATTATGTTTCCCTCAAATGGCAGATGTCCGTTTCCATAAACAAACCTTTTTATATTAATATATACCGCAGCACCAATCTTATTCAAAATGTACTGGAATTGACTGCCCCGGAAAAAATACTGGAAAGTCTACCGGAGCGCAGTTGTTATCAAAATCAAAAATATGAATACCGTGATTATAATATTGAAGCTAATCAGGATTATTATTATGCTGTTATGATTGATACCGGCAATGGTATAGAGGAGCAAAAACTGCTGTTGCTGGACAACTATATAAAATACCCTGTGAGAATACATAAAAATATAAAAAAAACCGCTACTCAGGCTGCGGCTGAACAAATAAGAACTACCAATGCGCGGGAAACCTATAACCATAAAGCCATGAAAAACAGGATCAAAGATATTTTAATCGATTATTATAAAAAAGAACATTACGTCTATACTATAGATAAACTGAAAAATATATTAAAAAATGAAATTTTAAATAATGAAAATAAAAAAATTGTTTTACTTTTTATCGGCAGATCATATCTTGCTGAAAATAAATTTGAGCAGGCAATGGATTATTTCTATAGTTTAAAAAAACTGGATAAACCGGCAGGTATTTTCTGGCTTGAAAAAACAATTGAAAAAATAAACTAAGGAAAAATTATGAAATACACAACAATATTTGTAATAATGATGGCCCTGGTAATTATAATATGCGGCCTGGGCATTGCCTTTATATGGCAAAACCAAAACCCCATGAGAAGTTTTGTGGCCGGGACCAATGCTTATACAGTGGGCAACTATGAAATGGCGATCAACAAGCTTTCCGATTATCTTTCTTATGGTTACAATAATGATGAAACCGAGATATCACGATATTACCTTGCTGCAGCCATAAACCGGAAAAGAGAATACCTTTCCGAAACCGGAGGCATAACTCAAAATGAATCCCGCCTGCTGGACAAAAGAGCAAAACGAACCTACCTTAATGTTATAAACGGCAATAAAATGAACAACAAATATGTGGAAGCTGTTATCGGTTATGCTGAGATTGCCCAGAGAAACGGTGAATATGATCGTTTCATTACCCACAAACTGGAAAAAGTACTGCACCGCCATCCGGAATCCAAACTGGAAGATAAAATATATACCTACCTGGGGTATCAGTATCTTTTTGCCCGGGATTACCGTAAAGCCATGAACTGTTTTTTAAACTCATCAAGTAAACTTGCCCGTTTGGGCCAAGCCCGCACGCATCTGCAGTTAAAACAGTTTGAATCAGCTTTTAAAATTTTTGAGGATTTCTTTGATTACTTTCCCAACAGTGTCTATATAGAGAGAGTAAAATCCCTTTATCTGCATAATGTCCGCCATTATGCCGGTTTGAAAGCTGATGGCGGCAAGCAGACAGAAGCAATACTTTTATATAAAAAAATAATAAACTATTTTCCGGATTCTGTCCAGGCTGAGGAAGCCCGTTTTAAAATAGGGGATGCTTACAGCGCTTTGGAAAACTATAAAGCTGCCCAAACCTACTACCGGCAGGCTTATGAAGACAGCCAGGAAAAACTGAATGATGATGCTCTGTATCAGATAGGAATTTGCCATTATGAACTGGGTGAGATGACCGAAGCTTATAAAATATTTAATAAACTTATAAACCAGTACCCGCGCAGCATCTATCTTTCCAAAGCCAGGGAATGGGTACGGCAGCTCAGAAAAGAACTGGAATATTTCCAGAGTTAGCCATAGTTTTGCGTTTCCCAAGCTATAAAGCCGAAACACAGATAAAACAATTTTTTTCTGACCCGACATAGTATATACGCCCTATATCAGAATAAATTATATCCATTAAAATTCCTGACAAGTGTCATGCTTCAGCAAAAAAAAAATTATTAAAAGAATTTGCCACGGATTTGCACGGATTGTCACGGATAAAAAACAAATCATCCGCGAATATCCGCGTTAATCCGTAGCTAAAAAACTTTTGCTGAAACATAGCGCTAATCAAGTTAAAATTTATTCACAAAAAAATTGCTTTTTCTTTAAATAAAACTGAATTCAGTGTATAATATCAATCAGTTGCAGGGTTATTAACAAATGGATGTCGAAGAGTTACTACTCTTTACTAAATACTACTTTTTTAACCAAAAAAAGCAGATTCCGGAGCAAAAAAAAAAAAAGTTTAATAAAATTATAGCTAAACGGCAAAATTATCTTCACTCCTACATCCTTTTTCAGTACACGAATATAGACCTTCCGGAAAAAGAGGCCCGGTCCATCCTTTTAAATACAATTAAAAATAAAAAAAAAATACAGCAGAAAGTTAAACGGCAATGGGATTTCCGCGTTATACTGCTTGATTATTTAATACGCAATATTCGTAAAATAAAAAATGCCCGTCAAATCCGCTTTATTGAAGAAAAGGCTTTCCTTAATTTAAGCCATCTTATAGAACGGGATGAACTTACAGGGCTGTACAACTTCCGTTACTACCAATCCGAAATAAAAAAAGAGTTTTCCCGTTCCCGTAGGGAAAAAAAACCTTTCTCTTTACTTATTTTTGATATTGATGATTTTAAGAACTATAACGACACCTTTGGTCATTATGAAGGTAATAAAGTATTAAAAAAACTGGGTACTTTTTTTCTGAACAACAGCCGCAAAACCGATATTGTCTGCCGCTACGGCGGTGAGGAGTTTACCTTTATTT
>CAZFAK010000010.1:0-24526 GCA_964517045.1 uncultured Spirochaetia bacterium | reverse complement strand
CAGTAGGATAAATTACAATACCGCCGCTTTTCAGAATACTGCAGGCTGTTTTTAGATGGCGAGCTTGCGGGTTTTCCGGATGAATATTAAGCATCATAGTCATAATATCGGGAAAAAATAACTTTTATTTATTATAATAAATTTTCAGAAAATAAAGAGATTATGATATAATTGACCTAAAAAAAAGTTACGTTTATACAGCTTTTTTTTGTTAGTATATTATAATGTCCGTATGAGAATTTTTAAACCAATACTAATATTACTGATAAGCAGTATCTCTGTTTTATACAGCGGGTGGTATGCTTCCGGCTGGCAAAAACGGCTGCCCCTTACTATAAACTCTGCTTATATTGCCGGGGATTTTTCTGTTTTTAACTGTTATCTCAATATAAAGTCCAATCAATATCTTAGTAATTATGCGCTGGCTGACGGCGCGGATATCAGATTTACGGCTGCTGACGGAGTCAGCGAACTTTATTATCAGCCGGTTCATTATACCAACGGCAATCTGACCGCGTGGATTCAGCTCACTGATTTAAGCAACAGTACTAATACTCTTATCTACCTTTATTTCCATAATTCCAACGCTGCAGCCTACAATATGCCGGTCAACATATGGGACAATGGCTATCTCGGTATATGGCATCTTGATAATAACGCCGCAAGTGCCACCAATTTTGACAATACTGATCTTTCCAATCACCTTATTACCAATACAACTTTTCCCTCTGCTTCTTTTACCAACGGCTGTCTGGATCAGGCATCTGTTTTCGGTTTTGCCAACGGGTATTACCGGATACCGCTTACCACCAATTTTTCAGCCATCAGCAATTTTACATTCAGTTGCTGGGTTTTCCCTACCAATCTTACCGGCAGCGGCTATATTCTCAGTAGTTTTTCCGGCGGGGAGACCAATTTTTACTGGCAGCTGACCAATAATTACAGCAATATGGTGTTTTACTTTAAAAACTGTTCCAATTCAGTAAATAATTTTTCTACAGCTGCCATAACACCGCAAGCCTGGAATCATCTTGCCGTCACTTATGATGCGGTTACCACCAATGTTACCTATTATATCAACGGCTCTTTGGATACCAATTTTATTTTAACAACCAACTTTAACTATACGCTCACAGCTTTAAGCAACCGTTTAGGCAGCGGTCCGGATAATAATATTTTTCCGGGAATTATTGATGAGTTGCGCATCTATAATACACCTGTTGATCTTCCAGCAATGCAAACTGTTTATACCAACCAGATATTACAGGAAAATTTTTTCAGTACAGGAGGTCTGGAGGAGAAACCGGATCTTCCTTTAACACCGACTGACCTTAAAATTGAAAAAATTACTTTTAATGCTGTAACTCTGTCCTGGACTGACCAGGCTACTAATGAAAGCGCTTATTATATTTATTACCGTACCAATACCAGCAACAGTTTTTCTGTTTTAAATATTGCTGCTGACAGTTCATCTTACCGCCTAAATAATCTTAAAAAGGACACTCTCTATTATTTACGGGTCCGGGCCAGTAATGTATCCGGAGCTTCGCTTTCCTATTTAAGTACTAATATTTATACGGCGGCTACTGTTTTAAACTTTGTTTCCAATATTGACCAGAATCTGGGCAGCACCAATATCAAATACATTATTGAACATCCTTTTACTGTCTCCAACGACCGGATTGTGATCTTTCCCGGTACTTATACGCCGCAGACGATTAATGTAAGTGACAGTCATTTAAAAATTTCCGGTATAGCGGCACACCAGAACCAGCTGCCGGTAATAAAGTTTACAGATGACAGCGGTTTTATTTTAAACAATGTTACTGATATTACTATAGAAAAATTAAAATTTACCAATAGTACCAATGTTATTGTAATTTCCAATCAGGCTCATAACAATACACTTTTCAACAATATTTTTACCCGTAATATCAATGCAGTTTCTTTAAGTAAAAGCAGCGGCTGCTCTGTTTATCAGAATAATTTTCAATACAATAATACAGCTGTTTATAACTGTGTAAGCAGCAATTGTTTTATCTATTACAATAATTTTATCAGCAATGCCACCAATATAATAAATATGAGTAATAACAGCAGTTACTGCTCAAATTATTTTAATACACGTGTATTTACCAATTTTAAAAATTATTATCTGACAACCAATCAGCAGGTTCCCTATCTACTGCATCATCTTAATATATTCTCCACCAATATTATTTTTCCTTCTACAATAAGCAGCCTTAATTTACAAACCAATTATAAAGGTGTGACTCTCGGCTGGAACAAAAGTACTGCAATTGATTATTATAATATTTATAAAAACCGGACCAATAACTATCTTTTATTTAACAGCCCTTATACCAATGTTTATACAACCAATTTTCTGGATGACCGGGGTGAGATAGGCGCTACCTATTTTTATTATGTTACTGCTGTGCGGCGGGAGGGAACCAATTTTTTTGAAAGTTTTTATAATAATTTCAGTGCAACTGTTATGCCTGATTATACTTTTAATTTTGATAATGTACAAACCAATGCCCGTCAGCATATAAAAGCAGTCAATGATACCAATGCGGTTTCCAATATTGCTTCCATACTTGATGAAAATGACGGTGCGGATATTGTAAACTATTTATATAATAAAACTGCCTCAGGTGACGCGGTCACGGTAACTTCCCTGCCTTATGAAGATGTACTTATCTTTTTTAACCGCAGGCATCAAGGCGAAGATATTGATGAGATTAATATCTATAACCGTCAGGGAGTTCTGGTATATACCATACTGGGCAAAGAGATTACCTTTCCGGTAGCTACATGGCGTAAAAGAGACAGTCATGGCCGGAGGGTAAAAGAGGGATTGTATTATATCATCATTAATTATCATAACAGTGATAACCAGGCAAAGGTATTACCGGTAGTAATCAAGGAATAACATGAAAAAATGCTTTATAATTATTTTACTGATTTACTCTTTTAACCGGGCTGCTTTTGAAAACCTGTTTATTGATGCTAATACCCTGGGTTCAGGGGGAGCCGCGGTAGCTTCCCGTAATGAAAATTGTTTTATTATCAATCCGGCAAATATTAAACTGCATAAAACCGCTTATATCTCTCTCAGTACTTATATTGCCAATACAATGCTGGCTGCCACGCAGGAATACGGTGCCCGCTTATTCAGCCGTTTTGCCATTAATGGCAATAACGCGCTTGCTTTTGCCGGTGAGTATACAGCTTTCCCCTACCAGGGCGATTATCCGGGCCTAAACAACATTTTATGGGATGAGATAAGAGCTGTACTTGCTTATAACTATCTGCTGAATAAAACTTTCTCTTGCGGCATCAGTGGTACTTTCTGCAGTTATTTTTCCGATTTTACGCTGCATAATGTTAAGGCAAAACGCACTCTCAGCGGTGATTTTTCACTCGGATGTAAAGTAACTATCCAAAATTACAACATTGGTTTAAGCTTTAACAATATACTGCAGTTAAATAACGGTGTTTGCCGCTTTATTAATCTTGGTTTTTCTTCAGAAAAATTTGATTACAACATAGAAGAATATATAATCATAAATGGTGATATAAGTTTCAACATTGATCTGTCATCAGTTAACTTGAGACTGGGAACTGTTTTTACTTTTGGAAAATTTTTTAATTTCAATGCAGGTCTGATGATCAATGATATGTTCAAGGCCGGTATAACACCTACAGCCGGCATTACTTTTTTACTCAAAAAAAGCCGTTTTTCCTATGCTTTTTCTTATAATACCCGTATAGGCGGTTATGGCAATCATTATCTGAATTACGGCCTTTTATTAGACAAAAAAGCAAAATCAAAATAAAATAGAACAGTTCAGGAAACTATTTTGAAAAAAAAGATATCAGTAATAATTCCGGCCTACAGAGCGGAAAAATTTATCTATAAAAATTTAACCAAATTTAAAAAAAAATTTAATGCTGTTTTACCCTCCTTGAATTTCAGTTATGAAATTATCTGTGTTATTGACGGCACTGCTCTGGATAAAACTTTCCAGCAGGCCCGGAAAGTTAAAGGTGTTAAAGCAGTAGGTTATAAAGAAAACCGCGGTAAAGGTTACGCGCTCCGCTTCGGCTGCCGGCAGGCTGACGGGGATGTAATTGCCTTCTTTGATGTTGACGGAGATTTTGATCCGGAACAAATAACTACTTTAATCCCATATCTGGATACAGCTGATATTGTGATCGGCAGTAAAAGACATCCTTTTTCCCGGCTCCGTTATCCTTTTTTAAGGCGGATTTTAAGTAAGGGCTTTCAGCTGCTTTCTACTTTAATTCTGGGCATTAATCTGCGTGATACCCAGTCCGGTATAAAGATATTTAAACGCAGACCGCTTGGTCTAATACTGCCTTTATCTATTATAAACCGTTTTGCTTTTGATCTCGAGTTGTGTTTTTTGGCGCAAAAACACGGGTTTCGGGTGATAGAGGCTCCTATAGCTATCAATTTTAAAGGCAGGAGTACCATTGCGACCAGAGCTATAAGTGAAATGTTCAAAGATCTGCTAAAAATACGTTATACTTACTCCTGCAGCCGCAGGTATCAGAAAAAATTTTTTGAACTGAATTTTAAATCCTGAAAATGCTTACCTTTCGAACCGGAGTTATCGGCTGTAAAGTAAATCAAATTGAAATTGAAACCATTACCGCTCAACTGCGGGAATACGGTTTTACATATAAAAAAAAGGGCCGGGCGGATCTGGGAATTATAAATACCTGTACCGTTACTGCAGCCGCTGATAAAAAATCCCTGCAGGTTATTAAAAAACTGCGGCGGCAATGCAGTTACATAGTGGTTACCGGCTGCTTAACCGAACTGAATAACCTGGATCATGACATTGACTGTATAGACCTGGTAATACCGCAGAAAGACAAGACAGCTATCCCTTTTATTTTACGTGAAAAATTTATTAATAAACTTACTCCGGTTGCTGCATCTGCTGCTGAAACCGGTTCTGCTTTTCAGCAGAGAACCAGAGCTTTTATCAAAATTCAGGACGGCTGCGACAATTATTGCGCTTACTGCCGGGTTGCCTTAGCCCGCGGTCATCCCTTTTCTCTGCCTCCCGCAGTTATTTTTAAGCAGATAGAGCAGGCTGTAGAGAATAAACATCCGGAAATAGTTTTAAGCGGAATTAATATCGGTCAATACTCTTATCAGCAAATCTCTTTTAATAAGCTTGTTGCCCGGATACTGGAAGCAGTACCGTCAACTTTAGTCAGGATATCTTCCATAGAACCGCAAACCATTAATAAAAATTTTTATGAACTTTTCAGGTATTCTAATCTGGTAAAGCATCTTCATATTCCGGTACAGAGCGGTTCGGATAAGGTTCTCGCAGACATGGGCAGAAAATACACTGTTAATGATTTTAAAAATATTATCAGGCAGCTGCGCAGCATTGATCCTTTATTTGCCGTATCTACGGATTTTATTACCGCTTTTCCCGGTGAAACCGGAAACGACTTTAATAAGAGTTTACAAACAGCAGCCGAGGCGGAATTTATGAAAATACATGTATTTCCCTATTCACCCCGGCCCGGTACCAGGGCTTTCCGTTTTAACTATGCTGTAAGTCAGCAGGAACAGCAAATAAGAAGAAAAAAAATGCTGGAATGTTCTGACAGACTGTTTAAAAATTTTATCAGAAAATGTGAAGTGCTGCAGCAGAAATTTATTGTAGAAGAGATTGACAATATTAAATTTGCCGGAATTTTAAAAAAAAGCGTAAACTGTGGTGCTGATAGTATATGTTTTGGCACGACTGACCGCTACCTGAAAGGTTTTTTACCGGTTACTGCTGCCAATATTAAAAAAGGTCAAATAATTCCTGTCAGTATAGCAGGTGAGGATCCTCTTGTTTTCAAACAGCTCAGTTAAGACGGTTTAATATATACCGGGCCAACTCCTCCAGGTAGCCGGTATTATACTCTGTTTTCTGCAGACTGACAAGCGCTTTATCTATAGTAGTTGCCGCCATTTTTTTTGCTTTTGCAACACCATACAGGGAAACATAAGTTGTTTTATTGTTGTTCTGGTCTGAGCCAATTGTTTTACCAAGCTTTTGCTGGTCAGCACAGACATCCAGTATATCATCAACAATTTGAAAAGCGAGGCCTATATAGCGGCTGAAATTTAAAAAATAATGGTAATTTTTTTTTTCCGAGAGATATGTCAGCGGCAGCATAACCGCAGCTGATAAAAGAGCACCGGTTTTATAACTGTGTATTTTTTTTAGCTGCGCAGGAGTTATTTTTTTATCTACAGCAGCTATATCCAGAACTTGACCGCCGACCATACCGGCAGGCCCGGCTGCCCGGGCCAGTAATGAACTCACAGGCGCGCTGTTAGAGCTAATACTGCTGCATAATTCAAAAGCAAAGGTTAATAATCCGTCGCCGGCCAGAATGGCAGTAGCTTCATTATATTTTTTATGGTTGGTAAGTTTTCCCCGCCGCAAATCATCATTATCCATGGCAGGCAGATCATCATGGATAAGAGAGTAGGTGTGTATACATTCCAGAGCAGCTGCTATATTCAATATATCCTGCCGGGAAACAGGCCTTTGCTTCGGACACATTATATCATAGGTAATTAAAGTTATAACCGGCCTTATGCGTTTGCCTCCGGCCATAAGGGAATATGCCATAGCTTTTTTTAATTGACCGGGAACTTTTCTGTCTTTTAAAAGCCCATGTAAATAATTATCTATTTTTTTTTTATAGGAATTGTAAATACGTTTAAAACTCATTTACGGATATTGAGTGATCGTTGGTGCCCGGTCAAACCTTCGGTTTCCGCCAAAACAGCTGCATATTTACTGTAATTGGTGAAAGCCTTTTTATTATACTTTATTATATTGGTACGTTTCATAAAATTGTAGACACCAAGGGGCGAGCTGAAACGGGCCGAACCGTTAGTTGGCAAAACATGGTTGGTGCCGCAGATATAATCGCCGATAGGTTCCGCACCGTACGGACCGGTGAAAACTGCTCCGGCATTTTCAATCAAAGGCAGAACAGATTCATAATTTTTAAGCTGCAGTTCCAGATGTTCCGGAGCTATCTGATTACTTACAGCAACAGCCTGTTCAATGTTTTCCGTAATCATTACCCCGCCTCTGTCCTTTAAGGAGGCACTGATTATATTTTTTCGGGAAGCTGAGGCAGCCTGCTTTTTAATTTCGTTTATTACTTTATCCGCGTAAGCAGGGTCAGAAGTAATAAGTACTGCCAGTTCTCCGCCGGCATGTTCAGCCTGGGAGATAAGATCGGCAGCTGCCCAGTCTGCAGGTACGGATCCGTCAGCAATAATAACAATCTCACTTTGTCCGAATATGCCGTCTATCATAACATCACCTAAAACAGCCTTTTTAGCACAGGTGACAAAAATATTGCCCGGTCCAGCTATAATATCCACCGGCGGCACAGTCTCTGTGCCATAAGCCATGGCAGCAACCGCCTGGGCTCCTCCAATCTGAAAGATGTCATGCAGTTTAAGAAAGTCTGCAGCATAGAGCAGAGCAGGCGCAGGTAAGCCCTCCGGGGCAGGGGGAGTGGCTATGATGATCTCCTTTACACCTGCTATCATAGCCGGTACAGCGTTCATTAACAGAGAGGAGATAAGCGGGGTCTGTCCCCGGCTGCCGGCAGGAACATATATTCCGGCGCGGTTAACAGGGCTGGTTTTCTGAGTCAGTTTCTCACCGTATTGTCCGGTATGGGTAAAAGAGCAACTTTGCTGATTTATATGAAAGTCATATATGTTTTTATAAGCAACCTGCACTGCTTTCCTGAAATCTGAAGCAACCTTTAAACCCTGGAAAGCGGCTGTTTTTACTTTCAGGGCATCCCTGTTCTGTTTAATTTTATCAAATTTACGGGTATACTTTAATAATGCCTGATCGCCTTGTTTTATTACCGAGGATATTATTTTATCTACTGTTTTGGTTATATTCCGGTTTTGTTTCCGGTTAACGGAAATATAACTGAAAAATTCTTTCTCCTGCTGGTAATAAAACTTTTTTAGCATTAAAATTTAAGTTTATTTTTTAATTTTTTACCTGTTTGCTTTTTTATTTTGGAGGTGGTATTTTTTTGCAGCTGGTCTTTTAGAGAGCTCTGCTTTTTATTAAGGATATTATTCATGGATCCCAGTTCGTTATTACTCTTGTTGAGTTTTTGATTTAAACCGCTTCCTGGATCCGGCTGCAGTGATTTAAAGGCCCTGGCAGCTTTTTTGTTATAACTGTTTATGATCTCCTTTTTTTTTGCTGTTAATTGCTTGTTTATAGATGCTTTTAATTTTTTATTTAAGACATTATCCAGGGTAGTACTGAAATCAGTATCGGTTTTGTCATCAGCGAGATTACGGTTAATAATAGTCGTAACCGTAGTGGTAAAAAGAGGAATATCGGTTAAAGTATTTTTTAAAATATTATACATGGTTTTATCTTTCATCGGTTCCAGGGAGAAGGTTACTTCCCGGGCTTTTACAATCAGTTTAAAAGTAAGTATATTATTTTTATCTTTTATTTTTAAAACAGCGTCAGCGCTGCCTTTTTTCAGGCCCTTAATAAAACTGTTGTTATTAAAAATATTTTGCTTTTGTAAGTTTATATTTTCAGAGGCCAGGGTAAGGTCGTTATCTTTATAATATTTTTTTTTAATTTTTTCTTTGGCCATATACCCTTTTAAACTGAAACTGGTATTCTCTTTTTGATTTTTACCGTTTATATCAATTTCCATTGGTTTAAAGGAAAAATCAGAACTTAAATATTTAATAGAGCCTGTAACCGAGGCTTTTGCCTGACGGCTGGCATCAAGACTTATTTTTTTTATTATAAAAAAGGGCATCTGCTCTGCACCGGTAAAATCAATATAGGTGCCGGTAAACGCCTGTGGTTCTTTTTCTTTATCCGCATCCTTTTTAAAAATTGAGCGGGGATCAGGTAAATAGTCGGAATACCGGTCGTAATATTTTTTATATTGGAAGAGTTTGGCAGTAAAAGAGTTACCGAAAATCAATGATGATATATTTTTTAAATTGTCATCGGAAAGATT
Organism: uncultured Spirochaetia bacterium; assembly: GCA_964517045.1. Lineage (GTDB taxonomy): Bacteria > Spirochaetota > UBA12135 > COTS27 > CAZFAK01 > CAZFAK01. The sequence goes on along the minus strand of CAZFAK010000010.1, from coordinate 15,427 downwards.
AAGCTTGGCTAAAATATCCTTCTTACCCTTTTGTTTGATCCGGGCCAGATCCTGTTTCAAACTGTTAAAATCCTTGTTCATCTGGCGGCGGGAGGTCTGCAGGGATTTCTTTTTTTGACTGATTTTGCTTTTCAGTTTTTTTATTTTCTGTATATCATTTTTAATTTTCTTTATATCTTTGACATTATATTTTTTGGGATTTATTTTTTTTATACTGTTATAATCCTTTTTAATACTTTTGAAATCGGAGAGGGATTTTACTTTTTTCTGCCAGTGTTTTTTCTTTTGGGAAACATTGGATTTGTAGCTGTTGATATCTTTGCTGACATCAGCGAAATTACTTGCAACAAACGCAGAGGCGTTGATTTTTTTTATATTGGCAAGCGCTCCGCCTGATAATTTTTTTTTTTGGGGAGTTTTGGCTGATGCAGCAGCTGCCGATGCTGTACCGCTGACCTGCGCCGCAGGTGCTTTATATGCTGTTAAGGTGCCGTCACTGGAACGGGGAGTCTTAAACTCCAAACCGGTAACTGACAATTCGTTAATGTGAAATTTACGATTGATAAAGTGGGGAGCGTAAATGGTACAGGCAGCCCTTTTTATTTCAAAAAGATTGGTAAGGGGATGGTCCCGGTCAGTCCACTGTACCCCGTTTATGGTAAACCCCAGATTCAAGAGACTGAGATCAAGGTCGGCTATATTAACCTCCGCCTTGTTTTTCTCTTCTGCAAAATCAATCAGCATCTCTTTTACTATACTGTCCAGAAAGATAAAATAAAATATTATAACCGCAGCAGTAATTATGCCGAAAGGAATAAAAGCTTTTAACCGGAATACGCCGCCTTTTTTAACCGGTTTCTGTTCTCCCGTCATTTTTTCTGTTGTTTTATTTGCCATGGTTGTTTTCCTGTTTTTAAGCCGGAATCAGTTTATAGATTTTAGTGATCCATAATACAATTTTGGATTTACTCAAAATTTTATAAAGTTTGGTTTGCAGAAATTTTTCTTTCCAGGAGGTACGGTATTTATTAATAATAGTTTTGAATAAGAAAAGAACCGGCAAAAATAAAAGCAAAGCAAGTATAAAACTGCCGAAAACAAGCGTGTTGTTAAAAAGAAAGAAGGCAAAAAAGGGCAGGGTGTGTAAATATACCCAGAGTGGATGCAAGCTTTCAATATCAAGTAAAAGTAAAAACCCCAGTTCATTCGCAAGCGGAGCAAGCAGCAGCCCTGCAGGTTTTAGCAGAACCATAGCGGTTATAGCGCCCCGGAAACTTACTTTCAAAATAAAGATCAGAAGCAGAATAAAAAAATTGTGCAGGGAGAGAAGAGGGGTAAAGGCGATAATAGATCCCAGGGCAATACCTAAAGCAATCTGCAGCGGTGTTTCATCACTGTTTAATAATTTTAACCCTTTGGCTATAAATTTTAAAATAAACATTTTACCCCCTTTACTTGAAAAGAATTATATACTGTCAAATTTAAAGTGTCAAGCTTAAAAATATTTAACCGGCAAAATTAAAGGAATGTATGCTATAATTTGGTTATGTTGCACCAACAGCCTCCTTACCGATCGGTTTTTACCAAAGGTGTAAAATATCTTATTATTATCAATGCTGTTATATTTTTACTGCAGCTTCTCAACATACTGGGTGATACCAATTATTATGATTTTTTAAAATCAATTTTTCCGGAACAGCTTATACCGGTAAAATATCAGCAGATGCCCTTACCACGTATGGAGGCTTTTTTTGCGTTACGGTTTTTTTGTGTTACCAGGCTTTATTATATATGGCAGCCTTTAACCTATATGTTTCTGCACAGTCCGGTCGAGATAACCCATATACTTTTTAATATGCTCGGTCTTTTTATTTTCGGCAGGGAGCTGGAACAGTACTGGGGAACGCGAACCTTTATAAAATATTATCTTATTTGCGGTATAGGCGCCGGCCTTTTTATCCTGGCGCTTGACGCGCTGCAGTACTGGATGGGTAATATCCCTGCTGCCGGCACACTGGGAGCCAGCGGTGCTATTTTCGGGATCATGATTGCTTATGCCCTGTTTTATCCCGACCGGCAGATTATTCTGTTGTTTCCGCCTATACCGATCAAAGTTAAATGGTTTGTCCTGATCTACGGCGGACTGCAGTTTGTAATGCTTCTTTCGCCCGGAGCAGGTAGTATATCCTATGCCGGCCATGCAGGCGGTATGCTTACCGGTTTTCTGTATTTCCGGTTCAACCGTAAAAACGGTAAATATATGATACCCAACACCACCCTGGATAATTTTTTTAACTATATCAAAAAACTTTTTTTTCCGGAAAAAAACTTTAAATCCAGAATATATAAAACTGATTATGAACTTAATAATTTTAATGAAAAAGAGATGAGCGATTACGAGATAGAACTTAAGATCGATCAGTTACTTGACAAAATATCCAATAAAGGCTTAAAATCCCTTTCAATGGAAGAAAAGCTGTTTCTGGACCGGGTAGCGCCGGATTTTAAACATAAATTTCCGGAGTAAGCTGAAATGAGTCAAATAATGGAACTGCTTATAATTATAGGTCTTACCTTTGCACCGTTTCTGGAACTACGGGTTTCTATCCCCTATGGTATTATTAAAAGCGGTTTTCACTGGTTGCCGGTTTTCAGCGTGGCAGTTGTAACCAATATAATTTTAGGAATTATTCTGTACTTTGTGCTGGATTTTATGGTAAAACTGTTTACTAAAATCAAAATCATAGATAGAATATGGCAAAAATATATTGAAAAAACCAGAAAAAAAGCCCATGCTGCGGTGGAAAAATACGGACCTTGGGGCCTTACTGTTTTCATAGGTATACCTTTGCCCGGTTCCGGAGTTTATTCCGGTTGTGTTGCCGCCTATTTACTGGGGCTTGATTTTAAAAAAACTTTATGGGCAATTATCGGCGGTGTGCTGATTGCCGCTGTCATAGTAACTATTGTATCAGTTACCGGAAACAGTGCGTTAAGTATTTTTATTAAGCGGCTTTAACGTATTTAACAGATTTTAAAAATTACAAGGTGAAAATTATCCTTTCTTTTTTTGCCGAATTCTATTATAATATAGACTTGCAATAAAATTTTCCTCCGGGGATACCGATATATATGGTATACAGCCGTGAAAATGAAAATTTTAAATTATATTATTAGTTTGTTAAAAAAAATGTCCAACAAATTTAAAAGATACCTGCAGAAAGCTTATGTCAAGTGCAGAGAAAAATTCACCCTGATGATTATTCCTCATTCAGAAAAAAATATAAAAACTTTTTATCTGCGTAATATCTATCTGTACCTTTTTTTATTGGTTAGCGGTTTGCTTTTTATCTTTTTAACAGTATATTTAACACATCAGGCTATAGTAATGAAAGAATATTTTCGTCTGGAAAAATATACTGCTATTAACAAACAAAATTTAAACATATATAGTAATGAGATACGCTGTTGTGACCGGGCTTTACATAAGCTGGAAAAAGAGATGCACAAATTTAACGATTTTAAAAAGGATAATTTTCGTTTTCATTACGGGATAGGCGGCCGTGAAATTGATCCTGCTGCTGCCAGCCGGCAGAATATGACTGCAGAAAAAGCTAATAATAATTCCCAGAAAATGCTGGTCCGTCAAATGGATTTTTTACGCAATTCCAAAGCGCTCAGCAAGGATCTTCATTCCTTTATCCAGAAAAGACGTAAATCACTGCAGACTTTTCCCACCACATGGCCGCTGCTTGAAAGCTCAGGGAAAATGCTTTCCATACCTGACCGCTACCGTTATACAGCTATTGAATGCCAGCCGGCAGCTCCGGTTTGGGCTACCGGTAACGGTTTAATAAAAAATATTACCTTGACGGATCAAGGATTTTATAAGATAACCCAGCAACTTAATTTCGGTTTTACTATTATTTATTCCGGCTTAACATCTGTATGTGCAGAGAAAGGAAAGAGAGTTAAAAAAAGAGAAAAACTGGGCTGCAGCGGTCCGGTTTTGTTTTACCGTATCAAAATCGCAGATAAATATTTTTCCCCGGCTGATTTCCGCACTGTACCCCGTTAGCCCTTTCTCTCAGGCCGCGCTTGTTAGACTCTTCTGCTTTTCAGTTAATGATGCCTTTAATTTTCCCAAAAGTTTTTTATTTTGAGAAAACACAGAATTATAGCTGACTTCCTTTTTTAAAAGAGCAGTTATCTCTTGATATTTAAGACGGTTTTTTTGCGGGTTTATTTTCCGGTACAATCTGATCAAACGACGCAGCAGATAATTCCGGTTTATTAAAAGTTTACCGCTGCCAAGTGTTTTTATAAGATAAACTACTTCATCAGCATTGGTTTTAATAAGATAACTGTTTATTTTGTTATAAAGTTTTTTTTTCTTTTTATAATCCAAACTGTTAAACTCTTTGTTTCTATCCGGCCGCAGACGCAGACAATCATCCAGTGCTAATGTAATATTTTCTTCCAGCAATTTTATATTGTAACCATTTTCGTTGATAATTATACGGTAATCATTATTATGTAACCGGAGAGGGAAAGTCTCTTCAAAAATATTATTAAAATTATTATCCAGTATTATTTTTTTAACATTATTAATATCACAAGGACGGCATTTTAAAGCAGTATCCACCAGTAAGATAAATTCAATATTTTTATTTTTGGTAGTGTTTGCCTGTCTGCCGCCGCGATAACGAACATAGCCGGTAGTTACTATACCTATTCTGCCTTTAGCAGCCAGGATATCAAGCATATCCTTAAATGGAATAATGCCTTCAGTAGAATAACTTATCATTAAGTATTTACTGTTAACATCATTAACCAGTTTTTTAAAATCAGCTACAGCACTCTGCCGGTAACAAAAACTGGAGCGGGTTTTTATCCAGTCTTTCCTTATAGCACTTTTATCAATAACTTTATTATGAAAGCGGTATTTTTTGCTAACCGGAGGCTGGTCATTTTTGGCAATTGTGTTTAATAAATGGTAGTTGGAACCATATTGATGCTGATTGTAGGGCGGATCAAGATAGATAACCTCTGCCTTTATTTTTTTTAACCGGTGCGCCAGCCGTACAGCATCGGATTTAAAAACTTTACATCTTTTTTTTTGCGAAGATAAACAGGGTTTTTCCAGTTTAACCGGAGAGAGTATTCTTTTCAGCGCGTCTTTTCCTTTGCCACCAAACCCGTTATGAAAACCCTTGAATACGCCGGAAGTGTTAGACCTTCGTGAAGCTTCATAAAGCAGCAAACTTAGTAAAAAATGATTTTTAAAACGGTTTTGTTTGTTTTTATAAGGAGGATAAAGTTTGTCAATACCGGCTCTGATATTATCAATCAGTATACCATTTTGGCGGGTATAAAAAAGTCTTTCATGAGCTGTATCAGGATTCTTATCATTTTGGGGACAGTAATAGGAAGCTATATAGCTGTTAGCAGGTCTGTATCCGGTTAACTTGTTAAGACGGTTTAAAACTGCCTCAATCCCGCCTTCTTTTTGGAACAGAGAGAAAAAGTTTTTATTATTTTCAATAAATGATTTATTAATGATATAGGAATAATATTCCCAGTCATTGCTTATAACCCGGAACCCTATGCTTTTGGCAAACCGGGATACCACGCCGGTACCGGCAAAAAGATCAATAAAATAACCGTTTTTACTAATTGCCTGGCTGCCGTAATCATTTAAATGATTGATTGCTTTTTCCAGTAAAGGAAGCAGACGTCTCTTGTTGCCGATATAGGCAATAAGATTATGTTCAATATATTTTTTTTCGTTTTTGTCCAGGCATTTTTTGATAGCTGACGGCATATTATAAATACGGTATTTTTGAATGGCAGTTTAATAAAATGAATTGCAAAAAAAGTGCTAAACTGTAATAAATTTGCTGAGCATGCTTGCAAGCCGCTGCGATGTTATTTTTTTTTGTATGGATTAGATAATCAAGAAAAGGAAAGTAAATAGTTATACTTCCCAAAATCCTTATAATCTTTTAATCCATGCCCCATCTCTTTTCAACTGCATTTAAATCACAGCAGGCCGGGAAATATCAGTGTCCGGTGCATGGAGATCTACGCTAAAAATTGTGTATAATATTTTATTCTTTGTTTTTATATAAATTTGATAAAAGATTAAAATGACAGTAATATTTATGCTATGAAAATAAACCGGTATACAGCTAATACTATTCCCCGTACTATAAACTTGTTAAAAAAGCGCATATATACCCGCCTGGCAGAACTGGACATAACCGCCTATTGTTCCCGGGAACCATTGCCGTACAGCCGCCGTCAAAGCGGCCGCCGGAAACAGGTCAGATGCGGCAGCTACTGGGCGTATCAGGTTTTTGACTGTGCCTGGTTTCACTTCCGCGGTCAAATCCCCGCGGCCGCAGCCGGCAAACCGGTTGTTCTTTTACTGGATGTTAACGGTGAGATGTGCCTGTTTGATAATCAGGGCGTACCGCTGCGCGGGCTTACTCCCGGTTCAGGTTTTTTTGATCCGGAATTGGGCTCATCAGCAAAAAAAGTATTTTATTATAAAAACAGGGCAGCCGGGGGAGAAAAAATCAATCTATGGGCTGATGCCGGTTTAAATGATCTGTTCGGACGGTATCCCGGCACCGGTAAAATAGTTGACGCACATATTGCGGTATTGGACCGGGATATAAAAAAACTCTACTATGATTTTTGTTTTTTGTTTAATTATTATACAGCTCTCTCTGATGCGAATAAGCAGAAGGATTATGTCCTTCAGGTTTTAAAAAAGGCAGAGCAGCAGCTTTTTGATTTTACGGAAAGAGAAATAAAAGCCGCATCCAAGGTTACGCATGCTTTTTTCCAATCGTCCGGTCAAACTGCCCGGTTTAATATTTCCGCTGTTGGTCATGCCCATCTCGACCTGGCATGGCTATGGCCGGTTCGGGAAACCAGACGCAAAGCAGCCAGGACCATAGCAACCGTACTGGATCTGATGCATTACTATCCTGATTATTGTTTTGCTTTAAGTCAGCCCCGGCTTTATTCCTGGCTTAAACAGGACTATCCGCGGTTATATCAAAAATTAAAAAAGAAAGTAAAGGCGGGTAAAATAGAACCCCAGGGAGCTGCCTGGGTGGAGTGTGATGTAAATATTACCGGCGCTGAATCAATTGTCCGTCAGCTGCTTTACGGTAGCCGCTTTTTTCAAAAAGAGTTTAATATTTCCCCGGATTACTTATGGCTGCCTGATGTATTCGGTTATAATGCGGCGCTGCCGCAAATATTAAAAAAGAGCGGTCTTAAATATTTTTTAACGCAAAAGTTATCCTGGAATACAGTCACTGAACATCCTCTGCACTCCTTTCACTGGCAGGGTATAGACGGCAGCAAAGTTGCTACCCATCTGCTGCCGGAAAATACTTATAACTCTCCGGCCGGACCGGCTGCAGTCCTGAAAACAATTACCAACTATAAACAGAAAGATATCTCTTCGCATGCGCTGATGGCTTTTGGCGTTGGTAATGGCGGCGGCGGACCGGGCGAGCCGCACATGGAAAATCTGCAGCGTTTATCCCGGACCTCAGCTTTGCCCGGTATAAAACAGGAATGGACTGCTGCTTTTTTAAAAAAATGGAGTAAAGATAGTAAAAAATTCCAAACATATACCGGAGAACTTTATCTGGAAAAACATCAGGGTACTTTTACTACGCAGAGTAGTGTTAAATATTATAATAAAAAAGCAGAAGCTGTTTTAAGAGAAACTGAATACAACCTGGCTATCACCCAGGAGGACAGTTTTAAAGCTGAAATACTGTCTATCTGGCAGGATGTTTTACTTTACCAATTTCATGATATTTTACCTGGTTCCAGTATTAAAAGGGTTTACAGTGAATGTTTTGGCGCATATAAAAAACTGCTTAAACGGTTAAATGAAATAAATGCTTCTTTATATAAAAAAGTAATTAAAAAAATCAGTTGCGGCTGGCAACAGCAGGGCTATACAGCTTTTAACTCTTTAAACTGGCAGCGGTCTGCCTGGTTTAAGATCAGGCAGCAGTGGTATCAGAGTGAGCTGCCGGCCATGGGCTTTACCCGGCTGGAAAAAAGAAATAAACTTAATAATTCTTTTGAGCTTAAGGCAAACTGTAACCAGCTGGAAAACAACCGTATCCGCATTAAATTTGCCCGGGATGGCAGCCTGTTTTCTGTTTTTGATAAATACAGTAAAAGGGAGGTTTTGCCGCCGCGACAAAACGCCAATGTTTACAGGATATACCGGGATTACGGTGATGCATGGGATTTTGATTATGATTATTTCAATAAAAAAAATGAAATTTTTATTTTGCAGCAAAGCCAAGCCTGGTGTGACGGGCCCGAGGCAGTCGTAAAACAGTTCTACAAATACAAAAACTCTTCCCTGGTACTTGAGATTAAACTGCTCGCTGACTCCTCCCGTATTGATTTTAACTGCCGCTTAAACTGGCAGGAGAAATTTACTATGCTCAGAACCTGTTTTCCGGTAAATGTTAATACAGATACAGCTGTCTGCGGTATACAATTCGGCGCTGTAAAACGGCCGACTACCAGCAATGACCTGACTGAGCTCGCCCGTGATGAGGTTCCTTTTCATAAATGGACTGATATTGCCGATACCGGCTACGGCGCAGCTTTACTTTCCGAAAACAAATATGGAATACGTGTTAAGAATAATATACTGGATCTTAATCTGTTGCGCAGTGTACCCTATCCCTATGCCAAAACCAAAGCTGAATTCATGCAGGCTGATGTCAAGGATGATGAAGCTTGTTCTGATATAGGCAGCCATTTTTTCCGTTATGCTTTTTATCCGCATCAGGGAAATTACTGTCAGGGAGAAGTTGTTAAAGAAGCATACAATTTTAATTTTCCGCCGGTTTACAGTAAGGGTTGCCCTGTGGAAAAAAATCGAACCGATTTCAGTTTTATGGAGATATTACAGGGGGACATAATTATTGAACACGTTAAACCCGCAGAAAACGGAGAGGGTATAATTTTACGTTTATACGAACCTTACAATAAAGAGACTGAGGTATCCGTAAGGCTAAATATGCCGGTAGGCAGAGTTATGCTTACAGATTTAATGGAAAAAAATATTAAAAATATTCCTTTTAAAAATAACTGTTTTACAGTCAGATTTAAGCCGTTTGCTGTTAAATCCCTGCGGCTAATATAACCCGATCGCTGATCGGGAGTTTGGCGGCAGAATAATATTGAAAAAAAGTAAAAAAAATGATAAAATACAATAAATAAACTGACAGGAAAATACTATTATGAACAAAAACCTAATTGCGGGCAACTGGAAAATGAATAATAATATTGATGAGGCGGTTTCCCTTGCCAATGACCTTATAAAAGCTGATATACCGTCAGACAGAGACGTAATGATTGCGCCGACGTTTCCTTGTCTGCAGCCGGTAAATGATATCATTAAAGATTCTCAAATCAAACTCGGGGCGCAGAATATGCATTTTGAGGATAAAGGGGCTTTTACCGGAGAGGTCTCTGCTTCCATGCTGAAGTCTGCCGGCGTCAGTTATGTAATTCTGGGGCACAGTGAACGCCGCAATATTTTTAAAGAATCAAATGAATTTATAAATAAAAAAGTAAAAAAAGCACTGGAAGAAGGTTTTAAAACCATCTTATGCGTAGGGGAACTCTTGGCCGAAAGAGAGAAAGGCATTCAAAATGATGTGGTAAAAGAACAGATTATCGAAGGTATCTCAGGTATCAGTGAAGCGCAGTTGGACAATTTTATCATAGCTTATGAACCGGTATGGGCTATCGGTACCGGCAAAACTGCTACACCTGAAGATGCTGATACCATGCATGCTTACATTCGCAATGTGATCAAAGATATCTATTCGGAAAATGCCGCTGCCAATCTGCTTATACTGTATGGCGGCAGTATGAAAGATTCCAATGTTGACAGTCTGCTGGCCAAGGAAAATATAAACGGCGGCCTTGTAGGCGGCGCTTCCCTGAAACCGGAACAGTTTACCAGAATAATTAATTATCAGTAAAATGACACTAACTATAATTTTATATCTTATTATATGTATTTTAACTATCCTGCTGGTTATTATGCAGCAGGGAGCCAAAGGAATGGGCCTGATGAGCGGCGGCAGTGATACTATTCTGGGCAGTAACGAAGGAAATGTACTTACCAAGGCTACCAATGTATTGGCTGTTTTGTTTGTTGTCGGTGCTCTCATTTTATCAATCCTGGGGGTTGAAAGAAGTGTACTGGATGCCGATAATGAACAGGGAGACATTAAACCCGCGGGTCAGACAGCTGCTCCTGTAAAAACTAAGGCTGACGACAAAAAAGGCAACCAAGGCCAAAGCGAACAGAGTGGAGCAAAACAGCAGACTGTTCCGGGTATAACACCTGGTCAGCCGGTTGAAAAGTCTCCTGAATAATTTTTTTCTGCTTTTTAGCAGAACAAGGAGGATATCATGCAGCTCGTTAAGTTTCTGTCAGTATTATTTTTAAGCAGTTTTTATATTTTAATATCAAGTGCTGAGCTTACAGCACAAAATACCGCCAGTCAGTCTGTTAATACCGATCCTGAAGACAAAAATATAACCACCAATGACATAGCCGCATCGGCAGAGCCTGCTTCAGTGACCAATCAGACTAACATTGCTGATAAACCGGTCGAATTGCCTGAGGTCTCTTTCCCGGATACGGATTTAAAAGTCAAAGAGACTGCTACCAATGTATTTATCAAAGTTCTCTTATCAGCTCCTGCACCGGAAAAACTGAAAGTATCTTTTAACTATCATACCGAGGAAGATACTGCTCTTAGCGGAAAAGATTTTAAAAATACGCTTGGTACCCTTATTTTTATTTCAGCAGAAACCCAAAAACAGATTGCTGTTCCTCTGATTGATGACAAAAAAAACGAAAGTACAGAAAGTTTCAATATGGTTTTTCAAACAGCTAAGAACTGCCGTTTACTACAGTCTAATGTGACTGTGCAGATCATTGATGATGATCCTCTAAACACCAATGATACAGTTCCTGATTTTGAAGTTGAGACCTTAATGTATGAAACCATTACCCCTGAGGATAAAATGGATCAGCTCTATCCGGATGATGGTATGTTTATACTGGTATTTTGCAATCTTTCCAATAAAAAAAGTTTACAAATTTTACCTGAAATTGAAAAAATACATGATGACCTCCGCATGCACTTTGCTCCGGTCTATACAGTTTTTCATGATTCCATAAGAAAAAAAGTCTGGCAGCATTGTAAACTGGATAATAAATATACTATGCCTATTATTTGCGACACGGAAAAGGAAACTGCGGCTTTTACTGCGGAAAATATTTATCCCACTCTGTATATTATAGACTATGACGGTATTATCCGATATAAACATCTTGGTACTTTTTCAGATTTTAAAAAAACTATAAAACAACAGGTGGAGCTAATAAGACCGGAAACTTATCCGGATTACAAATGAAAATATCCTTAAAAAATTTATTAGTTACTGCTGTTATTATAATCACAGCTTTTGCAGCCGGATACCTTAACTCCCTCTTTTACGAAGAAACATCTTTTTTAAAGTATGGCAGCCATCTTGAAGGAGATGCCGCAGTTAATAAGGATGATGAAGCCAACGCTGCGGTTAAAGAGTGGACTGCCGAAGTAAGCTACCGTATTTTTAGAGGGATAACCATAAAAAATTTAACAGAAGTTCAAAAATGTTTAGAAACCGGAACTGCTACTCTGATTGATGTACGGCCCCGGGAATCTTTTGCAGAGGGCAGTATACCCGGAGCAGTTAATGTACCGGTGGTTAACCGGAATCCCTACAAATTTATTGAAGAAGTAAAAAACAAGCTTACTACAGATGAAGTTATATTATTTTGTGACGGAATAGGCTGTGATGAGAGTATTAACGCAGCCAACCTTTTAAAATCAATGTCTGATATTAAAAATATATCTGTTTTCCCCGGCGGGTACAACCAATGGCTGTGATATCCTCACTTAAACCCTGTCTGACTGTTTTTTTAAAAAGCAGATATTTTTTCTGGGCAGCCCGGTTGATACTGGGGCTGTTGTTTATATATGCGGGCATTATTAAAATTATCAATCCCGTGGATTTTATTACTGATGTCGGAAATTATAAAATATTGCACCCCTCCCTGGTTAATATGACAGCTTTCGTGCTCCCCCCCCTGGAGGTTTTGTGCGGGCTGTTATTACTTATCGGTAAACTGATTAAGGAAGCAGCGCTGCTCATCGCTGTAATGATGCTGTTTTTTATCACCGGTTTTATACTGGCTAAAGCGCGTGGCCTGAATATAAGCTGCGGTTGTTTCGGCAGATCTACTTCAATTATCAATATACTTGATTTTATACGGGATATTGGGTTGCTTTTACTGGCCCTGCGGCTTTTTTTCCATAAAGAGATAACAGATCTCTAATTACTGATAAGTTTCAATGTCTCCCGTATGGCCTGTTCCAGGCTCAAGGCGGGATTATTTTGAAAAACCCTGTCCAGTACCTGCTTGATCTCCCTGTCTTTATAACCGAGATTTTTCAAGGCTGCCGTAGTATCGTTCATAATTTCCCGGGCAGGTTCTGATGATGCCGTCTTTTGGGCAATTTCCGGCGGCTGTTCCAGGGAAGTAATTTTATCTGTCAGTTCAAGCATGACTTTGCGGGCCGTCTTTTCACCCAAACCTTTAATTCTTTTTAAAGCAGAGATGTCCTGCTTATTTATAAACTCTAAAAGCGTTCCGGCAGTAGTCTCCGTTAAAATTTTAAGAGCCAGGCGCGGTCCTATGCCGGAAACAGATATAAGAAGCAGAAAGAAATCACGGTCAAATTTGTTTTCAAATCCAAACAGCAGAGCAGCATCTTCCTTGTGATGGAAATAGGTGTATAATTTTACCGCTGCTCCTGTATCAGGAACCTGGTTATAAGTACGAAGCGGTATAAAAATTTTATAACCAATACCATTATTTTCCAGTATTATAAAGGAAGGGGATTTAGCAATTATTTTACCCTTTATATATTCATACATTTTGCTTTTTCCAGCTCGTTACTAAGGCAAACAGCAGCTGCCACACTGTCAGCAGCATCATCCGGTTCTATGATTTTGGATAAATTTAAAATTTTTCCGATCATCAACTGTACAGTTTGTTTGGGGGCATTGCCGTTACCGCTAACAGCTTTTTTGATTTCACGCGGAGTATATTCATAGATGTTTATATTAGCCATGGCCAGTTGGTTTAATATAACTCCGCGGCAGTGAGCTACCAGCAGACAGGTTTTAATATTTTTGTTAAAATAGAGTTTTTCAACAGCAGCATGCTTAATACTGTAACTGATAATGATTTCATGCAGGCTGTTATCAAGTTCCTTCAGACGGGCTGCCAGTGACTCGTGAGGGGAGGTTGTGATAATACCGCAGTCAAGCAGTTTAAGTTTACGCTGGGCGCAGTTTAGTACTGCAAAACCGGTAGTTGCTAATCCAGGATCAATACCCAGCAGCATTTATTCGGCAATCTCCTCATTGGAGGAAACAGATTGTATATCATCCAGGTCCTCTAAAGCATTTATTAATTTTTCAATTTTTTCTGCTTTATCCGGGGTTAAGGTTATACAGTTTTTGGGATCCATAGTTATTTCAGCATTTACCATCGCTATATTTTTGTTTTTAAGGACTCCGGTTATATTATAAAATTGCTCCGGATCGGTTTTAACTGTAAACCCCTCTGTTTGCGCAATAACATCTTCCGCCCCGGCTTCCAGAGCGATCTCCATTAACTCATCCTCATTCTTTACCTGATCCTTTTCTATATTTATTATACCTTTCTTTTCAAACTGCCATGCAACCGAACCGTTTTCACCCAGATTGCCGCCGTGTTTGCTGAGAGTTGCACGGATATCAGCAACGGTTCGTTTGATATTATCAGTTAGACAATTTATAAATATAGCAACACCTTCCGGTCCGTATCCTTCATAAGTAATCTCTTCGTAATTTTCAGAACTGTCATTACCGCTGGCTTTTTTAACAGCACTTTCAATATTTTTGGAAGGCATGTTCGCGTCTTTTGCTTTAAGTACAGCTGTACGCAGACGCGGATTTGCTTCTGTATCAGCTCCCCCCTGTTTAACTGCTACGGTTATCTCTTTTATAAGCTTGCTGAAAAGTTTGCCTCTTTTGGCATCAAGCGCACCTTTTTTATGTTTAATAGAAGCCCATTTGCTGTGTCCGGACATTGTACCTCCCTAATTTAACCTGTTTTGAAATATTATAATTAAATCTATTCCCATTCTATGGTTGCCGGCGGTTTGGAGCTGATATCCAGTACCACCCGGTTAACTGCCTTTATTTCCCCGATTATACGGGCGGAGATTTTATTTAATAATTTTTTTGAGGGATAAGAAAAATCAGCAGTCATACCGTCAGTACTTTCAACTATGCGTAATGCTACCGCATATCCGTATGTTCTTTTATCGCCCATAACGCCTACAGTACGCACTGGTAACAAAACAGCAAAACATTGCCAGAACTCATTGTATTTACCGGCTTTTTTTATCTCCTCGGTGACAATGGCATCAGCCTCCCGGATTATAAACAGGCGTTTGCGGGTGACCCTTCCCAGAATGCGGACAGCCAGACCAGGCCCGGGGAAGGGGTGACGCTGGATAATTTCAAGCGGCAGTTTAATTTTTTTGCCGATCTCTCTTACTTCATCTTTAAAAAGTTCCTTGAACGGTTCAATTAAGCGGCCCCGTTTTTGCAGTTTTAATATTGATTTCACCCGGTTATGGTGGGTTTTGATTTTCGCAGATGGTCCTCTGGTGGATACTGATTCGATAACATCCGGGTATAAAGTACCCTGCGCCAGAAAATCAAAATTTTTAATGGTTCTGTTAAATATTTTTACAAAAACCCGGCCGATTATTGCTCTTTTTCGTTCCGGGTTACGGGCATACAATAAAGCGGTAATAAATTTGCCGGCTGCATTAACAAAACGGAATTTAAGATTATGTTTGTTTTTAAAGTAGCCAATAACTTCATCAGCTTCATTTTTGCGCAGTAAGCCGTTATCAATAAAAACACAGGTCAGCCTGTCTCCTATAGCTTTATGCAGTAATAAAGCCAAAACAGATGAGTCAACCCCCCCGCTTAATCCGAGGACTACCTTTTTGTCAGGACCTACTTTCTGTTGTATTTCTTTTATTGTATTCTCGATAAAAGAAGGCATATCCCAGTTTTTTTGCATTTTGCATATTTTAAAAAGAAAATTAGCTATGATCTTGTCGCCTTTTTCCGTGTGCAGTACTTCCGGATGAAATTGCAGTCCGTATCTTTGCAGTTTATTATTGACAATTGCCGCGATACAATTGCCGGATAAAGCAATTTTAGT
>CAZFAK010000009.1:15282-24890 GCA_964517045.1 uncultured Spirochaetia bacterium | reverse complement strand
GTGTCCAAAATATAACATGTTAAGCAATTTTACAGGTATTAAAAATCACACCCTGTTTTTTCCGGAATTTGCTTATAATAGCTTAACCTGTTATAATATATATTATATACAGTTTACAGGTAAAACAGTGGCTATAAAAATTTATGATACAACTCTAAGAGACGGCATGCAGGGGGAAAGTATCACCTTTACCCTTGAAGAAAAACTTGATGTAGCCAGGCATCTTGACAGTATAGGTATCCACTATATAGAAGGCGGATTTCCCCTGTCCAATAAAAAAGAAGAAGCGTTTTTTAAAGAAATAAAAAAAAATCCCCTTACCAACGCCAGAATAGCTTCTTTCGGCTCTACCAGACGGCCCGGGGGAAGCAGTGATAAAGACCTTCATATAAAAGCTTTGCTCGACAGTGAGACACCGGCAGTAACTATCGTTGGTAAAAGCTGGACCAAACATGTAACGGAAGTTATCGGCACTGACCTGAAAGAAAATTTAAACATGATCGCTGATTCCGTATCATACCTTAAAAAACAGGGGCGGGAGGTTATCTTTGACGCCGAGCATTTTTTTGATGGCTTTAAAGAAAATGCAGCATATGCTGTTAAAACTGTAAAAGTAGCCTGTGAAAACGGCGCTGATGTAGCGGTTTTATGTGATACCAACGGCGGCAGTGTGCATACTGATATCATAAAAGCTTTAGAAGGAGTTAAAGCTGCCGGTAATTTTAATCTCGGCGTTCATATTCACAATGACACCGGCCTGGCTGTTGCCAATTCTTTATTGGCGCTGGATTACGGCTGTACCCATATACAGGGTACGATTAACGGCTGGGGCGAGCGCTGCGGCAATGCCAACCTATGTACCATTATCCCTAATATCCATTTTAAAATTGATAATACTGTTTTTACAGCTAAACAACTTGCCGGTATTACAGCTGCTTCCCGTTATATATCAGAGCTGGCCAATATCATTCCGGATGAACGCCAGCCTTATGTGGGGCTGAGTGCTTTTGCTCATAAAGCAGGGCAGCATGCTGATGTTATTAATAAAAACGCGCGTTTAATGGAACATCTGGACAGCAGCAAGGTAGGTAATGCACGCCGGCTGCTTTTAAGCGAGCTGGCCGGTAAATCAACTATTGTAAGCAAACTCCGTAAATTCGGTTCCTACGATAAAAAATCCGAAGAGGTTAATAAAGTAATACACCATTTAAAAACCCTGGAAAATAAAGGTTACGAGTATGAAGCTGCGGAAGCATCTTTTGAATTGATAATACGTAAAATATTAAATATATACCATCCTCTTTTTGAGCTGCTGCATTATGAAGTCGAGTCTTTTCAGTCAGGAAAGGAAAACAGTAAAACTTTTGCCAGGGTGAAAGTTTTGATTAATGAGCGTACCTACAGCGGCGCAGCAACCGGACATGGGCCTGTCGGCGCTCTGGATGCGGCTTTGCGCGATGCTATTACCAGACAGCTTCCTTTTATCAGTAATATCAAACTGGTGGATTATAAGGTACGTGTTCTCAATTGCAAAAGCGCGGCCCAGTCCAAGGTAAGAGTATTTATTACTTCCTCCAATAATAATGAAAAATGGACTACAGTCGGAGTATCGGAAAACATTATTGAAGCCAGTTATGAGGCTATTCTGGATTCTTTTGAATATATTTATAACAATCAGCAGCCCTCTTCTACTAAAAACTGACTAATCAAAAAATTTTGGATCAGCAACCTTCACCCATACTCTATGTTGTGGCTACTCCTATCGGAAACGCCGCAGATATTACCTACCGGGCTGTTGAAACTCTTAATAAGGTCGAGGTCATCATTGCTGAAGATACCCGTACTACCGGACTGCTTTTAAAAAGATATAATATAAAAAAAAAAATGATCTCCTATAACAGTTATCATGAAGCCCGCGGCAAAAAAATAGAGGGAATAGTTAAAAATCATACTTTAATGGCCTATGTTTCCGAAAACGGCACACCTGCCATATCAGATCCGGGGCGAAAAATAATAAACTATTGTTATGAGCATAATGTTAAAGTTATACCGGTTCCCGGCTGTAATGCCGCTTTTTGCTGCTTGTCTGTTTCCGGCTTTCCGTCGCAAAATGTACTTTTCTACGGTTTTCTACCAAATAAAAAAGGTAAAAGAAAGAAAATTTTACATAATTTATGCAAAAATGAAAAAAAAGTGCTTATTTTTTATGAATCTGTACACAGAATAAAAAACATGCTGGAAACTTTAATGGAAATTGACCCGAATATGATGCTTTTTATCGGCCGGGAAATGACCAAAAAATATGAACAGTATATAAGAAAAACTGTTAAAGATGTTTTAAATATGTACGAAGATTTAAAGATAAAGGGCGAATTTGTAGTTATTATAAATAATACAAAAAAAAAAGATTATTTTTAAGTTTGTATAATGAGTGTCGATAATAAATTATAAGGAGTTAGGTATGACTGTTGATAAAGTAAATCATATAAACAAAGTGATTAAATCCAATAAACCTTCCAACCAAAAACCTAAAGCCCGGAAAGCTTCCCGCGACAGTGTAAACATATCAACAGATGCCAGGGTTCAGGCTGAGTTTAAAAAATATATCAAGATGGTAAAGGATACTCCTAACATTCGGCAGGAAAAGATAGATATAGCTAAAAAAAATCTGGAATCATATTTTTCTGATGGCGAATTTAAACCTGAAGTTTTAAAATCCATTTCAGAAAAAATTGCTTCTTCTATAAAGCTGTAACTTCTAACTGCTTATATCTCATTATAACAGAAACCTGAATCTTTTTTTTGTTTCGCCCCAGAGAGAAAAAAAAGATGTTTTCATTTCCAACTGAAATTTTTTACGGTAAAGGCGAAGCTGATAACATGCCGGCTATAGTCAAGGACCTCGGCTACCGCGCCCTGCTGGTTGCAGCAAAAAAACAACTGGACCAGTTTCAGCCGATCCAGGATATAATTACCAATCTGGAAAAAAATAATATAAATGTCATTGTTTTTGACGAGATAGCTAATAATTCTGATTCCGCTACAGTTGATACCGCCGCTTCTCTGGCCAAATCTTCCCAGTGTGATTTTATTATAGGGGTGGGAGGCGATGTTGTACTTAACATGGCAAAAGCTATTGCTTTGATGATCACCAACCCCGGGGACTGTTCGGATTATCTTACCGAACAGGAAGGATACAGCCTGAAAATAGATAACAAACCTCTGCCTTCCGTTATGGTACCCACCATGCTGGGCAGTATATGTGAAGCAACACCCGGATTTTTATTAATAGATAAAGAAGATGGCCATAAAAAAAAATTATATAACTCGATTATCACACCGGTAGCTACCGTACTTGATCCGCAAATGACTGCTATTTTGCCGGCCAACCTTATTGCCCCTTCCATGCTTATGCTCTTATCCTATGGTGTTGAATTATACATTTCCAAAGGCAGTAATCCGGTGGCTGATACTTTTGCTTTGCGCACAATGGAGCTGGTTAACAACTATCTGACTTCCGTATTAAAAGACCCCAACAATATGGACACCAGAATGGATTTAATGATGGCTTCTCTTTTTGTCTCCTATGGCGCAGCCAGTGCCAAACTTGGTGCAGTTTACAGTGTAAGCGAGTCGATTAATGTTTTTAATCCGCGTATCTTTAAAGGTATGATAGCTTCCTTATTATTACCGCAGTTTATGGAGTTCAACCTGACAGCTTCTTCCGGAAAATATGTACAGGTGGCTAAGGTTCTGGGTGAGAATGTGCATAAGTTAAGTGTTCTGGAAGCAGCTATAAAAGCTGTTGAAAAAGTAAGGAGAATGGTTGAGGAATGTAACATTCCTTCCAAGTTAAGTGAACTTGGATTTGAAAAAAATGATATAGATAATATTTGCCGTGCTTTTACCAGATTTTCGGAAACAAAACATTTGCCCCGTCCGATCAGCGGTAATGAATTAAAAACTATTCTTGATCAATCTTATTAAAATGAATGAAAAGATACTGCAACTTCTTGAATCTTTACAACAAGGCCATACAGACAGCAGGGAGGTATATCAAAAACTTTTTGCTGATGATGAGTATCTTCTTGGCCATACCCGGCTGGATATGTCGCGGCAGCAGCGGATAGGCATCCCGGAAGTGGTATACGGCCGCAGCAAGTCACTTAAAGAGTTAAAAAGTATTATCAGGGTCTATTTGACTCGGAAAAAAGACATACTGGTTACCAAATCCTCGCAGGATAAAATAATTGCTCTGAAAAAGGAGTTTCCTGAGCTGCACTATAACCTCAGAGCAGGCATGCTCTGGCGCAGGTATCAGTCTGAAAAAAAAAATATTACCGCAAAATCAGATAAATATATAATGGTTCTCTCAGCCGGAACTTCTGACAGACCGGTTTTTCTGGAGGCTGTGTTAACTTTGAAATTTATGGGCATAAAAGTTTCCAGCAGAAGAGACTGCGGTGTTGCCGGTATACACCGGCTTATGAAATATCTCGGTGATATATCACAAGCAGTATGTGTTATTGTGGTAGCCGGTATGGAGGGTGCCTTGGCTTCAGTCGTAAGCGGATTAAGCGGCGTACCCGTAATAGGAGTACCTACTTCTGTAGGTTATGGCGCCAGTTTCAACGGCTGCAGCGCCCTGTTGGGCATGCTTAACAGTTGCGCTCCCTCGGTTTCAGTAGTTAATATTGATAATGGTTTCGGCGCTGCTGCTTTTGCCGCCGGTATCTACAGGAAGGTAATATGAAAGTGAAATATATCCTGTTTATATTTGTTTATCTGCTTTTTCTTTATCCTGATAAATTCACTATAAAAAATTTTAACAAATTATTATATAAAAAAAAGAATTTTATAATAACTGCCGGAAAACTAAAAGCAAATTATAATCAGAACCGTAACTTCTGGTCGGCCGCCATCAGTTTTGATGAAAAGCCAAGCCCTGTTTACTCCAGGCTGCCCCTTTACAGTGATTACGGCTACAAAGGCAGAAGTGCCGAATTTTTAACTTCGCATAATATGATGGTTGTAACAAACCCGCCCGGGGAATTTTTTAACGGCTCACCGGATATAGGCAGTTTTAATTTTGCCTTTTCCGTTTACCTTTATGATGTAAGAGACGGATATATACTCCTGCAGAAACACGGACCTGTTCTGGATACGGTAAGCGATAAAATTATACCGCAGGGGATTATAGTAAAAATTGATAACAGTACTATATGCTGTATAATGGAAAATTTTTTTCATTTTAAAAACAGACACCGAACGGTTTTACTGGATAAAGGACCGCCTCTGTATCCGCGTAAATGGTACCGTTTTGTTATAAGTTATCATGCTGTTAACGGAACGCTTTGCAAAATAAGGAATGGCAAGCAGACACAGCGTGTTTATACGTCAGAGGACGGCAGTGAATACGCTACCATTTATTACCCCTCATTTCTGCCACAAAATAATTATCCTTTGGAAATCGGCAAAAATTTTCAAGGCCTCATCGATGAACTTGAAGTAAGTATGCAGCAAGCGAACAGTGCAGTCAGTAATAAAAAGAAAGGTTATATATCGTTATATACCAGCGATGTATTCAAGATAAATTCTTTTATAAAACTTAATGCACTTTATTTCAGCAATTACAATACAATTCCCGACACTGATCATCTGCAGGTATTTTTAAGAACAGCCCGTCATTACTTTTTACCGGAAAATGAAGAGTTGAAATGGAAGCAGGTACCTGTTAATAAAAAGATAAAAAAAGTATTAAATGCCGATTATATAAATTATCTCCAGTTCAGACTGGTCTTAAAAAAATACAGCAGCCGGGAAGCTCTGATCTTGCCGCCGCTCTTTTCCTATACACAGGATGAAAAACCTTTAACCCCTGTCATTAGGGAAGTCAAAGCTTTAAACCGCGGGGTCAGGCTTAAATGGCGTATAAGTTCCGAGACTGACATTAAAAAATATAAAATTTATTATAAAAAAAACAACTTTACCGGTTTAAAAAAATATATTGAAGTATTCAGAAAGGATATTAAACCTGCTAAAGGGAAAGAGGTCAGTTACACAGTCAACAACCTGCAAAACGGAACTTTATACTATTTTTCCCTGACTGCTTTTGATAATAACCGCGAATCAGCTTACGCGCCTGTAAAAAAAGTTATACCCATACGCTACAGTGAAGCCGCCCGGTAATGCGGTCAGTTGTTATCAAACATTGATTTTAATCTGGCCAAACCCAGCTTACTTACCGCCTCACTTTTTTTAACATCAGATGTTGCTTTTTTAAATTTACTGTAATTTCTGTTAATACAGCTATCCGGAATCTCAATCAGAAAACGGGAAGGTTCATTCGCAACAGTGCCCTCATAGGTCTTACGTTCCCGGCACAGTGTAAAGGTAAGTTCTTTTTGCGCCCTGGTTATGGCAACATAGCATAACCTTCTCTCTTCATTAATATTTACCGATGTATTTTCGTCCCGGACAAAGGGAAGTATATTTTCTTCAAAACCGGCAATATAAAGATATTTATACTCCAGTCCTTTGGCTGAATGAATGGTGGACAGCTGTACTTTATTTTCAGCTGTATCAAGTTCACTCTCTTCAGGTTTGCTTAACATAATAGCCAGCTGCAGCAGATAATCATGCAAAGCGGGATTTTTTCTTTTTTTACAATATTCATCTATGTTTTGTATAAGCATATCAATATTCTCAATTTTCTTCTGAATAACCAGAGGCTTTTTTTTACTTTTATACAGTTCGTCATAAAATCCGGTATTGGTCAGAAAATCTTTAAATACCTCAGCCATCTCTTTTCCCTGCATAGCATTGCTGTAATTTTTTATTAATTCTATAAAATGTTTAAGCTCGGCTGCGGTTTCTTTTTTAAGGGTATTACTTGCTGCAACCAGGGGCAGAGCCTGAAACAGGGAAATATCTTTTTTAAAAGCTGTGCTCCTGATATTGGTAATAGTTTTTATTCCCACTGCCCGTCTGGGATAATTTATAATCCGCAGCAATGAAATATCATCGTTATAATTATTAAGCAGTTTAAGATAAGCCAGACAATCTTTTATCTCTTTATATTCGTAAAAATTAAAACTGTTGGGACTATTATATGGTATGCCGGCCTGCTGCAGCATTGTTTCCAAAGGTTTGGACTGGCTGTTGGTACGGAACAACACGGCAAAATTACGGTATTTACGGTTATATTGCAGACATTTAAGGCCAATGTCATCAGCGATCATTTTTGCTTCTTCAAGAGGGTTATCAGCTTCGATCGTGTTTATGATCTCACCGCTGCCTTTTATAGCTTCAAGTATTTTTTCTTTACGGTCATTGTTATTTTTGATCACAGCATTAGCCGCTTTTAATATAAAAGATGTTGAACGGTAGTTTTTTTCCAGTTTTATTACTTCTGCTCCGGGATTATCTTTTTCAAAGTTTAAAATATTGGTAAAATCAGCACCGCGCCAGCCGTAAATGGACTGGTCATCATCCCCGACTACAGCCAGATTTTTATGTGTTTTGCTGAGCATCAATGCCAGCTGATACTGGGCATGGTTGGTATCCTGGTATTCGTCAATCATAATGTATTTAAATTTATGACCGTAGCGCTTTAGCAGCTCCTTTTTTTTATTAAAAAGCCGTATACATAATAAAAGCATATCATCAAAATCAAGAGCATTGTACTGCTGCAGATTGTTTTGATATTGGGCATACAAGCTGGTCAAGGCCCGGTCCTGCGCTGACTCAGGTGTAATCTCAGCAGGAAGGAGATTATTATTTTTACAGTTACTGATATAGTTTTTTATCTCTTCAATCATCTTATCTTTAGGCTCAATATCTTTTTCCCGCAGTATATCGAATATAAGCTGTTTTTGATCCGCATTATTATAAATATTAAACTTGTGCTTAAAGCCAAGATGATTAATATGTTTTTTTAAGATCCATAAACAGAAAGAATGAAAAGTTGATATACGCGGAATTTTTTCACCGGTGCCGATAATCTCTTTTATCCGTTCCTTCATTTCACCGGCAGCTTTATTGGTAAAAGTAAGACAAAGTATATTGGCGGCCGGTATACCCCTGCTCAGCATATAAACCGTGCGGTAGGTGATCACGCGCGTTTTACCGCTGCCTGCTCCGGCCAGTATTAAGAGAGGACCATTAACAGTTGTTGCTGCCTGGTATTGTTTTTTATTTAAAAGCTGCTGAAGCTCTTTGCGGATTCTGGTTGCGTTCATTAATTAGCCGTGGATATCAATAGGTTAATTATATTATTAGTTATATTTTTTTTAAACCTGCATATTTTGTTATTTTTAATATTCGATAATATAATACCGCATGAAACTTTTAATACAGAGAGTTTTACATGCCGGGGTGGAAGTTGACGGAAAAAAGGTTGCAGCTATTAATAAAGGCTTACTTGTTTTTCTGGGGATAGCAGCTGATGATAATATACAAAAACTGGAATACTGTGTGGCAAAGGCTGCCAATTTGCGGATTTTTGCAGATAATAATGACAAAATGAATAATTCTCTGCTGGATATAAAAGGAGAGGTTTTAATCGTGCCCCAGTTTACTCTTTATGGAAACACTGCCAAAGGGCGCCGGCCGGGTTATGAAGCGGCTGCCCCCCCTGCTAAAGCGCGCAGTTTTTTTAAAGAGTTTATCAGCCGTTTTAAAAACTATGAGCTGAAAGTAGAAAGCGGCATCTTCGGAGCTCATATGAAAGTAACTCTTTTAAATGACGGACCGGTTACTTTTCTGGTGGAAAAATAACGTGGACCGGAACGCTTCCTTTTTGAACTGTCAGATGCGTACCTGTAAATTTGTTTTACAGGTTTGTCAGTCTTTATAAACTTTTGTTATTTTTTCCGTAAACCGTTTAATGACCGTGCGGGGATCACCCTGAAACTGGCCTGCGGCCAGCATGGAATGGCCGCCGGCTTTACCCTGCTTTTTCAGTAGTTTAGTCAGAAAATCACCGAGGTTACAGTTTTCAATTGTAGTACGGCAGGAGATATAGTTCTGTTTTTGATATTTTCCGACTACAATGGAAAAATAGACGTTCTCTACATCAATCAGAATATCAGCTATCTCCGGAATAAAATCAGCATTAACAATATCCCCGAGATAAACCGAAATAACATGTTCCCTGATTTTATAATTGTTAAGTGCTTTTTTTAGGGTTTCGATATAGCTAAGCGGTTTCTTGGCATATCTTATTTGGGAGAGAATTTTAGGATCAGCAGTTTTATATAGTTCATAATAAAAATGAAAATCAGGCGAGCTGACGTTGCGCTGCAGATCTTTAGTCTCGGAATGAAGAGCGTAACAATAACAGGTAGCAATAAATTTGGTAACAGGAAGTTTTTCCCGCAGATAATACTGCAGGACAATAGTTGATGTTGCTCCCCTTTGCGGTTTAATATCATAGAATTTATATTTTTTTACAGCGGTATTATGGTGATCAAAGGTTATATCAGGTATAATTTTTTCCGGTATGGGATTGTTACCGGAATTTTTTTGACTGTCAACAATAGCATAAAGATCATAAGCAGCAGGATCAAAATTTTCCTCATCAAAATAACTCAGGCTGATATCCAAAA
>CAZFAK010000009.1:4575-15272 GCA_964517045.1 uncultured Spirochaetia bacterium | reverse complement strand
AAAAGATTTACCATGGCTTTATTTTCAGAGCGGGCCAGTCTGCCGCCGTAAACAATAGTGGCTTTAATTTTATATTTTTCGGCAATTTTCTGCAATAAAACAGCACTGCAGATAGAATCCGGATCAGGATTATTGTGGGTAAAAATTAATAATTTTTCTCCTTTTTGTAAAAACTTTTTAAAACTTTTATATTTCATTTATTATCCTGTAGTAACTGTCATAACAGCATTTAAACTTAATTCCCTCTCTTTAGCAGCCATAATAATATAAAGCGGATACTTTTTCATATATAATTTTATCATAAAGCGAAATGATTGTAACCACCGGCTGTTATTTCTTCCGGTTTCCTGTTCTTTTTTTGTAAATAGATTTTACTGCCTCCGGTTATATATCCTACGGTTACCCCGGGAAGGCCGGAAGCCTTGTCTGCCGGAACAGTGTATACAAGTTCAAAATCTTCACCTCCGAAAAGGGCATACTCCAAGGCTGATTCGTTTAATTCCCGGGCTGCTTTATGCACTCTTTTATCAACCGGTATTTTATCATTATATATAAGCGCGCCTTTTTTTGAAGCACTGCAAATATTTTTAACCTCAGCTGCGAGCCCGTCAGATATATCAGCCATAGCCGTGGCTTCTGCGGCTATGGCAGCACAGACATCCAGGCGGCAGCCGGGGTTGGTATGCTTTTTTTTTACCCATTTATGTCCCGGGATTTTATTTTTAAAAAGTTTATAACCGGCAGCAGCAGCTCCGAGATATCCGGTTACCCGGATAAGATCACCGCTGCGCGCTCCTTTTCGCATAGTTAATAACTGTTTTTTTATTGTACCGATAACAGTTATACAAATAGTAATACAGGGTCCATGGGTAGTATCTCCGCCAATCAGATCAAAATTATATTTATCTGCTTTACGGTAAACAGCAGCATAAAAATCCTTAACCCATTCTACAGGAGTATTCTGTGTCAGGGCTACAGCTGTCAGCACGTAAAGCGGTTTACCTCCCATAGCAGCAATATCGGATAGATTGCTTTCCATCGCTTTTATACCCACTTGCCCGGCCGTGAAATAATCTCTGCTGAAATGATCATTTTCAACCAGCATATCAGTAGTATAGAGAAGATAGTCAGAACCGTTTTTTATAACAGCACAGTCATCGCCGATAGAGGCTTTCACTTTTTTTTGTTTTGCCTTTTTCTTTATACTGTTAATGAGAGCAAACTCCCCCCCGAATGTACTGATCAGCATATTAAAATTTACCTTTATTATATATTTATGTCAATAGATGCAGTTGCCACCGCTGCATAGTGGAAAAAATATTACAGTCTGCGGTGAAAACAATTCATAATTAACAGCTTGAAATCGGTTTGTTATAATGATAATATAATAAAATCATGTTTTCTCAATTAACAGCTATTAAAAAGGAAATAAAACAGCGCTGGCAGACAGGACCCGGCCGTATGTTAATTGTAACCGGCACAGTGCTTTTCGGCATGATTGTGTTATTAATAATCTTTAATAATAAGAGTGAAAGGCCTGTATCCGGCGAAGAGAGTTTAACCGTTTCCAATGCTTCCAGGGGAAAATTAAAGCGCTACTATCTCTACCGGGAAAAAAGTATTGTCCCTGAAGGAAATGAAGAATATATTATCATGCCGGATAAAGTCGATGTCAGTTGCGGCAGGGATTGTCTTAATAACTCATTAAAAGAAACAGCGTTATTTAACCGTGAAGAAAAAATTATCCTGTATGAGTTCAGCCGTTTAAAACATTAAATCTTTATATTTACCTCAAAGTTCCGGCTTTATTTCTGTTTTTTTTTATTACCGTATTTCTGCGTAACCGTAAAATAGTTTTCAAAAAGCAGCTGTCCCGGTAAGGTAGGTAAAATTATAAATAAAAAAACAAGAACCGGTATTTTAGGCAGAAAAGTTATCCAGTAAAAAAAACCGCAAAAAAGAACAGTTATGAGCAAGCTGGCGCTAAAATTGGAGATCAGGATATTATAGGAGCGTTTACTGGCCGCTATATATCTTTTCTCTTCATTGAGAAAAATTGGTATTGTATATAGTTTTACAGCTACAAAACCAAAATAAAAAAGCATTAAAAAAGAGGTACTCAGATAAAAAAGCAGCAGATTGTCCCTGTAATACTGTTGTATATGATACCAGTATATGTTAAAGGTTATATATATTATAGACAGGTTAATAGCTAAGATTACCAGGGATTTAAAAAGATATTTTTTTAAAAAAGAAAAATATTTTTTAAAGGTAAGACTAGAATTGTGGTGACAAACTTCCTTATTTATATTAAAAGCGGCAATAGAAAAAGGAGAGTATAACAGAATGGTTAAAATATAAAGGGTATTGCGCACGGAAAGGATATAGCGCTCCGCCTGGGTAGTAGCTGTTAGTTTGGTAATGTAGTAAACAAGTTGATCAGTCAGATCAATACCGGCTGCGGTTTGATAGTTGATATCCAGAAAATAAAATAAGAGCGGCAGATGGAGCAGACTCCATAATGGATTTATGACAAGGAACAGACGGTAATTATTTTTAAGAGCCGGAATAACGGATTTAATAGACTGCAGCATAACTGACTTTATATTATATTATAAAGCAGCTTTTTTTTCAGGTTTTATATGCAGATTTTTATTTTTACAGGAAACAGTAACATGGTCGCCTTTTTTAATATTACCTTCCAGCATTTTTAGAGAGATAAGATTTTCCAATTCCTCCTGCAACACCCGCCGCAAAGGTCTGGCGCCGAATTTTTTATCATATCCTTTATTTATAATAAAATTTTTGGCAGATTTCTGCAGTGTCAGGGTAATGTGTTTTTCTTTCAGCAGGGCTGAAAGTTCTGCCAGCATAAGATCCAGAATACTGCTCAAATGTTCTTTAGTAAGAGGATGAAAAATAATTGTTTCATCAATCCGGTTAAGGAATTCAGGGTTAAAGTGTTGTTTTAACTCATCAAGGGCTATGCCTTTTACATCTTCATAACGGCTTGTTTCGTTTTCCACATTAAATCCCAGACGGGTATCTTTTATTATGTCTTTACCGCCCAGATTTGAGGTCATGATAATAAAAGTATTGGTAAAATCCACTTTGTGTCCGAGATTATCTTCCAGATAGCCGTCTTCAAAAACCTGCAGCAGAATATTAAAAACATCATGGTGGGCCTTTTCCAGTTCGTCAAAAAGAATGATCGAATAGGGACGCCGGCGTACTTTATCAGTCAGATCACCGCCCTCTTCATAACCAACATAGCCCGGAGGAGAACCTATAAGCCTGGAAGCGGAATGTTTTTCCATAAACTCAGACATGTTTATACGGATCAGAGCATCCTCAGAACCGAAAAGAGACTGGGTTAATACTTTTACCAGTTCAGTCTTTCCTACTCCGGTAGGCCCCAAAAAAATAAAAGAGCCGGCAGGACGGTTGGGATTTTTTAAACCGGTACGGGAACGGCGGATCGCTTTAGCAACAGCATTGATCGCTTCATCCTGAGCAATAATGCGCTGATGCAGTTCTGTTTCCAGTTTAAGCAGTTTCTGCGATTCATTTTCATCAAGCTTTTGCAGCGGTATATCAGTCATTTCAGATATTATTTTTTTAATATGCTCACTGTTGATATTGATAAGCATCTCTTTTTTTTTATTATTCCATTCTTTCAGATTTTGGTTTAACTCATCTTTTTTGGTTAAAATTTTATCGCGTATTGCTGCTGCTTTTTCAAATTCCTGATTGTTGACTGAGTTATTTTTTTCCTTGTTCAGTTTATCTATTTCCAGTTCCAGCTGGTTTATCTCATCGGGACGGTTGGAATGGGAAACGCGTGCCTTGGCGCCGGCTTCATCTATAAGGTCAATAGCCGAGTCAGGTAAAAAATTTTCTGTTAAATAACGTTTGGCATATAAAGCCGCGGTCTGTAAAGAATTTTTTTCATATTTAATATTGTGAAATTCTTCATATTTTTCTTTCAGTCCGTCAAGAATATCTACCGTATCAGCTGTTGTCGGTTCATTTATTATAATTGACTGAAACCTTCTTACCAGAGCAGTATCTTTTTCAATATATTTTTTATATTCCTTCATGGTTGTAGCGCCTATGCACTGAATCTCGCCGCGGCTAAGGGAGGGTTTTAATATATTGGCGGCATCCATGGCTCCCTCTGCACCGCCGGCTCCGATAATAGTATGTATTTCATCTATGAACAGGACTATATTTTGTGCTCTTTTTATTTCAATAAGAATATTTTTCATCCTTTCCTCAAACTCGCCGCGGTACTTGGTGCCGGCTACACATGAGGAAAGATTGAGACAGATAACTCTTTTATCAAGCAGCAGATCAGGAGTTTCTTTTTTGATAATACTGTTAGCCAGACCCTCTACAATGGCGGATTTACCAACCCCGGGCTCGCCTATGAGTATAGGATTGTTTTTGGTACGCCGGGAAAGAATCTGTATAACACGGCTGATCTCTCTTTCCCTGCCTATGACCGGATCCAGTTTGTTTTCTTTGGCTAAAGCAGTAAAATCCTGTCCGAAATTATCAATTGTAGGTGTTTTTTTATTTTTGCCGGGTACTTCTGTCTTGGGGATCGAACCAAACCCGAGTATCTCTACAGTAGTACGCCGCAGCTTGGCCAGGGTGACATTATTAGTTTCCAGTATATTGTAAATAGTTCCGTTTTCTTCTCTGAATAATCCCAGTAAAAGATGTTCAGTGCCTATATAGTGATGATGCAGAGTCTGGGCCTCTTCAGTGCTGTAGGTAAGTACTTTTTTTACTCTTTCCGAAATTGGCAACTCGCCGAGAACCATAGTCGAAGTTGATCGGTTGATAGAATTTTCCAGCTCTATTTTTATTTTATCAATGTTAACATTCAGTTTTTGCAAAACAGTAATAGCAATACTTTCATTTTTTTTAATAAGTCCAAGAAAAATATGTTCCGGTTCCACTTTTTCGGCATTCAGATTACGGGCTTCTTCCTGCGCGTATTGATTAATAACTTTTTGTGCTTTAGCAGTTAATCCCTTTCCTTTCATCATATTTCCTTTCTTTTTATTCTATATTTTATAATATAACAGGTTTTAACAAAAATGCAAAATTTTAGCTGTTTTTACTGAAAAAAAATGTCAGTAATTTTTCCCCGTTATTAATTAATTTTTTATATTTATTAAATTGGTCGTATTTAGTAAAATATTTTTTCATTTGGTCGAAATAGTACTTGGCCTTAAAAAGTTTTCCCAGTTCGCCATATATTTTAAACAGATAATAGTACGCCGGTATAAAAGTATCAATATTATATTTTGGGCTGCGAGCAATACTTTGATGCAGGTAGTTAAGAGCATCATCCAGCAGATGGCGGTAATAATAAACAATGCCGGCCTTATGCAGTAAAAAGGGAGTCGTAAACTGTTTAAGACCCTTGCTAATAGTGCTGAAAGCCTGCTGCAGCCGGGAATGCGCCAGATAATAATCAGTATATAAAGCGTAAACAGTATTATGCAGCAGCAGCCGGAGGGATTTATTTCTTATTTTTTGCTGCAGAAAATTTTCCAGTATCTGCAGCAAATAGAGAAGATTATCCCAGTTGTGCGCGTAATTTTCCAGATAGGCTATATAAGCCAGCTTTTCCGGATCATTCTGGTCCAGGCTGTACTGCGGTTTCTGCTTTAGTATTTTACGGTTCAGCAGTTTGCCAGCTTCCTGATAGCGCCCGGCTTGTATATAAAGCTTGAAAAGCTCTTCTTTATAACATTTTTTTTTTTTACTGCTGCTGTTCTGGTATTTTTTTTCGTAATATTCAACCAGAGGTTTTATATTTCCTTTTAAGCTTTTAACTCTGCTAAAAAAACCGATAATGACTGTATCAAGATATAATAAAATACCGGTAACAAACATCCAGACAGCGATATTGTAGGAGACGGCAGCTGATATTATCTCCCAATGAACTAAATACTGAAGATAGGGAATCAGTATTATAAAAAAGAGAGTATAAATAATTTTAATAATAGTACCGGGGCCTGGTTTAAATTTCATCTTTTTATTTTCGGAATAAATCAGCTTTTTATTATTATTTAATTTATACTGTTAATTGCAACAATTGTGTTAAAATAAAAAAGGCTTGCTTTTTTGAATTATTAGTAATAGAATTATATATAAATCGTAATAATGGAGGTAGATTTTGGCAAATTTTAAAAGAAAACAGTATATTATTAACAAATCTTTGCAGTACAGCCTTATCGGCCGGGTTTTTTCAACAGTGGTTATTGCTGTAGCACTTTTAGCCGTTTTTACTTTTATATTTAATCACAGATCTTTGCAAAAACCGCAGACAAAATTAAACGAATCCATTGAAATCGTAAGAAACAGTTTAAAATCCCTCTCACCCCTGGCAGCCAGCCAAAAGGATATCAATAAATTTTCCCTGTTACAGCGGGCCACCCGCATGGGCCGGGAGGTAAGTGACGCCCTGCAGGATACGGAAGAAGCTTTCAGGGAGATGGAGTCCAATATGTGGAAAACTTTTCTGATGGTGGTTACCATCTCCGCCGTCTTTGTTTTTTTTGTGTTTTTATTTATATCCCACCGTATAGCCGGTCCGGTTTTCCGGCTGGAAAAGACCCTGCAGGCTTTAACCGAAGGAAAGCTGACTGTTAAAGCCTATTTACGCAAAAAAGACTATCTCAAATCACTTGCAGCAGGATTAAATGAGATGTCGGAAAGCTACCGGCAAAAAATTGGCGCAATGCAACAGACATTTACTAAACTGGAGGAAAAAATTGCCCAACAAAATGGAAATGAAGAGTTACAACAGCATTTACAGGAACTTAAAAGCAGGCTTGACAGTTTTAAAGTCAGTTAATATTTTGCTGAGATATTTACTTTTTAGCTTCATTTTTGCTGTTTGCCTGACGCTTGATATTACAGCTGCTACAGCCAGCAGTAATGTTACCAATCTGAATACCAACATTACTATAAGCGGCTGGGGAGAGATTTCCCTGGGCATTAGTTATAAAGAACTGCAAACTGTATTAAGCAGAGAGTATACATGGTTAAGACTGGAAGATGATGCCTTACAGGAATTCCCCGGAGAGCAAAAGCGTGTCCTGGTTAAATGTGTTCCCAACCGGTATATTAATGACCTTCATTTTCAGTTTCATAACGGTAAACTGTATTTAATTCGCCTGTTGTTTGCTCCCGAGTTTTTTTCATATTTAAAATTATATAACAAGTTAAAAGAGAAGTACGGGGCAGCCCATGAGATAAGCTATAAACGCGTATCCTGGTATGATGATCAGAAAACCCTGTTTTTGGAAAGGGATACCAGTGTACGCTATATTGACCGGTCAGTATTCCCTGCCAGCAATGCTGTACAGACAAGTACTGCTGATAAAAATAATGCTGATTATATTAAACTGATACTGGACAGTCTTTAGTTATTTTCTTTTTTTTTACGGTATAACTCTACTTCGTACAGATCTATATTCAGCTGCTGTGCTATCTCTTCATTGGACCAGCCAATAGCAAAAAGGGAGTCCATGGAATCCTGCAGCTCTTTTTTGGTAAGACGGGAATCATAATCCGGTCTGTGGTTACTGCTTGTTTTCTTTTCAGGGGAAGGGCCGTTTTTAAGTTGTTTTATCTGCTCGTTTAAAACACTTTTAAGTTCAGTTAATTCATTTTTATCTTTAGTTAATTCCTGTTTTAATTTTTCCAGTGATTTTTGTCTGCTGTCCATATCCATAATAGCCATATCAAGATTATCATATTTACTGGCAAATTCCAGTATTTTTTTGTGATTACTTTCAATAATCGTGGCTTTTTCATCTACTTCCTGCAGCGTCTGGTCAATTTGCTGCTGCATCTTGGCACTGTTGTTAATTTTAGCTTCCAGTTCTTTGCCGGAAACTGTAAGATTATCTTTTTGTTTTACAGCTTCCTGAAAATTAGCTTTAAGCTGATCAACCTGCTTTTTCATGTCGTTTAATTCAGCATAAATCTGTTTGAAATTCTGCATATCATTTTTATATTCTGTTATGTTGTTGTTAAATCTTTCAATATCATTACGATGGGCTTCGATCATTTCCAGCTTATTATTTGCTTCTTCATTAAGCTTAAGTACGCTGTTAAGATCATTTTCCAGGTTTTTAACATCTTTTTTTTCTATGTTTATTTTATCCAGAATAACTTTAACATCTTTCTCCGCTTTCTTAAATTCACCTATTTTACCTTCAATATTATGCAAAGATTTAAGATTGCTTTTGGCTTCCTGTATTTTTCCGGCAAAAGCTTTAATATCTTTATGGGCCTGGCCCTGCACCTCTTCAATCTTTTTAAACAGATTGGTTTTACTCAGAAAAGATGATACTTTATTATCAATTTCATTAAGTCTTTCGTTAAGATTGTTAAATTTATCAAGATAATCATTTATTATTTTATCTTCTGATGATTTTATCTGCTTCTGAAAATCCTTCAGGGACTGATCAACAAGATTTTCCTTATCAACAATAAAATTATCCAGCTTACTTTCACTGGCAATAAGGGAACGGGAAAGTTTGCTGTCAAGCTCTGCGGTTTTATCTTCAAGTTTGTTGCTGTCCCGGGCAATCTTTTCTTTTATTTGTTTAAGTTCCTCCTGGTTAGTTTCATTACACTCCTGCAGCTCTTTTTCATTCCTGTTTTTCAGCTCATTTATAAAGGAGTTAAGCTTGTTTTGCTGGCTGTTTTGCAGTTTTTGTATATCACTCTTGTAGTTCTGTTTGATACTGTTTATATCATTTTGCACCTGATCAGCCAGGGCAGCACTTTGTCCAAGATAGTTTTCATTTTCATCAGTAAGCTCCGACATTTTTTTCTCGATTTCATTACTCAGGTTTTCAACCTTTTTTATGTTTTCTTCTATTTGTTTATTACCGTAATTATAATCAGCAATAATTTTATTCACGGTTTGCTGCAATTGTTTTTCATTGGTAGCAGCCAGTTTATCCTCCTTTTTTTCAAATTTTACATTCAATGCATTAATCTTTTTTTCCATTTTATTATATTCTTTGTCAAGCTGGTTAAAAAGAGAGGTAAAACGCGAATCTTTTTTGATGTCCACTTGCCGGACTGCTTTATTTATACGGTCAAGCTCCTTTTGAATATTCTTTTTATAGTCATTAATAGTCTGCAGCTGTTCCGCCAGTTCAATATTGGTGTTGTTAAACTGAGCCATCTGGGTAAAAATATCACGCGTATTTTTTTTCTTGCCGCTGCCGGTAAAAAATTGCAGCATTTTATCCAGATTGGCAGTTATCTGTTCTTCATATTGTTCTATTTTAGAAGTAAAATCATCATTAATATTTTGCGCTTCCTTTTCTCTGGCGAGAATATTTGTGCGCAGCTGCTGCTGTTCTTCTTTAAGCTGGGTAATACATTTTTTATTAATATTTTTTATTTCATTTTTCAGTTTTTTCTGTTCATCATTTTTAAATGCTTTAATCTCTTTCCTGGCGCTGGCAAACTCTTTGTTAAGCAGGCGGCCGGTTTTTTCTTTTAACGAATTTTTAGTTGCATTTATTGTCTTATATATGCGTTCCTTTATTTTTTTATTGCTGTATAACTCTTTATCCAGTTCTTTTTCTTTTTTATTAATAATTTTATCTTTTTTACTAAGATAGGAAGCAAACTCCTGATCATATTTATTAAGCAAATTTTGATATTTTTGCGCCAGCTGTTCCTCAGCATCTTTACTGCTGGCTTTAAAATCCTGAACAGAAGCATAGAGTTTTTTTAATCTTTTCTGTTCCTCATCACGCAGAGTTAACTTTTGCTCACTGAGTTCTTTTTTAAAGGTATTATAAATATTTTCAGAATGCTGCAATAAACGGTCTTTCTGATCATCCCTGTAGTTTATAAAATTCTGCAGCTGGGACTGGAGTTTGTTCTCCGCGCTGTCAGCTTTGTTTTTAAGATAATTGGTTATCTCTTTAATTTCATCTTCATAACCGTTAATGTTTTTCAGAGTTTTATTTTTACAGCTTTTAACCTTTTTTGCTTCGGCGAATATATCATTAAGCACTTTTTTCTCAGTTTTAATTTGAGAAGTTAAATCTGCTGCGGTAGTATTCAGATGTTCAATATTTTGTTTGCCGGCAGCTGTAAGTCTGTCCTGCTCCCGGGCAACCAGCTGCTTAATTTTCTGTTCATAACTGTCATTTTTATGCTGCAGGGTAACCAGTAATTCATCATAAGCTTTTTCAGCCTGCTTATTGCTTTTGTCATAACTCTTTATATGTTCCCTGAACTTTTCCTGTAATACTTTTTCTTTTTCCTTATACAAATTATTGAAATTACCAAAAATTTTATGAATATCCTCCTGGTATTTGTTAACCGTATCCTGAAAATTGCCGGTATTATTAGCTAGCTGATCAATTCTTGCGGCTGCGCTCTTGTTAATCTGATCCTCTTTCTGTGCTGTAAGTTCCTTTATTTGCGCATCAGTTTTCTCCTGCAGCTGCCCCAGCTCGTTAAAAAACTCATCCTTTTTTGCGTTCAGGGCAGCTGTAAAATCCTGATAAGCATTGTCTGCCTGCTTATTGCTTTTGTCATAACTCTTTATATGTTCCTTGAACTTTTCCTGTAATATTTTTTCTTTTTCCTTATACAAATTATTGAAATTACCAAAAATTTTATGAATATCC
>CAZFAK010000009.1:0-4475 GCA_964517045.1 uncultured Spirochaetia bacterium | reverse complement strand
TTTTCTCCTGCAGCTGCCCCAGCTCGTTAAAAAACTCATCCTTTTTTGCGTTCAGTGCAGCTGTAAAGTCCTGATAAGCATTGTCTGCTTTTTCGGAGGTGTTTTTATAAGCATTTACATGTTGGTTAAAAGCCTCAAAAAGCTCTTTTTCCTTTTTGTTATGTAAAGCGTTTAATTCGCTATCCAGGGTTTTAAGCCTGTTATGTAATTGTTCTGTTGTTTCCGCTGCCCGGCTGTTGCTTTCCTGCATTTGACTTTTAAAAGCAGCCAGCGATTTATGCAGATCATTTATTTCAGTTTTCAGGTTCTTTTCAATTTTTGTTTTTAAATCATTATATTCCTGACGTATAGTGCTGATATTGGTTTCCAGTTCGTTGTTGTACTCTGCAGCTTTACTTTTAAGCTCAGCCATTATCTTTTCAGAGAGCTGATCATCAAGAACCTGTTCTTTAAGCTGCTCTATATTATGAGACAGATCCTGATGGTTTTGTTTTAAATCATCCTGCTCATTAACAAGATTGCGTATATTATCCTGCATATTGTTAATATCATCTTCAGCTTTGCTTTTAATCTCTTTAAGATAAAGCTCTGTATTATTTCGTTCCTCCTGCTGGAAAGCATCTGTTTCCTGCTGGAGTTTTTCTATTAGTTCATTCTGTTTTAAAGCCACACTGGAATGCATCTGGTTGAGTGAGTTTTGCATTTCCTGATTAAGATTTTCACTAGCTTTTTGAAACTCTGTTTCCGTTTTTTTATTGAGAGCATGCAGACGGTTAATAGTCTCCTTGTATTCAGTATGAAAATCTTCTTCACTGGATTTAATGCCGGCAGCAGCACTGTCAACTTCATCCTGATATTTTTCTTTAAGAAATTTTTCCAGATCATTAAAATGCCGGGAGGTTATTTTATCGATCTCCTTATAAAAATTTTCTCTTTCAGCAGAGATTTTGTTTTTCTCCGCCTGAAAGTTATCTTCAGCTTTTTTCTGCCAGGCCGTTACTTTGTTGTTAATCTGTTCTCCAAAATTATTTTTTTCTTTCTTCAGATCATTAGTCAACTTGTTGGCCGTCTCTTTAAATTTGCGTGTTTCATTTTTCAGCATTTTTTCATATTTGGCACTTTCCTGTTCTATTTTTTTAACGGTATTGTTTTTTAATTTATAAAAATTACTGTATTCTTTTTTCTCAATTTCTTTTAATGTATTCTTGCGGAAGGTATCAAGTTCTTTAAAAAGTTTTGTCCGGGCGTCAGAAAAATCTTGCTGTAATTTTTTCAGGGAATTATCCTGAACTGAAGAATCTTTTTGTAAAGTAGAAAAATCCGATTTTAATGTATGAATATTACGGGATAGATTTTCTATCTCGGCCTGATTATGATTAACAAGTTCATTTTTGATTTTGTTATATTTATTTTCAATTTCGTTTATCTGGGTTTTTAACTGCTGCTGGTAATCATCTATACTCCGGTTAATGGTTGTAAATTTTTGATCTACTTTGTTAATAGTGGCCTCTTCACTTTGCGCCACCTCTTTTTGAATCTTCTCCAGTCCGGCAGTTATTTCGGTTTCTTTATGCTGCAGTCTGTCTGTAATATCTTTTTGAAAAGCTGTTACTTTTGTTTTGAAGTTTTCCAGAATAGAGTCTGAAATATCATTGCTCCGGTTAAACAAGTAGTTTTTGTTTTTTTCTATTTCACTACTCAGTATATTATTTTTGTTATATATTTCATTGGTTTTCTTGTTTACGTTTTGCAGATCCTCTTCATATCTTTCTATTTGACTGTTTAATTCAGAAGCAATGTTTTTTAATTGTTCCCCGCTATTATCCTTTTCCGCCCGAAAAAAGTCATCCAGTTTTTTCTGCAGTTCTTCTTTAAGCAGTTCAGTCCTTTCCTGAATAGCGTTTTCATGGTGTTCTTTATAGATATTTATCTCATTCAGTTTGTTTTGGATCTCATCATTGGCTGTTTTATATTTTTCATCAAGCGTGGCGAGATAATCATTGAGTTTTTTATTGGTTTGAACGGTAAGCTCTTCAAAGTATTTTTCATATTTCTTATTTAAATCTGTTTCCAGTTTTTGCGCATTTTGGTTGACTTTTTTAATCTGTTCAGAGGAAACTGTAAGTTTCTGGTCCATTTTATGGAGCTGTTCTTCATTTTTATTGTAATAATCAATTTTATTGTTAACCTTTTTTATAAGCTGGTTTATCTGCTCCTCCTGGTTTTTATAATTCTGAAAATGTGCATTTATTTTTTTATCAACTTCTGCAAAAGATTGAATTTTATTTTCTATTTTTTGCATATAACTGTCAGCTTTGGCAGCTATTTGATTAAACCGCTTTATATCCACATCAAAAGTTATGGATGCATCATCAATAGCCTGTATCTTGTTATCGATTTGTGAATTAAGTTTGTTCTGGCTTAGCTTGAGAAATTTTTGTATCTTGGTAAAACCTATCTTACGGGAATAGTACCGGTGTATAGAATACCCGACTGCTATTACGGCAAAAATATAGGCAAGATTTATATCTGCAAACTCCATTAATACCCTCCCAAATATGCTAAATTAATGAAGTAATAAAATTTTTTAGCAAATTTTTAATATTTCATTTTATACTATAATAATAAAATTGTCAACAGTATTTTAACTTTTTTTTGATCTACCGGAAGCGTTAAAATAATTTTCCGCAATATATATTTTAAGCTTTTTGGTTAAGATTTTTGATTACGTGCCGATATTGAGAACAGTATCAGGGGGAATTTTGGCAGGACGTTTTAATTTCAGATTTACTTCTGTTTTAACTTTACGCCGGGAACAGGAGGAAAAAATAAAAATGGAAATGTCACCTGTGGTACAGAAATATAACGCATGCCGGCAGCTGATCTCGGATTTACAAAACAATCTTCATCTTTTTAACAGGGAAAAGGAAAAATATTTTAAGGCTCCTAAACAGTTGGCCTATTTCACGGAAATGATTAAATACTACCGTAATACTATTAATGCCACCCGTACAAGGCTTAAAGAAATAGATAAACAGTTTCTTCCTTTAAAAAAAAAGCTTAAACAGGCAGTGATGAAAAGAAAGGCCATTGAAAAAATCAGGGAAAAAGACTTTGTTCAGTATAAAAAAGAATTACAGAAAGAAAAAGAAAAAGAAGTGGAAAACAATGCGGTTGCGCTCAGGGTAAATATGAAGCTATAAAGGAGACAGCATGAAATCAATAATGCATATATTTACCAGAATTAACACAATTCAAAAACGGTTTAATAATCTTTTTTATAATAAACAGCAGCGTAATAAACTGAACAATAAATCATTCAAAGATGTATTAAAGAATAAAGTACAGCAGAAACAAAACGGAATAAAACTTGACATCTCACCAGCTGCACAAAACAAACAGGCAGCAGCGGCGCAGGGTCCCCGCTATGCTGAGTTTATCAAAGAAGCAGCCGCAAAATACAATATTCCCGGCAATTTAATCAAAGCTGTTATTAAACAGGAATCCGGTTTTAACCCGCAGGCTGTGTCCAGTAAAGGAGCGCAGGGGCTTATGCAGCTAATGCCTGATACAGCCCGCAAATTGCATGTAAAAAACGCTTTTTCACCGCGGGAAAATATTATGGGAGGCAGTAATTACCTCGGACAGTTATTAACTTCTTATAAAGGAGATACGGTTAAAGCTCTGGCTGCTTATAATGCCGGGCCTGAAGCCCTTGACGGAGGAGCCGTCCCTGATTTTCCGGAAACACAGAATTATATTAAAAAAGTACTACAAAATTACATGAAATATAACGGGGTGGATAATTGAAAGCAAAAATATTTTTATTAACAACCGCAAATATACTTGCTGTTATTATTATACTGTTTTTTCTTGATTATTTCGGCGTCTCCGATTTATACAGCACTATTTCCAATTCTATCAGCGGCTTGTTTACTGCAGCTAAAACAGAACGCAGTGATGAAAGTATCAAGCTGCTGGAACGGGATGAACTGGAAAAGGTCTATGAATCCTTCCGCATGCGGGAAGCTGATCTGCAGGAAAAAGCGACCAATCTAAATACACTGGCTGAAAAACTTGCCAAAGAAAAAACAATGCTGGAGCAGGAAAAAAAAAGTCTGGAAAACACAAGAGAAAGTTTTGAACAGAGTAAAAAGGATCACCGCAGCCGGGAACAGATGGTTTTGAACCTGGCTAATAAATTTGCCAATATGCCGCCGGAGAAAGCTGTAGAACGTATTCTGGAACTGGATAATGATGTTTTAATACTTGATGTTATGGATGGTATAGATGAAGTTATGGCGGAAAAGGGCCAGAACTCCATTGTTCCCTATCTCTATTCCCTAATGCCCAAAGAGGACGCTTCCCGTTTGATGAAAAAAAGTACGGTTACGGACTGAGCTTTTTTTTTATATAAAAATCAGTTGTATAAATATTTTGACCGCACACGCCGGTGGAACTGAAAAGTGCGGTTT
>CAZFAK010000008.1:0-25016 GCA_964517045.1 uncultured Spirochaetia bacterium | reverse complement strand
ACCGGCAGTAAGTGTACGCCGGGAATTAAAACCTTTTAACAGTTCTCCTGCTATATGTTCGCAGTCTGCTGCACTGCCGCCGTTACCGCAAAGCAGTAATTTGTTACCGGCTTTAAAAGTTTTAACCAGTATAGCTGCTGCAGAGCTGACAGACGCGGAGGCCGCCTTTAAACCGGGATATGCAGTAAGCAGTGATTGCAGGTGTTTATTCATAATTTATAGTATAAATTATATAGATGATTAAGGCATTTTGCAAGAGCACGCTGTTTTTATAATTAGTTCGTGGTAAATAAAAGCAAAAGCTGAACACAGAAAGGTCCTCCGTGTCTCTCGGCCGCATTTGTGTACTTTTTAATCTTTTACAGGATTACAATTCACATCCGGAACAAATCTGCATGGTAATTTTTAACTTAACAGGTTAAAATATATACTAAATTATAAAGATTGGTTATTACTATATTTTAATAACAGTTATGTCAATTATACAAATGGAACTTGCCAATCCAGCTACTGCAAAACCAACTCATATAAGCCACAAGGGTATTGTACTGCAAAAGTTTGAAAACACTTATAAAATACATATTAAAAGCAGTACAGCCTGCGGCCGCTGCCGCCTGCAGGCCTACTGTGAAGCCGGATCAGCAAAAAAAAAGATAATTAACGCTATCAGCCGCGAAGAACTGACTGCGGGACAGGAAGTAAAAATATATTTACAGGAGAGAAAGGGACTTTTAGCTGTATTGCTGGCGTATATCATACCGTTTTTTCTTTTTGCCGGTTCTGTAACTCTCTGCCGCATTCATGCTGTCAATGAGCTGAGGGCTGTTGCTGCCGCGTTTACAATATTGGTTATTTATTATATTATTATATATAAACTGAGCGGGAAACTGCAAAAACAGTTTAAGTTTACAGCTACCGGTATTACTGCAGAGGATAAAAATGGACAATGAAATTTTAACTATAATATTCAGATCAGTTATATCACTGGCTGTTCTGGCTGCTGTTGCTGCCGTACTTCTCTACACTCTGGCTAATTTCTTTAAAGTAAAAGAAGATCCGCGCGTGGCCGATATCCTGGAACTGCTGCCCGGTGCTAACTGCGGCGGCTGCGGTTATCCGGGATGCAGCCATTTTGCCCGGGCTCTCGTTAAAGCAGCTGACAAAGGAGATATCTCAGGTCTGAACTGTCCTCCCGGAGGGAATGAGACAATGACTGCTGTCAGCCGGGAGCTTGGTATGGAGATAAGTAAAAAGGACCCTACAGTAGCTGTAGTAAGATGCGGCGGCAGTAAAGAGAATGCTCCGGCCCGGTATAAATATGACGGTATCCTTAACTGTGCTTCAGCGCATTCTTTATACAGTGGCGCTAATGACTGTGCCTACGGCTGTCTGGGACTGGGTGATTGCGTTGCTGCCTGTACTTTTGACGCTATCCATATAAACGAAAAAACCGGTTTGCCTGAGGTTGATGAAGATAAATGTACCAGCTGCGGTCAATGTGTGCAGGCCTGTCCCCGTAACATAATTGAAATAAGAAAAACAGGGAAAAAGAACCGCCGCATATATGTAAATTGTATGAATCAGGAGAAAGGCGGTATAGCGAAAAAGCACTGTACTGTAGCATGTACCGGCTGTCAAAAATGCGTACAGGAATGTAAATTTGACGCTATAACTATTGAAAATTATTTAGCTTATATTGATCATCAAAAATGTACACTTTGTCGTAAGTGTGTAAAAGTATGTCCTACTAATGCCATTCAGGAAATAAACTTTCCTCCGCCCAGAGATAAAAATAAAAAAAAAGAAACTGTCAAAGA
Organism: uncultured Spirochaetia bacterium; assembly: GCA_964517045.1. GTDB lineage: Bacteria > Spirochaetota > UBA12135 > COTS27 > CAZFAK01 > CAZFAK01. Next base: position 23,199 of record CAZFAK010000008.1, on the reverse strand, counting down.
TCAGAAAGATAAAGGAGAGTCAGCCACGTGAAAACTTTTAAAATAGGAGGCATACATCCGCCGGCGACTAAACTCACTGCCCGCACCAGCATAAAACAACTTCCTTTGCCGGAAAAACTTTTTGTACCTTTAGACCAGCACATAGGAGCGCCGGTAGAACTGGTTGTGGAAAGGGGCGAGGAAGTAAAAACCGGACAACTTATTGCCCGCCCCGGTGGTTTTGTATCAGCTGCTCTGCATGCTCCTGCTGCCGGAAAAATACAAAAAATAGATAATGTTATTGATGCTTCCGGTTATAAAAGAAAAAGCGTTATAATTAAAACTACTGCTGATTCCTGGCATGAGGATATCAATACAGATTCAAGTATCATAACAGAGTGCTCCTTTACTCCAGGTGAAATTATCAATAAAATTAAGGCCGGCGGTATTACGGGTATGGGCGGGGCTTCTTTCCCCACGCATGTAAAACTATCCATACCGGAAGGAAAAAAGATCGACACATTGCTGATTAACGGAGCTGAATGTGAACCATATCTTACAGCTGACCAGCAGCTGATGTTAACTTATCCGGAAAAGCTTATCACTGGTATAAAGATTCTGCAAAAAGCTTTAAATGTAAAAAAAGCTTATATCGGGATTGAAATTAACAAACCGCAGGCAATTGCCAAACTAAGGCAATATTGTCAGGATACAGAAAACATAGCAATAATACCTTTAAAACTCAAATATCCCCAGGGAGCTGAAAAACAGCTTATAAAAGCCATTCTAAACCGTGAAGTTCCTGCCGGCGGTCTTCCCCTGCATGCTGGCTGCGTTGTACAGAATGTAGGTACAGCCGTAGCAGTTTATGAAGCAGTACAGAAAAATAAACCGCTTATTGAAAGGCTGGTAACGGTCTCCGGTAAAAATTTATCTGAACCGTCCAACTTTTTAGTACGTATAGGTACGCCGGTTGCTGCGCTTATTGAAGCCTGCGGCGGTTTACCGCCGGATACCGGTAAGATAATCAGCGGCGGACCCATGATGGGAAAAGCGCTGATAAGTACTGATGTGCCTGTAACCAAAGGCACAAGCGGCATAGTTTTACTTCCGGCGCGGGAATCAAGACGCCGGCCGGCGCAAAATTGTATCCGCTGCGGTAAATGTATCCGCGTGTGCCCTACGGGTGTGGAAGCTTTTTATCTGGAAAAACTGGCTGTCAGGCAAAAATATGATGAAGCGGCAAAGCAACATGTTACCGACTGTATGGAATGCGGCTCTTGCTCCTATACCTGCCCCTCATCCAGGCCGTTACTGGATTATATCAGGCTGGCTAAAAATGCAGTAATACAAAAACAAAGGAAAAAATAATGGCCGCCACTTTAAATATCTCACTATCGCCTCACCTCAAAGATAAAGAAACTACTGCCGGTATAATGTACCGCGTGGTTATTGCTTTACTGCCGGCCTTACTGGTATCCTTTTATGTATTCGGTATAAAAGCTGCAGTTGTTTCCCTGACCGCTGTTGCAGCCTGTGTGCTTACGGAATATCTGCTGCAAAAATATTTTTTAAAAAGCGGGATAACTGCAGGTGACGGCTCTGCTGTAGTAACCGGATTACTGCTGGCTTTTAATCTACCCAGCTCAATACCGCTGTGGATGGTTATTGCCGGTTCTGTAGTAGCAATAGGTATTGCCAAAATGAGTTTCGGGGGTCTGGGTAATAACCCTTTTAATCCTGCCCTGGTTGGCAGAGCTTTCCTGTTAGCCAGTTTTCCGGCGCAGATGACCAGCTGGCCTGTTCCCGGAACCGGTTTGTTTTCCCTTACTGATGCCACGACCGGCGCTACTCCTCTGGGCCTGCTTAAAGAGGGGCTGCAAAACGGAGAGAATATTACCCGTATATTTGCCGGAATACCGGATCATACTGCTCTTTTCCTCGGAAATATCGGAGGCTGTATCGGTGAGGTTAGTGCTGCTGCTTTACTTCTGGGTGCATTGATATTATTATGGCAAAAAATTATTACCTGGCATATACCTCTGGCTTATGGATTGACTTTATTTGTTTTCACCGGTGTTTTTTATCTGATTGATCCTGCTTCCTATGCTGACCCGGTTTTTCATCTTTTATCCGGCGGTGTTATACTGGGAATGTTTTTTATGGCTACTGATATGGTAACCTCTCCCATGAATCCCAAAGGTATGCTTGTTTTCGGTGCAGGTGCCGGGTTACTATGTGCTGTTATTCGGCTGTGGGGAAGTTATCCGGAAGGATGCTCCTATTCGATTTTAATAATGAATGCTTTTGTGCCTCTGATAAATAAATATTTCAAACCGGCCCGTTACGGCAGGGAGGTTAATTTTGGCTGAAAAACCGATTAAATCATCTTTTTTAAATATGTTTTTTTCCCTTACCGGTATTGCCCTGATGGCAGCTTTGGTCTTGGCATATACTTATGGTAAAACCAAAGATCTTATTGAACAGACCCGGCTGAAAGAAAAAAAAGCAGCTGTCAACAAAGTTATACCCTCTTTTGATAATAACCCCTTGAAAGAGATGTATACAAACAAGGATTTTCCCGCATTGAAATTTTATCCGGCCCGCCTGCATAATACTGCAGTCGGTACAGCAGTAGTTTCCAGCGTACAGGGTTTCAGTGATAAAATCAAAATCATGGCCGGATTTACTACCAATATTAAAATAATCAAAATAGTGGTGCTTGAACAAAAAGAAACACCGGGACTGGGCAGTAAAATTCAAAACAGCTCTTTCCTAAAACAGTTTCGCGGTCTTAAACCGCAGCCGTCTGCTGTTAAGGTAAAAAAAGACGGCGGCAATATTGACGCTATAACAGCTGCTACTATAAGTTCCAGAGCATTTTGTCAGGCAGTACAAAAAGCGGTAAATGCTTTGCAAAATAAGAGATCAGATTACACTGATACTGAAACATGCGCTACGGAGACCAGTAATGAATAAGATAATTAAAGAGTTTAATAAAGGCATTATTAAAGAAAATCCCATCTTTGTTTTACTACTGGGGATGTGTCCTACACTGGGAGTTACCGGAACTGCAGCTAACGGTCTGGGGATGGGTCTGGCTACTATGGCTGTGTTAATTGGCTCCAATATAGTCATCTCAATACTTAAAAGAGTTATACCTGCCAAGGTCCGTATCCCCGCTTTTATCATAATAATAGCCAGTTTTGTTACTGTTATAGATTTGTCCCTAAACGCCTATTTTCCTGTACTGTATGAAAAACTGGGTATTTTTATTCCGCTGATTGTGGTAAACTGCCTTATTCTGGGAAGGGCAGAGGGATATGCCTCTAAAAATTCCCTTTTCATGTCTATTATTGATGCTGCCGGTATGGGCTGCGGCTTTACTATAGCTCTTACCTTACTCGGAAGTTTCCGGGAAATACTGGGAAGCGGCAGTTTTTTCAGTATGCAGTTTGTACCTGAAGGCAGTCCCACCTTTTTATTTTTTGTATTACCGGGCGGTGCTTTTATTGCTTTGGGTATATTAATAGCTCTGTTTAATAAAATGCAGCAGCTTTCCAGGGAGTAATATTTATGGAATATTTTACAATAATTTTTTCTGCTATTTTTGTAAATAATATAGTTCTTTCCCGTTTTCTCGGTATATGTCCCTTTCTCGGTGTCAGTACCCGCGTATCCACAGCTGCCGGTATGAGCGGTGCTGTCTTATTTGTTATGACCCTGGCTGCAGTAGTAACCTATTTTATACAAAAATATCTTCTGATTCCCTGCGATATAGAATATCTGCAGACTATTGCCTTTATTCTGGTCATTGCCACTCTGGTACAGACAGTGGAGATAGTTTTAAAAAAAGTATCACCTGCCTTGTATCAGGCGCTGGGCATTTTTCTGCCTCTTATTACAACTAACTGCGCCATCCTGGGAGTGGCGCTGCTGGTTATAAAAAACAATTATGATCTGCTGCAAACCGTTGTCTTTGCCGCTGCCAATGCTTTGGGTTTTGGCCTTGCTTTGATCCTTTTTGCCGGTATTCGCGAACAACTGGATCTTTATGAGATACCCGCCTCAATGAAAGGGGCGCCTATTGCACTGATTACAGCCGGTTTAATGGCTTTGGCTTTTATGGGTTTCAGCGGTATAGTATAATCCGGCCCGCCGGATAAGGATTAATAATGCAGCATAAACTTCAGATATTTAATAAGCATAAGGAAAAAGGATTTTTTACGGCAGAGCAACAGCAGCTGGCGGAAAAACTTATAAAATTGTACCAGACACACCTGTTTGCCGACTGGGATCCTCCGGGTACAAATGATAACGCCAAAAAGCGGTTTTTACAGCGGCTCAGCGAGACAGACAAAGCATATCCCGGCGGTCTGCAGCAGTATATTGCCAATGCGCGTACACAATTAAAAAAAATCCGTAGTAATACCAATCCCTATACCGGCTATATTCCAACAGATCCCCAGACGTATAATCTTAAAGAATTCAACAGTTCATATCAGGAATATGAAGCCATCGGCCTGAAAAACTGCTCTGCAATGGGTGTAGTTCTGGTGGCAGGCGGGCTTGGCGAAAGACTGGGCTACCAGGGACTAAAAATAGATATTCCTGTTGAGATTTTGGAAAACACCACTTATATGGAACTATACTGTTCCTTTATCAAAGCTTTACAGAACAGATGCGGCCACAACTGCCGTATACCTTTTATTATAATGACCTCTGATGATACCAATGAGGCAACTGTAAAGCTATTAAAAGACAGCAACTATTACGGCCTGGTAAAAGAACAGTTTATTATCCTTAAGCAGGAACCGGTACCGGCTCTGGCCGATAATGAAGCTAATTTAGCCTTAAAAGCTAAATATGAACTGGCTTTAAAACCGCATGGCCATGGAGACATTCACATGCTCATGCATAAGCATAACATTGCCGGGAAGCTTGCTGCACAGAATATTAACCATTTGCTGTTTATACAGGATACCAATGCCCAGGCTCTAAAAGCAGCCCTTACAGCCTGCGGTGTATCCGTAAAGCATAATCTGACCTTTAACTCAATTGCCGTGCCGCGGATACCGGGCGAGGCAGCCGGTGCTTTAGCCTGTTTGCAGAAAAAGGATGAGAGTAAAAGTATAACTATCAATATTGAATACAATCAGCTGGATGCGCTCTTACGCCAAACTGTGGATGCCAGAGGAGATGTGGCCGGAGAAGACGGTTTTTCCCGGTTTCCGGGCAATATTAATATTTTAGTCATAAATTTATCAGATTATACCCGAATTTTGAAGCAAACCAGGGGAATTATTGCCGAGTTTATTAATCCCAAATATGCAGATAACGAAAAAACAACCTTTAAGAAACCTGCCCGTTTGGAAACAATGATGCAGGATCTGCCCAAACTGTTTAGTCATAACGAAAAAACAGGGGTGACGGTTTTTAACCGGCGCTGGTGTTTTTCCGCAAATAAAAACAATTTAACTGATGCTGCCCAAAAATACCAGGCCGGGAAACCGCCAGAGTCCGGTGCCAGTGCAGAATCTGATTTTTATCTGGCCAACCGTATGCAGGCCCGTTTTGCCGGTATGCAGGTCAGTAAGGGAGAGAATAAGCTTATCTACGGTATACCTTTCCAAAACGGACCCAGGATTTTTCTGTCTCCTGATTTTGCCCTTACTCTGGCTGAAGTTAAACAAAAAATCAAAGGCGGTTCACTTAGTGACCAGGCAGTCCTGATATTAATGGGGCGTGATATCTATCTGGAAAATATTAAGCTCAAAGGAAACAGCGGCCTGATCGTTAAAGCCGTACCCGGCGCCAAAGTAATTATTAAAGACAAAAAGATAGATAATAACGGTTTTAGTATGCAGATCTTGTCAGAGGCGGAGATGAACAATCCGGATGTTCCGGCTTATCTTAAAATCAGGGGTTACCGGTTTATAAAAAAAAATCCGCAGATATACATATTTAACGAACCAGGCACCTATACAGTCTGAACACTAATTCTTAAAATACGCAGCCCGTATTTTACAGGTAATGCCGCTTAACAATAAGCAGATTACAGTGGATACAGGAGTAAAGGTACAGTGCGCTTTATAGCCAAGCAGACAATAGTTACTGCCGGTAGGCAATACTGTCCAGACTGCACATAATGTAAAAAAGATGGTTAAAAGCAGCAGCAGTATATATTTATTTTTGCGGGTCATTGGATTTTACCCCTTGTTTCTTCATTTTTCTTTTTTTTAAAGTTAAAAGCATTAATTTATAGACTGCCTTTTTATTAGCTTCAAATTTACGGGCAATATTGTTTAATTTGTCACTGTCCAGTTTTAATTGTTTTTGCGCTTCTTTTACCGGTTTGATGCGGGGCATATTTTTTTTTGATGCAGCTTTCAGCAGCAAATCAGCAGCTTTTTCTGTAAAACTGTTGTCTTTGTTTTTTTTATCTGAGTTAGTCATAATATATTTTCGAAAAAAACAGCTTTTAATAAAGTATATCATGAAAAAATAAAAAGAAAAATAATTTTAGAGCTTTTTTAAAAATAAGCTTTTATGATATAGTACTGCTGATGAAAAAAGAGATAATCCCGGCTGTAACTGCATGTTTTTTATGGAGCACAGCTTTTGTTTTTGCTAAAACCGCGCTGCGGTATAATACTCCATTCATGACTGCCGGCCAGAGATTCATGCTGGCTGGTATTATATTGCTTCCTTTCAGCGGCAGCCCGCTTGCTTTTTTAAAATATATAAAAAAAAATCTTATTTTCATTATGCTGATCTCCCTGTTTCAGACTGTTCTGCTTTATGGTATTTTTTTTACAGCTTTAAAGGTAGTAGGGGGCGCTCAGGCAGCTATAGTTATCGGCAGTGCGCCGCTGGTCTCTGCAGTTATCTCCCATTTCATGCAGCATAATGATAAACTTTCCCCTGCAAAATTTATCAGTCTTTTGACAGGCCTATGCGGCATAGTTTTAATCAGTATAACTACCAAACCCTGGCAGGCCGGCGGCATGATTCAGTTTTGCGGCATAATGGCTTTATTGCTGGGAACAGTTTTCTCTGCTATGGGAAATGTTCTGGGTGCAAAATACAAGTCCAGGGTGAAACCGCGCCAGTTAACCTGTTGTCAAATATTTACAGGCGGTGTGATTTTATTTTTAATCGGCATGCTATATGAAGAGGGGCCCCTGTTAATTACAGCCGGCAGGTATTATATTAGTCTTCTCTGGCTGAGTTTTATAAGTGCAGCCGGTTTCACTATCTGGTATTCACTTTTAAAAAAGGTAAAAGTCTCCCGGTTAAATTTATGGAAATTTATAATTCCGGTTAACGGTGCTGTATTAAGCTGGTGTTTTCTGAGTAAGGAATCACCTTCTTTAACCGGAATAACAGGTATGGTCTTTACGGCTCTAGCAATTTTTTTATTTTACTTTTTTGACAGAGAATAAAAATAATAAGCAGTTATACAGCAAATAGATAGCGGAAACAGGCAGGTTGTTTCCAAAAAGAATTCGGAATTTACATCATAATTGGTTTTATTTTACATTATCATATTATCATATTATCATATTATCATATAGCAGTAATATAATAATTTATAAATATATAACTTTAATATAGATTAAAAAACTAAAAGGAAAAGCAAACAGTATGCACAGCAAAGCTTTAAAAAACAAACTTAACATACTTAATAAACATATTGATCTGCTTCATACATTAAATGAATACCTGTTTAATGGTTACAGTTTGTATGACATTGTAAAGTATACCTGTGATTTTTTAAAAAAAATTCATAACCTGCTGCAGGTGGATACTTTACTTATCAAAAATTATAAAAACCGATATTTTTTTGAATACTTTTATCAAAATATAAATCCGGTTCCCAGAGTTATAGTGGAAAAATTAACCGGTATTAAAATACAGGGTATGCGCATTCCGGTAGTTAAAGGAAGTTATTATGAAAAGCTGCTGCATAACCGTAAATTACTGGAATTTACTGATGAAAACGAGATTATCGCCCAGATCAGGGATATGGTGCTGCCTTCCCGGACGCGACTGAGAAAATATGCTTCCAGGGTCAGGGAGATACTGAAACTGAAATATATTTTCCGGGTTCCGATTATTTTTAAAAAGCAGACAGCCGGTTATCTGGGCTTTCTGGCTCAACGTAATCTGACTGAAACGGAAAAAAGTAATATCAATCTGGTCTGTCAGAAAATAACAGCTATCTTCAGTATGAAGATGTACAGAGAAAATGAAGTCAAAATAAACCGTTTATTGCGTCAGGCACAGAAAATGGAAACAGCCGGTCAGATGAGCGGCAGTATCGCGCATGATTTTAATAATATTATTAGCGGTATCCAGGGTTATTTCTCCCTTTTAAAAAACAGACTGCCGCATGATAATAAAATTAACCAGTATTGTGAACATATTAGTTTTAATATCAACCGGGCCTCTGCTTTGGCGCAAAAACTGTTAAATTTCAGCCGGCCGGCTGCTATAAAAAAAAAGAAAGTAGACATAATTGCTGTTATTAATAATGCTTATAACCTTATTGCTGCGGTTATACCAAAAAACATCCAGTTTTCTGTCAATCTGCCTAAAGCAAAAAAAAATATTTTTGGCAATGCTGCCATGCTCGAACAAATCTTTATGAATTTGACAGTTAATGCCAGCCAGGCAATAGGAAAAAAAAACGGTAAGATTACGATTACAGGTAGCACTACGGATTATTTTTCTGAAGTGAAAATAAATTCAGAGCTGGAGCATACCAGAATAAGTCCGGATGTAAGCGGCAGGCAGACAATCAATAATTTAATCAAGATTGAATTTAGCGATAACGGGCCGGGCATTCCGGCTGCTATCCGGAATAAAATTTTTGATCCGTTTTTTACTACCAAAGAAGAAGGGCAGGGGACTGGTCTCGGTCTTTCCATTGTCTATAATATTATCAATGAACATAACGGTCTTATATTTCTGGATTCTGCTTTCCGTGAAGGCACCCTGTTTAAAATTTACTTTCCGTTATATAATTAGCTTATGCAGAAAAAAATTATTATTTATTCCATAGCAGTTATTCTACTTTTTGTCGGCTGCGGCAGGATCAAGTACAGGTCCTACAGAAAAAAAGCTGCTCAGGGCAAGGTGGTATTAAACCGGGAGTGGTCTGAAGAAAACATCTATCGTATCACAGTGGTGGGCCGCTGGAACCGGCAAAAGTACAGTTATAATCAGGATGATGAAAAAGAGTATAAACCGCCGCAAATACTGCGCGCTGATGCCAGCCGCGCTGCTGAATTAAATGCTTTTCATAATCTGCGCCGTGAGCTGTCTGAACGTAATGTTGAACTAAACAATACCGCCGGTATTAACCAGAGTATTGTAAGCAAATATTATACAGAAGAACACGATACTATTATAACTTACCGGATAGTTATTAATACAAACTATTTTAAGTAGTCTTCCAGTATCTCCATAGCTGCAAAAGAGTCAATATTAATCTTGTCATTTTCTTTTTTTTTAAGTTTAAGTTTTTTATATTTTTCCTGAACTGACCAGGTGGAAAGCCTTTCATCCTGGAAGTCAAAAAAGAGTTCTTTAAAATGTTTTTTTAATTTGCCGGCATATCCTTTTACCTTGCGGAAACGTTCTCCTTTGCTGCCGTCCATATTATAGGGCAAACCGATTATAATTCCTTTTACATTATTTTTTTTTATAATCCGGCGCAGCTGTCCCAGAGCCATGGAACCGTTTTGCCGCTGTATTGGTTTGGCCGGGGAAACAACGATGCCGGTATCATCAGCCAGTGCGCAGCCTATGGTTTTTTCACCAACATCAAGGCCGAGTAAGCGCATGTTTTTTAACATGTCAATGTGAGGATAAATATTTATTAATCTCGGCTTTTTTAGGATAATCCGGTTTGATTTGCAGCAGCTTTTTATAACTGTTTTTGGCTGCTTCCACATTATCCAGTTTATCATATACACCGGCCAGCATATAGTAGGCATCATAATTATTTTTATTGATTTTAATCATATTTTCATATATAACTCTGGCTTCTTTAAACATTTTCCGTTTGATGTACACATTACCCAGGTTTTCCAGAGTATTCTCACTTGAGGGATTAATTTTTTTAGCTATTTTCAGATAACGCTGGGCTTCGTCATAAATTTCAAACTTAAGATAGATAAGACCGAGCTCATTATAATAAATAATCTTGTCATCTTCGTTGTTTTCATGCTGCAGTGCGATTTTGGCATGTTTAACAGCCTTGTCCAGGCTGTATTTATGTTTCCAGTATTTGGCAAGCTCAATGTTGGCAGTAGGGTTGTGCGGCGCCTTGCTGATAGCTTTGTCAAAATACTTTTTAGCTGCATCGATCTGATTAAGAGCTGTTTTACATTTACCAGCGTTTACATAAGCTTCGATAAAGCCGGAGTCATCGCTTATGGTTTTATTAAACAGGGTTAAGGCCTCCTCATAGCGTTTCTCCCGGAAATACAAATTACCAAGGTTAAACTTTGCCTCAGCATAATTATCTTTTTTATTTATCGCTTTTTTATAATTTTTTTTGGCTGTGCCTAGTTTATCCATCTTTTCACAGGCCAGACCAAGCGCAAAATAGGTTTTCGCGTGCGGTATAATACTCAGGGCCTTGCGTAAATATTTTGCCGACTGTGTATAGTTTTTCAGTTTGTAATAACATTGACCGATAGACTTGTTTACAATAAAGTAACTTTTTTTATGCCCGCTGAGTTTATCATTATTTAAAACCTTTTTAAAAACTTTAATTGCTGCCTGAGGGTTGTTGTTTTGAAACATATAGGTTATACCCAGGTTAAGAGCTGCTTTATAAAACCCGGGGTCAATTTTAAGACATTGATTATATAATTTCCGGGATTCATCCAGATTAGCCTTTTGGTGTATATCCTTGCGGGCGCGTTTGAATTTCAGATTAGCCAAACGGAAATAAGCCAGCAGATGATTGTCATTGTTGGCTATGGCCTTACGGTAAAACTGTTCGGCTTTTTCATCATCCTGCAGTTTACGGTAGACTTCACCCAGGGTAAAAGCAGCCCGGTCATCACTGTCATCCAGATCAAGTGCCTGGTCAGCGTACTGGCGTGCATCCTGAATCCGGTCATCAGCAAGAAAACTGTATCCGGCATGCGAGTAGGCCGGCTGAAAATTATCTTTTATTTTTATAGCCTGTTTGAATTTATCCACAGCCTGTTTATAGTTTTTATCATTGTGAGCCTTAACACCATCATTATACAGCTGCTTGGCTTTTTTTTCATTAGGATCAGATGTTTTCTCAATCTCTTTAAGGTCTATACCTTCACTTTTTTTATCCTGTTTAACATCATCAGATATACCTTCAGTACCAGGCGGAGGGGAGGGGGAGTTTTGTTTAAGTTTGTTGATAAGGTCACGCCATTTACGGGCGCGTTCATCATCATCTTTTTCCTCCTGCAGTTTTTTAGCCTGCTGATACAGATCATAAAATTTCTCACTGTTTCTGGTGTCACCGATCTTTTCAAAAAGATCTGACAGCTCCTTGTAGTTTTCCGGCTCTTCCGGATATTTGATAATACGGCGCTGGTAGCGGGCAAGGTCATCCGCAACTTTTTTCTTATCCTCCTTGTCATATTCCTGATAAAGCTGCTGCAGGTCTTTAAAATTTTGCTTGTTGTACGGTTCATTATATATGTTACTGAATAACTGCTCTTCTCTGGGCGCAAAATCACTGCCGCCGCATGCTTTAAAGAGCAAAATAATACATAATAACAGGAGCAGGATAAGACCGCTTATTAAAAAATGTTTTTTATACTTTCGGAAAAAATATTTTAATGCCTGCACAGCATTATACATTTTGCTCCCCGGATAGTAAAATTTGTATTTAAAGGAAGTGTTAAATTTTTTCCATTTACTTTTCACACTGTGTAAAACAGATGAAAATTTTTTGGTTAAAGCGTTGCCTCCGGCTTTGCTTTTTTTTCCTGAACCGGGGCGAGATTTTTTCTTTTTGCGGGCAGGCATAGATCCCTCCATTTTTTAACTCATTTATTATATAATAGACAAGATAAAATTAAAATACCGGATAAAAAATTGAACAGCACCAGTACGCATTTCTGTTTTCATAAACGCTATGTCTGAAAGTATTATATTTACAGGGGGAGGCAGCGGCGGACATACCATGCCGGCTCTCAGCCTGATTAAAAAACTTGAGCAGGAAGACCGCTATAAAATTTATTATATCGGCGCTAAAACCGGCATAGAGAGAGAAATTATGGCTTCCATGCCTGGTGTAACCTATTTTGCTGTTCCCGCCGGTAAATTACGCCGCTATTTTTCCTGGCGGAATTTTACTGATTTTTTTAAATTTACAGCCGGAGTGTGTAAGGCTTTTTATATTATAAAATGCACTGCTGCGCGTAAAAGTAAACTGGTATTCTCGACCGGCGGCTTTGTTTCCCTTCCCGCAGTTATAGCAGCCTGGATTGCCGGTAAAAAAGTATTTATTCATGAGCAGACTGCCAGGGCAGGGCTGGCCAACCGTATAGCAGGCAAATTTGCCGCTGCTGTTCTACTCAGTTTCAGCGCTTCCGAAGCTTTTTTCCCCTCCCGTAAATGTGAGGTAAGCGGTTATCCCTTACGTCCTGTATTTTATGCCGATGAAAAGAACAATGTGCTGCTTAACGGCGTAGATATAAAGAAACAAAATAAACAAAATAAACCTGTTTTGTTTATTACAGGAGGCGGTAACGGTTCGCAGCTGCTTAATAATTTTGTTAAAAATAATCTTGTTTTTTTTAAAAAAGAGTATTTCGTAATTCATCAGACAGGCGCTTCTTTTTTTAAAGAGTTTAAGTCTTTTCAGGATGAAAACTATCTTCCGGCGGCCTTACTTGGTGAAGAGATAGCTGCTGTTATGCGGGCAGCCCGTATTGTAATCTCGCGCAGCGGTGCCGGTACCGTTATGGAGCTTATGTATCTGCGTAAAACTTCTCTTTTTATACCTCTGAAGATTGCCCAGAAAAATGAACAATACCATAATGCTCTGGCAGCGCAGAAAGAACTGGGTTCTGTGATTCTCTCTGAAGATCAGCTGGCAGAGGTAGATATTAGGGAAATTTTCCGTAAGCTGGAGACAAAAATTAAAGCTGCCGCAGCCGGCAGCCAAAAATTTAAAAAAAAAGTCAGCGCTGCTGATTATATTGCACGGCGGATCAGGGCTCTATATACCTGACAAAATGCTTATATCTTTTAATAATAATTTGGTTCCGATAATATATATTATGTTAACCAAATAGTATAAATAAATAACTGCCTTCTAACTGTAATGCAAGCTGATTTTTTTTAAAAAAAATTATTGCAAAGTTTTTAATAATACTGCATAATTATTATTATGAATGGAAAAATATTAATTTTAACCGGCAGCAAATCTGATCTACCTGTAATAGAGAAATGTACTGCTCTCCTTAAAGAGTTTGAGATTGAGTATGAACTGCATATCAGTTCTGCGCACCGCACTCCGGCTTATACCAAAGAGCTGGTAACCAGAGCTGAGGCTGATGGTTTTGATATTATTATCGCTGCTGCCGGTATGGCAGCTCATCTGCCCGGTGTCTGTGCCTCCTACACTGTATTACCGGTTATAGGTATACCGGTTGACAGTGGCAGTTTAAACGGGGTCGACGCTTTGTATTCCATTGCCCAGATGCCTCCCGGAGTACCGGTAGGCTGTATGGGTATCGGCTCTGCCGGTGCTAAAAACAGTGCCGTATATGCAGCCCGTCTGCTGGCTTTAAAATATAAAAATCTGCATACCAGGTTAAAAGATTACAGCAGCAGACAGGAAAAAAAAATAAAAGAACAAGATGCTGCGCTGTCTTCCTGAAATTTTTATCTCTTCACTCATCTGTACTGCGCTCCTTTTCCCCTACTCTCTGGGCAGAACGTATGACAAAAAAACCAATATAATCATAAAAATCAACTCCTTTGACCTGAATGTGGAACTGGGAGCAGGCATGGGTTTATATTTTTACAAAAAAAAAGAGATACAGACCAATAAACCGTCGGCAAAGTATACCAATTACGTTCAGCTTACCAAAAAGATCAATCACTTTGATATGGCGGTTAACATCAGAATGAAAAACCTCTATCTTTATCAGGGCGTGGGTCTCTCTTTAAATTTTATCCCCTATGACAATGATACCTTGTCATTTACCTATAAGAATACAAATCAATGGTTTACTGTTTTCCGGGAAGACAACCGTAAAAATCGTATAATTCAGCTAAATTATAATATTTTTTACCGTAAATATGATCTGGTTAACTCAAAATACAGAGGCTGGAACTACCGCTACTTTTATTTTGGCGGGGCTCCGTCAGTTTTCTTTTTCAATATTAACAATTACCGGAAACTGATGTCCGGCGCTGCTGTTATGGCAACTGAAAAAAAATATAAATTAAAATGTGTAAAATTCGGTATTGATCTTTTTGCCGGGCTGCGTTTGTCTTTTATCCATTCGCGGCTTACTTTCGGTGCTGATCTCCATTTTTGTGATATCTTTGCGCCGCCTACCGAAGAAAAGTATGAAACTCTTTTATATGATGAAAAAAAGGATGCTTCCAAAGCAGGATATAATTTTTTTGATAAATTTAAACTGCATCAGCAGTTGTTTAAACTGAATTTTATGATTGAATTTAATATTTAATAATTTTTGCCCATTTTACCGATAATTGGGTTATACTATATAAGGATTTAAAAAAAGGAGAAAAAATGCTATCTAAGAAATCTGTTATTACATTACTCATATTAACTCTGTCTTTATTAAATGCACCGCTTTTTGCTGCTGAAGAAAAAGCTGAAGAAGAGGTAGATACTTTCACCAATTTATTTGAAGAGGAAACTATTGAAGGCAGTGACAAGCTGAAAAAACGCAGCCATGAAAATCTTTTTGATACCGGTAATAAAATAGGCTATAAAATGAGTTACCAGTATGTATTCCAGGGACAACCCGGTATGAATTTCACCTTTTTTGTTGATATTCCTTTTCACGAACGCTGGTCAGTCTGTATTGAGGGAGGGCCCTCTTTTGCCAGAATAACATCTTTCAAGGACCGTCTGGGCAATAAATATCCGGATGATTTTATGGGAGCAAATACCAATGAGGGAGAAGGCAAATATGTCTTTGTCGCTATATCCGGTACACTGCGCTTTTTTATCCGGGCTTTCTGGCTGAGCACCGGTTTTAATTATGCTTATTTTGCTTTCGGCGGCCTGAATTATATTGACGCAGCCAATAATAACATATACCGTTCAATTACCAGAGATGACGGTGCCAAAGATATGTTTTCCGTATTGGCTTCCATCGGTTATCTTGCTGAACTTAAACAAAATGTTTTTGTAGCTCCGGAAATACGTGCCGGCTACAACTTTGTAGAGGGCAGTGCTTTATCTAAAAAAGTTATTTTAAACTGCGGCTTTGCCCTTTTATTCAAGTTGTAACCGATTTGTGTATCAAAATGACCCGGCTGTATTACTGAAACTGTGTGGTGGGTCAATTTTAGCGTTAATTACGGCAGCAGGAGCCAACCCGGTAATATTTGAACAATTTTTTTTTCAGATTTAAACACGTTTGAAATTTTTATTGCTAATCTAGGAAAAAAATGTTGAAAACAGCTGGCAGCAGGTGTATTATCCCTCTTTGAAATAAATGTTTTTGACAATAATTCTAAAATATGCTAAATTTAATTTAATTGGCACGAATTATGCTTACTATTTATTAGACTAATTAAAGGGTATTATTATTTATGAATTTATCAGACAAAACTTATCTGTTTTATATAAACCAGATTAATAAAGTTAAACTTTTAACACGCAGCGAGGAGTATGATCTCGCTGTCAAGGCCAGCCGGGGCGATAATAAAGCCAAACAGATGCTTATTCTGGCCAATCTCCGTTTTGTAATTAAAATCGCACGGCGTTATTCCAACTGCGGTTTGTCTACTATGGATCTTATCAGTGAAGGCAATATGGGCCTTTTGCGGGCTGTAGAAACTTTTGATCCTGATAAAGGCTATCATTTTATATCTTATGCAGTACACTGGATCAAACAATCAATCATAAAAGCCATTTCGGAAAAATCAAAAATAATCAAAATTCCTTTACATTTAAATAATTCCTACACCAGAATCAATAAAAAGCTCTCCCAGGAATACAAAGACGAATTAACCGCGCAAACTGTAGAAGATATCTCACAAAAAATGGAAATGAGAAAAAATGACCTGGCCAAACTGATCTCCATCTCCAATGGTTATACCTCTCTTGATCAACACCTTGATACTACTGAAAAAAAATCCACTAAACAATTAAAAGATGTTATTAAAGATAACTCCGAAACAGATCCGGAAACAGCTGTTTTAAAGCAAAGCTTAAAGAAAAATATTAAAAACATTATTAGTAAACTGGATCAAATTGAGACTGAAGTAATAAAATACAGATTTGGTCTGGACAACTACCCTCCCCTTACGCTGCAGGAAATAGGCAAACTGAAAAACGTTACCAAAGAAAGGATCCGTCAAATAGAAAAAAAAGCTTTATCCAAACTGAAAAAACTTAAAGAGTCAAATGCTCTTAGTAATTACCTGCAAAGTTAATTATTAATTGATATAGCTGATATTTTAATTTTCTTTTTTTTCTTCCCTTGTCTCTGCCGGCTTGCGTTCTTTATCTTTTTCCTTATACGCTTTTTCCTCTTCGATGTTCTGCCTGGCTTTTTTTTCAATGGACTTATATTTGGTTCTGGCCAGCTTGTCATAATATTTTTTATACATCTCTTTGTATGGGTAATTGGTAGTATCAATAATCCAGTAATATTTATCAATGAGATCCATTAGTTTTACTTCAAGCAGCTTGGGCTGATCCTTGTTCAACAGTACTGCCAGTTTCCACAGGTAAAAAAGTTCTTTCTGCAGTGCTTTTTTGGCCATGCCGGCGTTAGCCTTGCGGTCTTTGTATATAAGATGGTAACAGCCGCATAAATATTTATAAACTGAAGCCAGTTCAGTTGAAGGTACGGTTACATCACCCTTGGTTTCCACTTCCAGCAGTAATTCCAGATTGTTAATGGCATAGCGTACATTACCCTGATCTCCTTTGAACATGTGAAAGATGGCATTATTTTTAAGCAGAGAGAGATAGGTTTCATTAAAATCATTTTTATCAATATCATATGCATTTAATAAAACCTCCAGTTCTGCTCTGCCGGAAATATAGGCTTCAAACAGTTTATCAAAGGCCTTACGGGCGCGGTATAGTTTGTGAGCTCCCATAATGAGATGATTGTTAAAAGCAAGCATACTGCTTGCGATAGGGAAAAGATCAAGATCGGTTTTAAAAACCGCCTGATCTACATGCCGGTAATATTTTTCTTTTAATTCATTACTGGCTACATCTATATATACCATAACGCGGCGCAGATACTCGCTTTTTACTTCTGCTATTATATTTTTTATAGTTTGATAATCCTGTTTTTCTACAAAAGTGTCTATAGTATTTAACTCCCTGAAATTGGGACTGAATTTTTTTATGGTTTCATAATTGCTTTTTATCTTTTTTTCATCAAGCTGTTGATTGGTCTGCCCGGCACTGAATACCACTGTAAGCAAAGCAAATACAAGAATATTTTTTAATGAATTCATTTAGTTCTCCGTTAAATTAAAAATCAAAACCGTAAACAAAAGACATTATACAAACTGCTTTTTTAACAAGTAGAGTCTTGTCAATAGTGTTTTATCAGCAACGTTAGTATTGTTTTTCAAGTAACTGATCTGCTGTACAGCTTTTTGCAGACGGTGTAAGCGGTATATATCATTATGCTCTGCCACGGTATGACCCGCGGTAAGGCTATTGTATTTTTCGTTAATATATTTTTGTATTTTTTCCATCTGCATCTGTATAAGATTACCCAAAGTATAATTATTTTTATTTACTTTATCCTCAAATTGATAAAAATTATAGTCTTTTTTGCTAAATATTTCAAGTAAATCCTGATCATTATTTTTATTTTTTTGTATGCCGGAATCAGTAACGGCTTTTAAAGTCTCAGTAATAGTGGCAGCCGGAGTGAAATCCTGCTTAATACCGAACTTTTCCCGGCAGATCCTGGTAATAAGCCCAGGGTTAAGTTTATTGAATTTCAACTCCATACAGCGGCTTTGCAGAGGGGTAATCACAGCCGGGGCAATATCAGCCGGGTTGTCAGCAGTAAGAAAAAAGTAATTTCCGGGAGGCGGTTCTTCCAGTAATTTTAAAAGAAAAGCGGCAATATTACTGTTAATTAAATGAATATTCTGAATAATGATTATACGCCTGGTAACAGGTGTTTTTTTGATCATGGCGGTCATCTTTTTAATGCCGTCTGCTGTCAGTATCGACCGGTCAAGCGTGTCCTGCAGAGACTGCAATTTATTAATAACATTTTCAGAAAAAAGATTTATATTGCCGCTTTTTAAAAAGTTATGATAAACATTATAAATCTCTTCCAGAGAGTTTTCCAGTTTTTTATCAGTAAGTTTGATCCCGGCCGGGAAAGATTTTTTTTCACTGCTGACCCTTTTCAGAAACCCGAATTTATGGCGGTTTAGTATATTGGCCAGTTCGCCGCTCAGATAATATTTTAATTTATTAGCTGCACTGCTTATATTTTTTTTTATCAGCGTAATATAATTTTTTATATTTGTCATACGGTCATCCGTGGCTGTAAGCAGGACAGAGGGAGAACGCAGTAGATGAATATCACGGCAGCTGCTGCAGCGGTCGCAAAAACCTTTACTGCTTTTTTTACAATGCATGGTTTTAGCCAGGTTCAAGATGGTTTCCAGTTTTCCGCTTTGCTCAGGACCGTATAATAAAACCGAGTGATGCAGGCGTCTGTTTTGCCAGGCATTAGCCAGTATTTTTAAAGGTATTTTTTGACCGTATATTTTTGCCACAGTGAATTATAACATGTTAAACTGAACAGCAGACAAGCAGCAGTTTTCCGGAAAACAATATTTTCAGGAAATTTGTTTTAATAATTGATTAACAGCGGCGATTTTTTCATCCAGACTGTAATTAAGATGTTTTTTTTTAGCGCTGTTTTTTATTTTTATGAAAAAAGAATTTTTGCGGTGAGGTTTAACAAAATACCGGGAACTGTTTACAGTAAGCCTGATTATCTTTTTGCGGTTAATTTTGCTGTCAGGACTGAAACTTAATTCAAGACTGTTTATTTTTTCCCTGATAGCGGATATTTTAAGCTGCCCGGCTTTTATTCTTAAACGGGATATTTTAAAAAGTTTTTTAATAACAGCAGGAGGTTTGCCGTAACGGTCAAGCAGTTCATTGTATACTTTATTAAAATCCTCCTCGTTGTTTACGGCTGAAATTTTACGGTATATTTCTATTTTAGCCCGGTTGTCAGGTATATAAAAATCAGGTATAAAACCATTGTAACGTATATCAATCACAGCATTGTTCTGGTAAGCGGTTTTTCTTCCTTTTACCTTCCGAACAGCTTCCTCTAAAAGTTTACAATAAAGCTCATAACCTACAGCGGTTATATTACCGGACTGCTGCGGCCCCAGTAAATTACCTGCTCCCCTGATCTCCAGATCCCGCATGGCAATTTTAAAACCGGAGCCCAGGCTGGTAAAATCACTTATGGATCTGAGTCTTTGCATAGCTTGTTCAGTTAATACCCTGTTTTTATTATAAAACATATAGGCAAAGGCTTCCCGGTTGGCTCTGCCTACCCTGCCCCTTAGCTGGTAAAGCTGAGCCAGACCGAGCTGGTGAGCTTTGTTGATAAAAATTGTATTTACATTGGGAATATCAAGACCTGATTCAATTATTGCAGTACAAACCAGCATATCATATTCCTGATTAATAAAAGATTTCATTACAACTTCCAGCTGATCTTCCGGGAGCCGGCCATGGGCATAATTTATCCTGATTCCGGGCAGGAGTTTCTGCAGATAAACAGTTACGGCAGTTATGGATGCAACCCGGTTATGCACAAAAAAGACCTGGCCTCCTCTTGCAGTTTCCCGGTGTACAGCTTGTCTGATTATATTCTCATTAAACTCCATAACAAATGTTTTTACCGGCAGCCGGTTACGGGGCGGGGTTTTTATCAGGCTGATATCCCTGATGCTCGCTAAGGACATATGAAGAGTCCGGGGGATGGGAGTGGCGCTTAATGATAGAGAGTCAACCATGCGGCTAACCTGTTTAATTTTTTCTTTTTGTTTAACCCCGAATTTTTGTTCTTCATCTATAATAAGCAGTCCCAGGTTCCTGAACTTTATATCATCAGCCAGCAGGCGGTGCGTGCCTATTAGCAGATCAATTTTACCTTCCTTAATTTTTTTTATTATTGCTCTCTGGCTTTTAAAACTGCAAAAACGGTTTATGACATCTATATTAACCGGATAATTGGAAAATCTTTCTATAAAGTTATGATAATGCTGCTCTGACAAAACTGTGGTAGGCGCCAGCAAAGCAGCCTGTCTGTCATTCAAAACAGTTTTAAATACAGCCCGCATGGCAATCTCGGTTTTGCCATAACCAACATCACCGCATAACAGACGGTCCATAGCCCGGGGCTGCTCCATATCATGTTTTATCTCTGCTACAGCTTTGAGCTGATCAGGTGTCTCTGTAAAATTAAAATCAGCCTCAAACTCATACTGCCAGAAAGAATCAGGTGCAAAAGGACGGCTTTTAAATTTTTTTCTGGCCGCGTATAGATCAAGCAGCATAGCTGCTGTACGGGCAATATCATTTTTAACCCGGTTTTTTATTTTGCTCCAGCCCGAACCGCCCAGTTTATTTAATTTAACCTGCTTTTTTTTAACACCAATATATTTTTGGATGAGATTTATTTGCTCTACGGGAATGTACAGTTTCGAGCCGCCGCTGTATTCAATTGTCAGATAGTCTTTCTGCAGTTTTTGTGTTTCAATTTTTTGTAATCCCCGGTAGAGGCCTATGCCATGGTTTATATGAACAACATAATCATCAGGCTTTAAATCGAGATAATTTTCCAGTATAGTATTTTCATTACTGAAATTTTCGTTTCTTTTTCGGGAACGGTTAAAAATTTCAAAATCACAAATTAGTATAATTTTATTTTTATGATCTGTAAAACCGGAAGTCAGTGAACTCTGAATAATATAAAAAGAGTTTGCTGATTTTTTGAAATTTATTGCGTAGGAATTTTTTTCGTCAACAGTTATCGGATGCAGTTTGGCAAACAGCTGAGCCAGGCGCTGCACCTGCATACTGAATCCGGCGCTCAGATAAACACTATAACCGTTTTTAATATCCGCTGCCGTATCCTTGGCAAACTTTTTTATATTTTTTTTATAACTTTTAACCGGCCCCGGATTAAAAGAAAATTCCTTTCCTCTCCCGCCGGCCAGCGGATAGATACTTGTAAAATCGGTTTTAAATAAGGTCTCTGCATTTATTAATATTTTATCAACCGGTACTTTGACCTTTTCCTTTTTATCAGGAGCATTGAAAGCTGTTTGATATTCAAGATGGAAAGAGTTTATTTTTTCCCGTAACTGTTCCGGATGATAAAAAAAACAGATCGTATTATCCGGCTCAAAATAAGAAGATAATACTGCAGTATTGTCATAGAACAAAGGCAAGTACTGTTCAATACCCGGAAATGAATAGGAATGATTTAATTTTTGCAGAAGATCATCTAATTGTTTTTTATCCTTATAAATACTTTTAATCCGGTCTCTTTTATCAGCTACTATATCATTATTTAAACATAATTCGCGGTTGGGCAGGATATGTATTGCCCCGGTCCCGGTAAATGATATCTGACTCTCTGTATGGAATAAACGAATTTCTTCCAATTCGTTATCAAAAAACTCAAGGCGGCAGGGATATGCAGATGATGGGGAATAGATATCTATAATACCTCCTCTTACTGCGTACTCGCCATAGCCTGCTACCCTGGACACGCGGTTGTAACCAAGCAATTCCAGCTGTTGAAAAAGCTTATCCCTGTTAATTATCTGTTTAACTTGCAGATTAATAATATGCGTATGGTAAATTTGTTTGTTTACAATTTTACGTACTGCTGCCCGGGCTGTAGTTATGATCAAGGCAGGAATATTGGCGGTAAGTTTAAAAAGAGCTGCCTGTCTCTGATAGATAAGCCGGGCCGGCGGTGAAATGTCTTCATACGGTACAAGATCAAGATCAGGGAAAAAACAGATATCCTGCAGAGTGCTGATATTAATAAGATCATAATAGACGTTTTCAGCAGTTTGATTGTCCGGCAGTACAATAACTACTGTTTGTTTTTTGAATTGAAAAAACCTGTATAAAAAAAAACTTAAATAGGTGCCCTGCAGGCCGCTTAGGCGGTTATGGCAGGCAGAATTAATTTTATTAAGAAGATTTTCCGGGAACAGGGAATTGATGAGGTTGGTATAGATTTTATTTTTATTTTGTAAAAAAAAATTGCCGGACATTGAATCAAGTTGTTAAAAAAGAATAAATATTTTTTCCCGTCACCTGCGGCTGTCAATTGTCAGGTGATAGAAAATTATTGTTTGTCATCAGGTGCGGTTATACCGGAGCCGGTTTTATCTTTACCGGTAAAATCAAATAATCTTGCCAAAGCAATTAAAATAATACCGCTGCAAAAAGCTGCTATGATAATAAAGTTTACAGGTATGGGAGAAGAGGACTGCCACAGCAGCAGATCAATATTAACTTTATTATCAAAATTTTGAAATATAAAAAACAAAACCGTAAAGATCAAAGTAAAAAAAACAAAAAGATTTATTCTTCTGTTCATAAAATATTATAAAATAGTGTTTTTAAAAAGTCAACTTGAAAACCGGTTAAATTTTACGGCTTTTTTCAGGTATTTTAAAGTTTAATCTTTTCCCCGGAATAACTTTTTTCAGCACACTATTCTGAAGCAAACAGTAAACTGCTGTTTTGTTTGATTGTTTTTCGACAGTTACAGCATTTTTAAAACCGAATATTTATCAGAAAAAAAATTGCATATTTTTTTTTATCACTATATAATTACTGTATGGAAAAGTTAAAATTTATAATATTAGTAATATTTGGTTTAATAACAATCATATACGGACAGGAACCGGAAACAGAGCAAAAGGATGCTGCCGGAGCAGATC
>CAZFAK010000007.1:0-25276 GCA_964517045.1 uncultured Spirochaetia bacterium | reverse complement strand
GCTGTTGATAATAATGGCATTGCTGTGGTAAGCCGTTTGACTAACCGTATCGATATCACCCCCCCTGATCTGATAAGTACCTCTCCCGCGTCCGGCAGTGCTGTAACCGGAGTTGTGGATTTTACCGGTACAAATAGTGAGGATTTTGCTGCTATAACTTCTTTTACCTATAAAGTCAACAGTACTGTTTATCCTGCACCGGTTACTAACGGTTTCTTTACAATTCCGGTTAATTTCAGTTCCCTGGCTGACGGTATGGCAATTATAACCCTGACCAGTATTAATGCTGCCGGTTTAACTAATCAGGTCATTATTACCAATTATGTTACCAATGCGCCGCCGGAAGTTTATCTGACCAACTATATGACCAATAAATGGATTGTTACTCCCTCCAATACATTTGCCGGTAATGCTGTCAGCTATCTCGGCGGTATTGAAAATATATATTTCAGCAGTAATGGTTTTGATTATCTTCCGGTAACCGGTGATACCAACTGGTATACCAATCTTGATTTAGCATATTATGAAAACAGTTCCAATATCTTTTATTTTGTGGTAAGTAACAGTTACAGTAAATTAACAACCAACCGCTACACCAACTATTTTGATTTTACACCGCCGGAGCTGAGTTTTGCTACTAATTATAATAATACCACCCAGAGTAATATTTACCAGGTTGGTTTTACACTGAGTAATGATTTTGCTCCGCTTGCAGAGGGAAGTCTCAGTGTCTATAACAGTAATAACAGCCTGGTTACCAATATACCTTATAATCTGACTAGTATTTCCAACTACGGTTCACATACTATAAACCTTGATACTTACAGTCCGCTCTTCCCGGCCGGGTATTATGATCTGGTGCTTTCTGTTACCAACCAGTGCGGTCTGGGTAATATTATTTCCAATACCAATATACTTTTTACTAATGAACTGACCGGTATTCTTACTGAATATGATATAATCTCAATGCCTGCAGCTGTTACTGCCGGTTCCAATTTCAACCTTAATCTCCGCCTTTTTAATGACAGCGGTCTTTTTTATCCGGCTACCACTAATCTTGATATTGCTATCAGCGGTCCCTTACCATCCCTGGAAAACATTCCCACAATGCCTGTTTATTCTGCTGACGGAACCAATTTTGTCAATACCGGTGATATTCTGAATGTTGATTTTAACGGCGGTAATGCCCAGATAACAATGAAACTTTACCGTGCCACCAATACAGTTTTGTTAAACGGAACCGGCGGCGATTTACCGCTTGCAGCTTCCCATTTTGTTGATGTATATCCCGCCAAACCCTTTATTATGGATACTGTTATTTCCGCTTCTCCCTCCAATAATGCTGTGACAGGTAACAATATATACCTGCGCCTGCCGGTAGTTGATGAATACCACAATTTGGTTACCAATAATGATCTGGATGTGGCTTTGACAGTCAGCGGGCCTAATGCTGCTTCTTTCTCTGCATCCTATAATACACTTTCCAATAGCTATACTGCTGATTATCTTGCTGCAGAGAGCGGCCGTGATCAGATAACTGCCACAGTAGAGGGAGTAACTGTAGTCAATGATACAGACAGTTTCAGTAATGACGGTATCTATGAAATTGATATAAATAAATATACTGCCAGTAATGTTTCCAATACCATGAATGAGACCGGTGAGGACCTTATCCTGGTGGACAATCCGGTTTCCGGAGTCAGCGGCCAGGCTACTGTAATTTTTAATGCTGCTTCCGGCAGTACAGTTGCTATAGAAGTTTTTGACCTGTTAAGCAGGGTTGTGTGGAAAAAAACTGATATTGCCTTACAAAATAATGGTGTACAGGAGGTATTAAAATGGAATCTCCGGTATAATTATGGCTCCAAAAAAGGAGAAAAGATACCGCCGGGTATATATTTTATCCGCAAAACCGAAGATTCTGCTAACAAGCAAAAAATAAGTACTGTAAAACTTATTGTCCAGTAATACGATAATATGAAAAAATATTGCCCAATATATACTGATTATTGTTATATTTAGTAGATATAATGAAAATAAAAATGAATATAAAAAAGACACTTATATTACTTATTATCCTTTTTTCAATGCAGCTTTATACCATACGGGCTGCAAATAAAAGTCAGGATGTACCGGTTATTTTTCTGGTAGAACCTTTTGTAGAAAATAATATTTTCGGTCTTGCTGCTCCATATCTGGTTAAAAATTCACCTGCTCTTAAAAACAATGCTGCTTATGCCTCCTTTCTTCCTTATAACGATTTTTCTTTCAGTTACCGTATAACCCATACTATCGGTGTAATTCCGGATGTTTTTATGGGTGGTCTGGCTTTTAATAAAGACCTGAATAAAAAAATGACTGTATCCGGCTATTTTTCTATTTTAAACTGCGGTAATATCTCTATTACTGAAAACGGTATTTTACAAGGTAATGAGGGATATCAGTCTTATGTTTTTCATCCGGCTTTTACTTATAAACTTAAATATCAGCAGGCTTTAGCCGGAGACGTGGAGTTCTTTTTCGAAGAGTATGAAAAACCTGTATTTAAACCGAATATCGGACTTGCCTATGCCAAATATTTCGGTAATGTAAAAATGGGTGAAAAGTTTGAACTGGAAAATATTGCGGCCGGACTTTATGTAAAAAATGTTGCGGGTCTGTTCAGTAAAAACGCATCTCCGGGAACAATATCTGCCAACGGCAGTGTTTCTTTCTGGAAGGGACGTATAGGTTTCGGCCTTGGGCTTGGTTTTACTCCGCATGCCGCAGAAGCTTTCAGTCTTGATCTGGGTCTTAAAGGCCATTATAAAATCGTTAGTCTTAATCTGGGGTTTTTCGCTCTTGGCCCGGAAAAAAATAATCTCAACCTCTCATTAAGTGTTAAAGCTAACAACTTTGAAATAACTTACGGCCTTAAAAATCTGCTGCGTCATAACCTGCCTCTTTACAGCAGCAGTGTCAAGGGCGGTGTAGAACAGATGATAGGAGTCAATATTTACTACAGTACTTCCATGGTAGTGGATCCGGCCAAAATGATCAAAAATCTTAAAAAAATTGAACGTTTTATGGAGCAGGCGGAAAAACTGTATGATAAGGGTAAGTACGGCCAGGCCCTAAGTGTGTGGCAGGAAGTATTACGCATTGATAATACCCATGAAAAGGCTTTAAAAAATATTGAACATACCAAGAAAAAGATACGCAATGAAATCAAACTTAAACTTAAAGAGGGTAAACGACTGTATCGTGATAAACAGTATATCAAAGCTATGAACACCTTTAAAATTGTTTTAAGTTATGAAGAAAACAATCCGGAAGCTAAAAAGTTTTTAAATCTTTCCCGTAAAAAGATGCAGGAGGAGAAAGAAAATTATTATAATATTGCAGCTATGGAGTTTAAAAACAAAAACTATGAAGATGCTTTACAGAGCATTAAAAATGCGTTACTTATTGACCCTGATTTTTTAAAAGCCAGAGAACTGAAAGTTAAAATAGAAGAAAAGGTTGACCAGCTGCGCCGTATTGCTGAACGTAAAGCCAAAGGTAAAAAGCTTATAACCAGAGGTAATGAAGCTTTGTCCAATCAGAATTATAACGGTGCTGTAGATTTATACAAAGAAGCACAGCAGTATGGAATAGATGAAAACCGAATTGAAAACCTGGTTGAAAATGTAGCTATCCAAAAGGAATATGACCGTAAAAAGGAAAAAGCTGACAACCTTTATCTGCAGGCTAAAATCAAGTTTAATAAAGGAGACCTGGTTGCCGGTATCAAGCTTTTATCACAGGTACTGGCTTTAGTTCCGGATCATGCCAAAGCTTTAAAAACTTTTAATGAATATAAAGATGAAAAAGAGCGTCTCTTTAATAAATACAATAAGGAGGCTAAAACCGCTTTTAATAAACAGCAGTATTTACAGGCAAGAAAAAACTGGCAGCTTGCTCATAATCTGGAACCGCAAAACAGGGAAGTTAATATTTACCTTAAGGAAGTAAATAATAAACTGGAAAAACTTTATGAAGAGGCTGTGGAAAGAGGAAGAACTCTGGAAAGAGATAATAAACTCATTTTATCCAGAAAGTCTTATAAAAAAGCCCTGAGCTACAAGCCGGGTGATGAGGATCTACAGGAAAAAATTGCCCGTCTCGGTGCCCTGATCACTAAAAAATACCAAACCTATCGCGAAAAAGGTATTCAGCTTTTCAGTCAGAAACAATATGCTGCAGCTAAAAAGCAGTTTTTGCAGGTTCTGGAAGCTAATGAGGATGATGCAACTGCGTTAGAATATGTTAATAAAATTGAAAATATGCAAAAGGTTAAAGATCTATATGCGAAATTACAGATCAAATATCAAAACAGAAATTTTCGCGAGGCCAGCCGTCTTTTAAAAGAGATAGAAAAAATTAATCCTGATCACCCTGGTCTTGACCAGTACAAAGAGAAACTGGAAGAAGAGTTACTGGCTATTGAACGTGAAAATAAACTTGCCCAGCAGTTTCAAAACGGTGTAAAAGCTTTTAAATCCAAAGAGTTTGACAAGGCTATCAGCATCTGGACCCAAATTTCCAACCGTGATCCGGAAAATCAAATGGTCAGGGAATATATACGTCTGGCGCATAAACGTAAAAAAGAAGCTGAAGACAAAGATTATAATGACGGCATTGAAGCAATGGATAATGAACAGTGGTTTGTAGCACGAGAAAAACTAGGCAGTGCTTTGGATGCTAATCCGGAAAATGATAAAGCCAGGGAAGCATTGAATGAAGTAAATATAAAACTTGAAGAGATAAAAGAGAAGTCTTTGCAAAAAGGCAAGGTACAATTTGAAAACGCCAGATACGCTAAAGCTCAGGAAAATTTCGAGACTGTGTTAAAAGTTGATGAACAGGATATCGAATCTGAAGATATGCTTTATAAATGTAAGATGGTGCGTGAATTTATAGAAAAAGGCCGCGAAGCCTATAATGACGGCCAGCTGACCAAAGCTTTAGGCTTTTATAAACTGGTTATACAGATTAATGAAAATGATGATAAAAACTTTAAAATTTACAATAACATCATGGATGATCTCAAAGAGAAAAAGCAAAAAATCAAAGCAGACGCGAAAAAGAGTTATGCTGCAGGTGAGTATAAAAAAGCTTTGGAAAACTGGGAAATATTGATCAACGGTCAGCTTGTTAGCGGAGCTGAGAAAAATGACATTAAACGTAATATCAAAGACGCCAAGGAAAAACTTAATGATCTGATCGAGGAATACAATAAAGATGCTGAAAAAGCATATAAAAGAGGCAAACTGTCTCAGGCTCTGGCCAAATACAACGATATTCTGGCCATAAACCCCAATAACCTTAAAGTCCGTAAAAAGATAGACACTATTAACCAGAAACTGCGTAAACAGAGAGCTGCTGAGCGCAGACAGAAACGCCGTAACAGTGCTGAACTTTTTGAAGAAGGTATAAAATATTATAAAAAAGGTGATTACCGTAATGCGATTAAAAAATGGGAACAGGTGTTACGTTATGATCCATCCCATGACAAGGTTAAAGAGTACATACAAAGGGCTAAAACCAAACTGAAATTAATGGGAGATTAAATATTCTTTTAAATAATTTTTTCAGTAATTATTAAAAAAAAAGGTATATTATAGTATAATTGTACGTAATGAAATATTTGCTGCTGATTAATTGCTGTATAATTTTATCATTTGCCGAGTTTAAAAAAATAACGCATCCCGGCTTAAAAGCTGACTATATCCGCGCTTTTGCCCGTAATGAAAATAAAATTTTCATCGGTACTACCGAAGGACTTTTTTTTAAAAGAAAAGATAAAGATGCCATAACCAAAGTTTTCAATTTTCCTTCCATCTATATACGTGATATATATACAGCACCGGACGGCATACTCTGGATCGCTTCCTATGACGGTGTTTACAAACTGGACATTAAAAATTACAAATTGCTTAAATGGTATACCAAAACCGCACGTAAAACACCTGACGGCTTTAACAGCACACCCGGCTTGAGTTCAGATAATATCAGCTGTATTGCCGGAAATGAGTCAACCGTATTTGTGGGAACTGACCGTTGGGGAATAAATACCATCAATGTCAAAACCGAAACGATCGGCCAGAAAAGAATAACCAGTATTAATGGTTTACCGTCAGATAAAATCAAAGATATCTATCTGAGCCCGGCAATGATAATAGTATCAACCTCCAAAGGTATTGCTTATAAAGGAAGATGGAGTACTTTCTGGATGAGTGTTGATGATGAAAAATCACCGGCTCACAAGATACCGGTACAGCAAACTGTATATTTGAACAATAAACTGTTTATAGGTACTTTGGCCAATGGCATCATGGAATTAAGTCTGGACAGTCCGGATTCGGTAAATGTTTTTTCTTCCGCTAATAATATTCTGCCTTCTGATGAGATCGTTGGTTTGGCTGTGGACGGTCAGTATTTATGGATCTCCTTGTTTTCCGGACAGGTTGTCAACTACAGTTTAAAAACACTGGAATGGAAAATTTATGATATCCCTGCACTTGGTAACAATACCCTGGACAAGATATTTATAGACGGACAAAACGTCTATGTAGGTTCTGACGGGCGGGGTATGTTTATGCACAGAAAAGAAATTCCCGAGGTCTCCTTTTTTCCTGAAATTTCCTTTAAACAAAAACAGATGCACATTATAGGCGCGGTTGTTTCCGAAAACAGTATCCAGCCGGTTCAGGTTCAAGATATTCGTTACCGGGATAGCGATATCCTGAGCCCTTTTACCAGTAAAGGAGTAAAAATACATGTAAATGAGGAAGAAAACATTTATCACAATGTTATTGCGTCTATTGATTTTTCCGGTTCAGATCATATTTCCAAACTCTGGAATTATGAAGTCCGCTTTAAGGTTACTGATAAACAGGGCAGGCAGAATGAAGCCTCGGCAATATTTTTATATGATGCCCGTAAACCGCAAATAAGTCTGGTCAAGTTTGCCAATAACTCCATTCAGTATACTGCTGTTAATAAATTTAAAATAAACGGTAAAGTCAGTGATCATAAGCTTAAACGTATTTATTATGCCAAACATGGAAGCAAACAGCTTCTGCAGACAGATTCCCGCGGTAATTTTCAGGTTACTTTAAAAAATCTGAGAGAAGGAGAAAATAACATTACATTTAATGCAATTGATTTTTGTAATAATAATTCTACGAAAGGTGTAACCATAATATACGACTCAACTAAACCGGATATTGAAAATAAACAGCCGGAGTATATTATCAGTTCAGCAGAGGAACCGGTTAAGTTTAAATACATAGAAGATAATTTATATAAAGCATCCTTAATGCCGCGCGGAGCCAAGATCGGTAAGGATATGGAAATTGACCGTACACTGAATACTATCTCTGCGGTATATAACATGGACTCCAGTTCCAAACCCATGACTTTAAAGCTTTATGATAAGGCTAATAACACCTTTACCTATGATTTTCTTTTAAAGCGGGATGATAACAAACCCGTAATTATTTTTAAAGACAACTATAACGAGATTGAAACCAGCAGTAGCGAATTTAAACTCTACGGAAAAGTAAGATCCAAACTCTCTGTTTCAATACAATTATATCAATCTACCAACCGCATCAAAGTTGATCAGGAAGCCCAAAACGGCTTATTTATCCCTTTCTCAGCTGTATTACCGGTAAAAAAACGTCTTACCCTGTTTACGGTTAAAGCTGTGGTGCAAAGCAGTGATCAGCGCTATGACGGCCTGACAACAGAAAAAAATATAACCATAATCGGTAAACAGTTTGAAAAATTATCTGCCCGCCGGGAAAAAAAACAAAAACAATCCTCAAAAAAGGTTAACGCTTCTGAAATTGCCGCCCTGAAAGCAGAAATTGCCCGTCTACGCCGGCAGAAAAAAAGCAAGGTTAAAGTAATCTATAAAGGTAACCAGGGAGTATCTCCGTTTTACGCCAATAAACCGGCTATCAAGCTGGTAAGTTATAAAAACATGGCGGTTAACAAACTGGCGGAAAAATATACGGGCGACAGTAAATTCGGTCAGCTTATTGATATAATCAATCAAAAAGTAACTTTGCACGATATAAAACAGAAAAATAAAATAGCTGTACCCAACCGGGCTATGGCGGAATTTATAATAGAACAGAATAACCGTTCTCTTACTGATCTGATAACACTTGTTTCTTATCTGCTATTTATAAATAAAACCGGGAGTATAAAACAATTCCGCAATGAAATAGCCAAAAGATTTAACGAAGCACTGGATCTTAGTATCAGGGACCAGCAGTTATATATAAAACGGTCTGCAACAAGCAGTAAAGTTAAAAGCAGTGCTGATCGACAATTTAAAGGGATTACTATAAAACTATTAAAGGATAGTATCATCAGTGTCACAGTTATTTAAAATCCGTTATATTATTACTTCAATTCTTTTATTTTGTTTACTCTGTTTTTTGTTATTATTATGGCGGTCCTCGATTATCCTTAACACTTTTAATAAACAATTCCGGCAAAAACTTAAACCAACTGTAACAACCGTAAATAAGATAGCGTCATCAGAAAAAATATTAAACAGTTTCAGTAAATTTGCTGCTGCTTCTGATATTAAAACCGGTAAAAAATTTATTCAGAATACTTTTGCCGAAGACCCTAATATAGAAACCGCTGTTCTATTTAAAAAAAATAATAAAAATAATTATAAAAAGCTCCTCTATTATCAGAAAAATGATGATATTCCGGTAAAGATCATCAGCTATTCTTTTACTAATCAGATTCCCCTTTTTAAATATAAAAAACAGTTATATTATGTAATAAACCGCAGGATTTTAGATATTTTTAATACAGAAAAAGGGCGTATCACTGCAGTAATAAATATTAATGATTTTTTTAATTTAATAAGCTTTAGAAGGGTTAAAACCAGCGGCAATGTTGCATCTTTTAAACAGTTTTCCGGCTGGCAGCTTCCCGGTACCGGGCAAAAGCTGGCTCTTAGTTTTGAAGATTTCATCGTGTGTCATAAAACTTCTATTGACAATAAAACAGTTATTTTTAAAACTTACTATGCTATTACTTCTGTTTTTCTGTATTTTCTTGTTTTTCATATTTTTATTGTTGTGCTTATCAGGGTAAACAACAGGTATAAACTGCTTATTCGTTTTTTTAAAAAAACAGCTTCTATTTTTCATATATCGGAAAAAGCCCTTAGTTTTTTCGGCAGTTTCCGGGAAGAGATAAATCCGATTGTAAGAAATCTCCAGAATGATATTTATGAATTAAAAAAAGAGTTTCAATATAACGTAAATAGAAACAATAAACCTGATTCGCATCTGGATGTAAAAGAGAGCAGTAATTCTGAAAAGAATGATCTCCATCTGGAACAGGAGGAGATTGATAAACATCTGCAGAAATCCGGTAAAAAAACCGCCATGATCGATGTTGATGATAAATATAAAAAAATTATTTACAATTTCAACTATGATGAAGCTATACAAAAATATAACGAAGATAAATTCAAACTGCCGCAGGATATGGACAATAACAGTCAAAAATTTAAAAATGGCAAAGCCAAAATGATTGACTCCAGAGAAGAAAAAAAACTAATATTTAATAAAAACCTGAAGGATAAATTGATTAAAATTAAGCACCCTTAAGCAGTAAACATATGATTTATATTAAAATCATAGTATAATAATATATATGTATGATAATAAGCATAAAATTATTTCCATAGTTAATCAAAAGGGCGGGGTAGGCAAAACCACCACCTGCATCGCTTTGGCCAGCATAGCTGCCAACAGAGGCAACCGTACCCTTATTATCGACCTGGATCCCAATTGTCATTCCACTTCGGTTCTAACCAATAAAAAAATTGATATTACCTACAATTCCTATACCTTTTTAACCGGTTCCAATTATAAAAAAGCCATTAAAAAAACCGCCAAACCAAATATCCATCTAATGCCGGCAGTTGATAAATTGTATTCTTTTGAAAAAAAACATGGTAAAGAACCTTTAAAGTCCATTGTTTTAAACAAAAGGCTGGAAAAACTAATTAAAAACGAACAATACCAGTATATAATTATTGACTGCTGCTCAACAGTAGGCGCACTGCAGTTCAATGCCGTTACTGCCGCCAATATGGTAATTATTCCCGCTATACCTGATTTTTTATCATTAGCCGGGTTCAATCAGCTTCTTCTGACCTTGCGCAGGATCAACAATAAATATAACAAGCTGTGTAACTATTATCTGCTGTTTACAATGTTTCAGGAACAATTAAAATCGCATAAAAGCGTTGTTGAGTGGGCCCGCAATAAAATTAAAGATATAACTTTTAAAAATAAAATACCTTTTGATGAGGTTTTTCTGGAAGCTAATAATCATGGTGTTAATTTTATAGACGAGATGCCGGCCAGCCATGGTTCCCAGAGTTATGTTTCCGTATATACGGAAATGCAAAATTTATTAAAAGAGAGTTAAACTTTGCCTTCAGCAGAAAAGTACGGTAAATTAAACAGACTGTTAAAAGACATCGATAAAAATAAGGAGCTAAAATCCACCGGCCCCAAGCAGACCTATCAGCAAAGCAAACAGCCGCCTAAAATATTTTTCAAAATCGCCTTAAAACTTTCCCTGGCTATTATTGCTATTATTATGGTTATTATATTTCTGCTGTCTTATTATATGATAAATCAGATGCAAAAAGTGCAGTTAAAAGCAATGCAGCAGCGAGGGAAAGTTATCGCCTCCCAGGTAGCCAAATCTCTTTTTGAGCCGATGGGCAAGGTACCTTATAACGAACTTGATACTATTGTAGATGTGGAGCTGGAACCCATACTTAAAGAAAATATTACGGTTAATGATGTCATATATATAAAGCTTTTTGATGTCAGAAAAAAGATTGTCTGGCAGGGGGGAGTGCGTGATAAAGAAGTTGCCAACTCCTCAATTCCGCTCTATGACCGAACCTTAATTCAAAAAGGTAAAAAAAAGCCGGTACAAATTGAAAAGATCGGCGCGGTAAAGATGCATGGTCTTACTCCCCTGCAGAAACTTGCTAATAAAATTGTCGGGTTAAAAGATATTTATTATGATATCAGCGCCCCGGTGACCCTCCAGCAGCTGGCCAAAGCCAATGGTGAGATTCATATCGGTTTTTCCCAGCGCAGTGCTAATATTGCCATTCTTGATATAATCAGAATTATAATTTTTATTGGACTTATATTTACAGCAGGGGGACTTTTATTTAGTATCATTTTCTCTTTCTTTTTTACCAAACCCATTTCCCGCTTAAAAGATGCCATGGTAGCCATTGGTAAAGGTGATCTTAATCAGCATGTCAAAATTACAGCCAAGGATGAGGTAGGATTATTAACCTGGAATTTTAATAATATGACCGCGGAACTAAGGGAAAAAGAGCGTATGCGTGATTCTTTTGGTAAAGCAGTAAGCGAGGAGATAGTAGAGGTTATGATGGCCGGGGATCTGTTTCTCGGCGGTGAAGAAAAAGATGTTACTATGCTCTTTTCCGATATAAGATCTTTTACCAAACTCTCCAGCAGCCTTAATCCCAGTGAAGTTATGAGCATGTTAAACGAATATTTTACCTTAATGGAATATGTGGTAAATAAAAATATGGGTATAATCGATAAATATGTCGGTGACGAGATAATGTCCATATTCGGTGCTACTGATCCTAATCAGGATCATGCGGAAGATGCATGCCGTACAGCTATTGAGATGATCATTGAACTTGATAAACTGAATGAAAAACGTAAAAACGAAGGGAAAATGCCTATACGTATCGGTATTGGTATTAACTCGGGCCTGGTTACTGCCGGTATGCTGGGAAGTGAAAATCGTATGAATTATACGGTTATCGGTGATACTGTCAATATGGCTTCCCGCTTATGCGATGCTGGCGGGACTCAGGGATTCGCTCCCATAGTTATTGCTGAAGATACCTATGAAAAAGTAAAAAACATTGTTATGGTGCGTTCCGGACATGCTATTGCTGTAAAAGGAAAAGATAAACCTGTAAAAATATATGAACTGCTTGGTATTGTTGACCGGCAGACTTCCATTCAAATAAAAATAGACAGTATAATGGAGAAAAAATAGTTATGACACAGATGCAACGCACTTTCAAAAGGAAAACAGTTGATCTGGATCTGGATATCAGTATGCGTGAGCTGGGTCAGCCCCAGGTTGTACCTATAAAAAAGATTTTGGATCTTAGCTATGGCGGTATAAAAATTTTATCAAATCATAAAATTGATATTAACGCAGATATTGCTATAACCATCAAACTTGACGATTATAAACTCAAATTCATTGGTGAAGTTAAACGATGTGAAACCAATGATAATCAAAACTATGAGATAGGCATTCAGTACATAACTATTTCCAGGAAAAATCTTAATAAACTTTACCAGCTCTTAAAATAGGTTTTGTGATGCTTAATATCTGTGATCTGGAAAAAGAGTACAATAATAAATTTAAAGCCTTAAAAAATATAAATTTAGAAATAAAAAAAGGTGAACTTACCGGATTGCTGGGACCTAACGGCGCCGGCAAATCAACATTACTCAGAACTATCTGCGGCTCCCTGCCTTTTTACACAGGTAAAATCAGTATAAACGGTTTGGATATTACCCAAAATCCGGTTGCTGTTAAAAAAAAAATCGGTTATTTACCGGAAAATCCGCCTTTATATGAAGATATGACTGTTTATGCATTTTTAAAATTTTGTGCTGAACTTAAAGGATTATACAAAAATTCCCTGAACCGGCATATAAGTGATATACTTGCAGTTATGGAACTGACCGATCGCAGGAAACAACTTATAAAAACTCTATCCAAAGGTCTGAAGCAAAGAGTAGGTTTAGCTATGGCCTTACTGGGGGATCCTGAACTTCTAATTCTGGATGAACCGACTGTGGGACTTGATCCCAACCAGATTGTGCAGATAAGAAATTTTATAAAAAAACTGGCTGCTGAACGTACAGTTATTTTATCTTCGCATCTTCTTAATGAAGTAGCCCAGCTCTGCCGTAAAATAGTTATTCTGCATAAGGGCAGGATTTTAACTGTACAGAATATTGATGCTTTAATAAGTTCCTCCGAGCAAAAAGGGAGTATTATTTTAAAAGCAAGTTCCCCGGAAACTACTGCTTATCTGCTGCAACAACAATTTAGCAATAAGATCAGGCAAGAGGATAGCTGTATTTTTATTAAAACCGTTCAAAGTTTTAATGATATAAAAAAAATTACCGCTTTTTTAAATGAGCAGAATATTAACTTTAAAGAAATCAGAATAAAAGAACCGACTCTGGAAGATGTATTTCAGGATCTGACAGGATAAATTTAATATGTTGAATCAGCAAATAACCGTTTTAAAAAAAGAGTTATATACCTATTTTTTTACACCTATGGCTTACATTTTTATTGGTATATTGCTTTCCGTAAGCGGTATAATATTTATGAATATTCTGCAGTATAATGCCTCGGTAAATATGACAGATTTTTTTGCGGCAGTATCCAAATTAATATTTATTTTCTGTCCTTTGCTTGCTATACGCTGTTTCGCCGAGGAAAAACGAACCGGTACTATTGAACTCTTAAAAACAGCGCCGCTTACCAGTCTGGATATTGTAATAGGAAAATATATCGGTGTGTTATCGGTTTTTACCGTGTATGTCAGTTTTCTTTTTATATTTCCTCTGGTCATGGAATTTTATACTGATCTTTACTGGCCTGAGTTACTGTGCCAGTTCAGCGGTTTATATCTGCTGGGAGCTGCTGTAATTGGTTTTGGTATGATATTTTCCGCTGTAACGGAAAACCAGGTTATTGCCGGCATCACTGCCATCTTTTTTACCTTGTTTTTACTTTTTTTAAGTTTTCTTGTGGAAAACAACAGCGGCATTCTAAGAGAACTGTTTAAAGAACTTACTATTATTATTCATTACAACTCCTTTGTATACGGCTTACTGGAGCTTAAAAATATTATTTATTTTGTTATGTGTATAGTTTTTTCAATTTTTGTATCTACAAGGTTACTGGAGCTATAATGTCATTTTTTAAAAAAAATCTTATTCTTATTGCTTCCTTATTTACATTTTATTTGCTTTCCTTTCTGCTATATGCAGCGGAGATTTATATAATCTCCGGAATATTTTTTTTTCTGGCCACTGTAATCCTGTTATTTTTACCATTGCTTAATTTTAAAAAACTAATAATTTTTTTTCAAAATCTTTATAAACGCCGCAAAATTGAAAAATCTTTCCGTATTTTTATAATTTTAATGATCTTTCTTTTAATATATCTAATATTTTATTTTAAATTTATTTCATGGAAGATGGATTTCAGCAGAAACAAACTATTTTCATTATCTCCGTATACTGAAAAAATATTAAATAAACTCAAAAAAAAGGTTACTTTTACTGTTTTTAATAATCTTGATTATAATGATCCTTTTCCTGAAATCCTTGCTTTATATCAGGAACGATCATCTAAAATTAATTTCCGTTTTATTGATCCGGCCCGAAATATTAAACTTAGGGAAAAATATAATATAAAAAACATGGGTACGGTAATCGCTACATGCAGTAATTACAAACCTTTAAGATTTAATTATACTGATTTTTATAAATTAGGCCGTAAAAACAGCCGCGAAACTGTAGAATTACTGCGTTATGAAAAAATGCTGACCGCTGTTCTGTATAATTTTATGAATCCGGGCAGTTATAGATGTTTACTGATAGACGGTCATCAGGAGAATAACAGTTACTCTCTGGAAAATTACGGTATCAGTAAATTTAAAGCGGCTCTTAATATTGACAAAATTTTATTAAAAAAAGCACCGCTATCAGCGGGCTTGTTAAAAAATGCTGATCTGGTAATTGTTTCCGGACCGCAAAAAGATTATTCCTATAAGGAAATTTTACATCTGAAACGTTATATAGAAAATGAAAAATCCGTTTTGTTTTTGCTTGATCCTTTTAATACAAACAAAGAACCGTTAAATAATCTTAAAAAATTATTAGGGGAGTACAATATAGTTTTAAGAGATGATCTCGTAATAGATAAACAACATTTTTTTTATGAAAAACAAAACCGGCGCGGTTCTCCGCTTTACCCTGCTGTACAGTATGATTATCACAGTATTGTTAATGAACTTGATAAATATAATCTGACAAGTTATCTTTACAGATGCCGCAGTATAAAACTTCCGCCCAAAAAAAGTAAAATCAGGATAGAACCGTTTATAAAATCCTTTAACGCTGCCTGGGGAGAGACAGCCGCTCCTGAAATTTATTTTGATAAAAACGATATCAGAGGTCCGCTAGTGCTGGGAGCCGGTATACAGGCACCGGGAATAGGACGCCTGGCTGTAATAGGCGATAGTGATTTTATCCGTAACCGGTTTATTGATACAGGGGGGAATAAAGATTTGATTTTAAATGTCGTCAACTGGCTTTTATATAGAGAAAATAAAGTATCAGTACGCGCCAAGCAGATAAAAAATACCAAAATTGCGCTTGGTACTTCTCAGCAAAAGCTTTTCTACTGGCTGTTCAGTGTTATTATACCGCTGCTGATTATTATTTTCGGTCTCGTCATATATTTTATCAAACGCAGTTTTAAATTAACTTATAAAGGTGAAACTTGAAAAGAAATATTATTTATCTACTAATTTTTTTTTTACTTCTTGGCATAGCATATTTTGCATATGATCACTATCAAAGCAGGCAAAAAAAATGGAGTGATTTAAAACAGCCTGAGATTTTTTCTTTCCGTGAAAAAAATGCAGCAAAGTGGAAAATCAGTTATAATAATACCAATATCACCTGCACCAGAATAAACGGAAAATGGTATATTACCGATCCTGAACTCGGACTGGCTGAACAGGATGAAGCGGTTGCCAATGTTAAAAATTTTAACACCTTTGAATATATATCTACTGTTGGGAATACCAACAAGGACCTGAGTAAATACGGGTTGGACAGTGCTGAAAACTATTATACTATCTACCTGAAAACAAACAATCATACCGCGGCTCATACTTTTTATCAGGGGAATGCTACGGGTCTGAAACCACCGGGATATTATATCCGTTATAATAAAAGCCCTGAAATATATCATGTACGGGATTACATTATACTGGCCTTACAAAAAGAGCTGGCGGTTTTACCGGATAAAAATCTGATTGAGTTTGAGCAGGAAAATGTTGTAACTGTCCGGTTTAATAGAAATCTTATCCGTAAAAAAGGAGTTTTCTGGGAATTTAATGATTTCCCGCAGCATAAAATTATAATGACCAATATTGATTTTCTGGTTCATTACCTGGCGTTACTTAAAGCAGAGAAAGTCTTATTTAATAACAAAATTAAAACAAAATTAAAAAATGAGGTCTCTCCTGTACGGTTTAGTATTACTGCCAGAAAAAACAACAGCTTGGAGACCAAAAAGCTGAAAATTTTTATATATAAAACCAACATGTATGCATGTACCGGGGAAAATACGAATTATTACTGTTTGTCTGATCAATATTTCAGCAATTTAATTACTAACACCGATCATTATTTATACTCAAATGATCATTGATATTACTATCGTAATTTTTATTCTTATTTTTTTAGTCGTTTTAGCTAAAAAAAAGTTATATTTCCGCTCTGTATTAGTTTACTATAAAACAGTCGTTTTTTTTCTCCTGCTTATTCTTGTATTGTTATCTTTGGATATTTATTACCGTGAGGTTATCCAAACACTGGAAATAGCTGCCATAAATAAAATCATTTCCAAAAAAAGGGCTTATACAGATATCTATTTTACAACTGATAATGACCTGGCCGCAGTTTATGCTGATAAGGGTCTTGCGCATCATAAAGTTGATATATACCGGAAAAAAATGCATTCCTATAAATTGACAGCTACTGCCGAGGAACTGCCCACTGCAAAAAATATGACTATATTTACGCGGGTTAAACTAACTGATAATAAAGAAACTCTGGTATATGAGACCAATATAACGCAGAAAAAAAGTGAATTTAATAAAGTAGTTATAAAAAAAAACAGCGGTTTTAATGTAATTCCGGAGAAAAGTTTTTCCGTTTACTGGCCCTCACTTAATCAGGAAACCGTATATTTTACAGCTTTAATCAATAATATTTACCGCATAGGGAAATATAATACGGCAGCTAATACCTTTACTTTATTTAATGTAGATAAACGGCAAAGACATAATTATGCTGCCCGTTTCTGGCCGGCGGGCAATATTCTTTTCTTTACCAGTATGACCAAAAACCGCGCTGATACTAATATTGGAAAATATATGTACAAGCTGTTTATATTGTCTAACGCTGAGACCAGTAATTATATTTCATATGTATCCGGATTTTCCGATAAAAAAGCGATAATGCCGTTTCAGGTAAGCGGTAATGCAAACGGTAAATTTTTTGCTTACCAGAATATAATCTATAAAACAAATAATAAGCAGTCCGCTGCCTGGCAAAAAAACGAAGCGGCACAGCAGAAATACGGTGAAAATAAAATTTATTTGGTACATAACCGTAATCTCTTTTCCCCGCATAATACGCAGCAGGATTTATATAATAAACTGGCTGCTGTATCTTTCCCCGATATATTAACTGTGTATACTTTTATTTTTGATCCCTCTTTACCTTACGAAATGCTTATGCTGGGAATTGAAAAAAACAGTTTACAGCCGGAAATTTTTCAGATAAAATTCAAACCGCATATGGTTTTCAGCCACAGCTTGACAGAAATTCAGTTTCTTATTATTATTCTGTTAGCTATATTTCTATTTTTCCTGTTTGTTAAGTTATCACTTAAAATAAGGAAAAAACCTTGAGGATTATATAAAATTGTTTATTAAAAAACTGCTTTTACACGGTTTTAAAGCCTTTGCAGAAAAAACAGAACTGCAATTTACCCAGGGACTGGGGGGATTCATCGGCCCTAACGGCTGCGGCAAGAGTAATATTATCGACGCTTTTAAATGGGTAACCGGTGAACAGAAAATATCGGAATTACGCGGAGCCAAAATGGAAGATATAATCTTTAACGGCTCTGATCAAAAATCCAAAAGCAATCTTGCTGAAGTTGAAATTGTACTGGAAAACACGGAACAGGTTTTGCCGCTGGATTATAATGAAGTTTCTATTAAAAGAAGACTGTA
This sequence comes from uncultured Spirochaetia bacterium, assembly GCA_964517045.1. GTDB lineage: Bacteria > Spirochaetota > UBA12135 > COTS27 > CAZFAK01 > CAZFAK01. The sequence continues at coordinate 7,053 of CAZFAK010000007.1, read as the reverse complement.
CCGTTCCGGAGAATCCGAATATCTGATTAATAATACTGCCAGCCGTTTGCGTGACATACAAAATTTATTTTTAAATACCGGTATTGGTACTTCTACTTACTCTGTTATAGAACAGGGTAAAATCGGCCAGATTCTTTCTTCCAAATCTACTGATCGCCGCTATCTATTTGAAGAAGCAGCTGCTATTTCCAAATACAAAAAAAGTAAAAGAGATTATGAACTACGTATTGAAAAAGCCAGGGAAAACTTAAGCAGGTTAAATGATATTATAAAAGAATTGGAAAAACAAAGAGGCCAGTTAAAAGAACAGGCAGATGCCAGTAATAAATTTTATAAGATACAGGAAAAACTTAAAAAAGAAGAGATAAATAATTATCTATATGAATTAATAAATGAAAAAGAGAAAAAAAATAAAATTACTAAACGTATTACCCAGCTGCAAGCAGATATCAATAAAATAAAACAGAAAACTGACAGCATTGATGAAAAAATTAACCAATTTTCCGCCAATATTAAAGATAAGGAAGAAAATGTCGGTTCTCTTGAAAAAAAGAAAATAGAATTAAATGAAAAACTTAATTCTTTGAATCAAAAAATGAATCTTTTAACAGAACAGAATGTATCTTTCAAACAGAATATTGATCTGCGCAGTAAGGATATTACCCATTTTAAAGAAGAGGAACAAAAATTAAAACAAAATATAAAAAAAATAGATGAAGACATTAATAAAAATAAAAATTTACAGGAAAACAATAAAGAGAACCTTAAGGAAAAAAAAACAAAAATAGATATTTTACTGAAAAAAATTGAAAATTATAACCGCGAAAATGAACAATTCAATCAGCGTATCAATTCCAACAAAGAGAAACGAAACAGTTTGAATAAAAAACATATTGAAGTAGTGGATATGTTAATAAAGGAAATTGATAATCTGAAAAGAGAGCTCGATAATAACAAAAAAATTAATCAGCAAACTAAAAATGATATTAAATTTTATAAAAATGATATTACTGCCAAAATTGACAATCTGGTCAAAGCAGATAAGGAGGAGACTTTACAAGCTGAATTAAATACCCGGCTTAACTCATCTTTAAATGTTTTAAAAGATTTTTTAAAAAATATTTTAACGGAGTTGTTTAATATAAAAAACAGTTTTAAGCATTACAATAGTAAATTAGATTCGTTTTTAAAACAAAAAGATCCTTTTTTTGAGTTAATTTTCTCCACAGAAGGAACTTATGCAAAAAAGGAAAATATCGATAAAAAAATTGCGGAACTGGATAATGAGACAGGGCAATGCGAAGCTAAAATTTTATCCTTGAATAATGAATTAAAAAAATGTCAGCATGAAATTAATTGCTTACAGCAGGATGCTGCTGATATAGAGATTAATAATGCCGGCATTGAACAATCACTTGAATATCTGCAGAGAAACAGAGCTGAAAAAATTAATTTAATAAACTCCAATAGTACCCGTATCAAGGCAGCAAATACAGAGCTTGATACACTCAAAAAACAGCAGCGAAAAACCGCCGGCGACATCGAAAAACTCAAGCAGCAAATTAATGATTACAGCAATGAAAACAGCAGGATGACTAAAAAACTGAGCCAATACAACTCGACTTTATTTACTGATGCGCAGTCTTTAAAAAAAAATGAAGAACAAAAAAATAAATTGCGCATCCGGGCTGATACTAAACAACGGAAAATATATGAACTGGAAGGAGATGCCAGGGTTGTCAATAATAAAATTGATAATATATATTATAATTGTTCCAGTCAATATTCTGAAGATTTAAAGCAGCATGAAAACAGTATCCATAACAGAAAGTTTGATCCCGCAGAGAGTAAAAAAAAAATTAAAGAGTTTAAAAGAGAACTGGAAAAAATCGGCAGTATAAACCCTATGGCTAAAACCGAGTATGATCAGCTAAATGAGCGGCTGAATCATTTTTACAAACAAAAAAAAGATGTAAATATTTCCATAAGTGATTTAATTAATCTCTCGCAGGAAATAGATAATAAATCTGAAGAACTTTTTTTAAATACATTTATAATCATAAAAAAAAATTTTAATACAGTTTTTCGTAAACTTTTTGAAGGAGGCAAAGCGGATATTATATTACAAAATGAAAAAAAACCTCTGGAATCGGATATTGATATAAAAGTTCAGCCGCCCGGAAAAAAAATGCAGAATATTAATCTTTTTTCAGGCGGTGAAAAAGCAATGATGGCTATAGCTTTGATGTTTTCCATTTTTTTGGTTAAACCTTCGCCGGTATGTCTGCTGGATGAAGTAGATGCTCCTTTAGATGGTCCCAATATTAAACGGCTATCCCGCATGCTTAATGAATTTAAAAATAAAACTCAGTTTTTTATTATTTCACACAATCAGCAAACAGTAACCATTCTGGACTATGTTTACGGTATAACCATGAATAACGGTGTTACCAAAGTTCTATCTGTTAAATTTTAATTTGATGTGATTACTGAAAAAGTTAAAGATCTTTTAAAAAAAATTTTTGAAGAAGATTCTTCAGCTCATTCAGTAGCTCTGGGTATTGCTATTGGTATTTTCATCGGCTTTTTACCAATTTACGGTTTTCAAATGATTCCGGCTTTTTTACTGGCCGTTATTTTTAAAATAAACAAAGCTGCTACTGTAGCGGGTGTCTGGATCACTAATCCTCTGACTGCTATTCCGGTATACCTGTTTAATCTCTGGGTCGGACTGAAAATTACCGGCTATAATTATACCTACTCCCAGGTTAAATTAATTGTAGGTGAATATAATTTACAGGAAATTTTTTCTCTGGGCACCAAACTTCTCCTGGCATTAATGATAGGTTCAATTATTACCGGTTTTATCAGCGCTGTATTGGTTTATTATCCGGTTAAATTTTTAATGCGTATGCGTAATAAAAGATTACGGCAAAAGCAACAAAAATAACTTTATTTAGTCAAGCTATATATTTTTGCAGATTAGCAATTGTTTTGAAATCAACATAGCCTTCAATAAGCAAATCTGTACCGATAGTCTGAACAGCGGTATTCTGCAGCACAAGGGCGGCTTTGATTGATTTAATTTTTTTTGATACAGTAATGGGTGACACTGCGTTTTTACCATCTCCGAGAATTCTGGGAGCGATAAATATATAATATTTATTAATAAGATTAGCTGTAAACAAGGTTCCAAAAATACGGCTGCCGCCTTCTACAAATATTGAATTAATATTATATGCAGTGGCCAGTTTTTTAAATACAGTTTTAAAATTAAAAAAATTGTTTCTGGTGCTGAACTTCATATATTGCTTGTTGTTTTTTTTTATCTGTTCCAGATAAGCAGGAGAGGGATTTTGATTTACTAAAAAAAGACTGGGTTCCCTGCTGGTAAATACTTTGGCATCAGGAGGTAATTTATTGCTTGCATCTGGTATAATACGCAGGGGAGAACGTTTATGCCTGATATATCTTATGTTTAAAAGCGGATTATCCTTAAGAAGTGTATTGGTTCCGGCCATAATAGCATCGTAATGAAGACGGAGAGAATGGGTTTTTCTCCGCGCCGCAACAGAACTGATCCATTTTGAGTCACCGTTATAAGTAGCTATCTTGCCGTCAAGTGTCATTGCATATTTGGCTATTATAAAAGGAAGTTTATATTTATTTTTATAAAAAAAATCCTCGTTTAATAAAAAGCATTTTTTTTTGATCTCTTTGTTAAAACTGTAGCTTACTGTAACACCTGCCCGGCGTAGATACTTTTCACTCTTTCTATATACAGCCGGATTATTATCTTTATTGGCAATTACTACTTTTTTTATTTTGTTTTTAATTATAATGTCGGTACAGGGAGGGGTTTTACCGGTAAAACAGCATGGGGTCAGGGTTACATACATAGTAGCATTTTGAAGGTGTTTGGAGTTTGCAGCATTTTTAACAGCTGCTACTTCAGCATGGGCAGCGCCGTATACTGAAGTATGACCGCGGGAAATAATTTTATTATTTTTTACAATAACCGCACCTACTGCCGGGTTGGGGTTACTTATACCCCTTGCCAGACAAGCCTGCGCATATGCTGCTTTTTGAAAACTTATATCACTCATAGACCTGAAACTCATCATAGGTTTTTAAAAAATCACTTTCCGTAAAATAAACTGAAGATAAAGAGGAGTCATCCTGTTGTAAAATTGCGAGATTATTATCATTACGGGTAATAGTTTCAGTGACGGTATCAGTACTGTCATTTTGTCTGGCCAGTTCTTTGGATTTACGCCAGGTGGTTTTCAGTTTAATTAAGGCTTTTGCCAGAGAAGGTTCCGATACGGGACAGTCAAGCTTTTCATCCGGGATTTGAATATCATTGATATTTTTTTTAGAAGAGGGCCGGGATATTGGCTGTATTAGGGCCGCAGGCAGCTTACGGTATTTAAAGTATATATCTTTTAGTTCAATATTATGTTTTTTAAATTTTTGCAGCAGCTGATCTTTTGCATATGTCAATTCCTGCTGCCACATTTTGTTATTAACCGCTATGTATAAAATGCCCGCTTTAAGATCATAGGGTAAGGCAAAATCGCTTATTTTACCCCCTGTTATCTCCGGCCATAATTTTAGTAGGGAATAAAATTTTACTTTGGTATTTTTATTTTTAAGTAATTTTTTTAAGGTTTTGGTAATTTTAGTGTACGAACGTTCCATTGGTAATACTGTTATTTTTTATGCTGAAAAGATCAAAATTACTGATATGATCTTTTAAAATAAAATAGTTGGCACTGCTTAGAAAAACCTGGGAACATTTCTCCAGGTAGTTAAAAAAATTTTTTATTCTTATATTATCAAGATCAGAAAAAATATCATCCAGCAATAATATCGGCTCATTATCAAAAGATGATTTCAGATATTTAAATATAGTAAACTTTAAGGCGTAGATAAAAATACGTTTTTGTCCCTGGGAACCGAAATCTTTAAGATCCATACCATTGATTTTAAAAAGCAAATCATCTTTATGCGGTCCAAAAACAGTATTTTTTTTTATCTTTTCTATTTCTAAGAAATTATCTCCTGCTTGCAGATATGAATGCCGGGTATAAAGTTCAGCCGGTTTAATAATTTTATTATTAAGTAAATAATATAACTCCGGTTTTAATTCTGCCCCGTATAAAGTATTGATAATAGTACTGAAATATTTATTTAAAATTTTTAAAAAGGAGAGCCGGGCATTTACAATTTTTAAAGCATAATTAAGGTATACCTCATTCCATTTGGACGGATCATTGCCTGTTTTCAGTTCCAGGTTCCGGTTTTTAATTATTTTAGTATATCTTTTTATAATGTAATGATACTCGTCACTTATATGAGAAAGCAAACGGTCAATGAAGATACGTCTGACGGCCGGAGAGCCGTTTATAAGCTGCATATCTTCATTAGAAAACAGAATTGTAATAAATTTTTTATAGTGTGCAGCCGGGTTCCGCATTTTTTTATTGTTATAGATTATATTTTTATGTTTATTATAATAGTTTATTTTAAGCAAGTTAGTAAGAGAGTTATGTTCATAACGCATGGCAATGGAAAAATGATCAGCATTTTTATTAATAAGCTGTTCCTGTCTGCTGTTTCGAAAAGAGGAAAAATAGGAACAATAGTAGATAGCTTCGAGAAGATTGGTTTTTCCCTGAGCATTATTACCGTAAAAAAGATTATGCTTTTTTTTAAAATTTATTTCGATATCATGAAAATTACGAAACTGTTTAAGGCTTAAAAAGGTAATTTTCATTCAGTATAATAATCGCTTAATCCAGTTTCATAGGCATAATAATATAAAAATATTCATCACGCCCTTTTTCCTTGATCAGAACCGGTGAAGAAGCATTGGTAAAAGAGAACTGTGTTTCCTCCACCTCAATCTGCTTCAGAATCTCAATTAAAAGTTTATAATTAAGGCCGAAACTTATACTCTCACCTTCATAATGTATCAAAAGCTCTTCGTTAGCCTGTCCGTATTCATTATTTTCAGCAGCAATTTGCAAGTTAGTATCATTTATATGAAAAATTATTTTATGGGACTCTGTATCCACCATGACCGAAGCCAGTTTTACTGCTTTAATCAAATCTTCGGTTTTAACCGAAAAAAAATTTTTATGTTTTTCCGGTATAAACATGTTATAGTCGGGGAATTTACCGCTTAAAATATTTGTTGATAGAAAATAGTTATCAAGTTTAAAATGGAGACGATTATTTGCAAAACAGTAAGCAAGGGGACCTTCGTCAGTAATAATTTTCTGCATTTCCATCAGAAACTGATGTGGAATAATTGTCGCAAAATCATCATGCTCACTGGACGATAGTTTACTGTTAATGATAGCGAGGCGTCTGCCGTCGATAGCTACCATTTTGGAATTGTTTTTTTTATTTTCCAGGTAAACTCCGTTTAAGGTGTATTTCATATTGTCTGTAGAAACTGCAAAAATAGTTTTCTGGATCATTTTTTTAAAATAGAGTTTATCAATAGTAATAAAGTTTTGCTGTTCGGGGAAAGGAGGAATGTCGGGGAAATCATTGGCCGGAAGCCCATGTATAGATGTCTTGGCCCGCCTTTTCTTATCCAAAGATTTGATTTTAATAATGTTAGCAGAGGTAAGCTCAAAAAGAATATCACCTGCAGGCAGTTCCCGGATAACTTCAGCCAGTTTATTTTGAAAGATGGTTATTTTGCCTGATTTGGCAATTTTAGCCTGAATAGAACCTATAAAAGTAATCTCCATATTGGAGGCTTTGACTTTTACCGTATTATTATTACCGGTTTCAATCAAAACATTGGACAAGATGGAAAAATTGGTTTTAGTATTGGTAATGGCTTCAGTTGCTGCAAGTACTTTATGTATATCATCTTTTTGGCATGTAAACTTCATCAGACAACTCCTGTTTCATTAATTAAGTATAAAATGTATTTAAAATTATTACAAATTCAGGGTGTGAATTTTCATTCCTGTAATAAGTTACACAGAGAGCCGCTGAGAATCGCAGAGAGCCACAAGAGACTAAAATATA
>CAZFAK010000006.1:0-25603 GCA_964517045.1 uncultured Spirochaetia bacterium | reverse complement strand
AGTGTCCAAAATATAACATGTTAAGCAATTTTACAGGTATTAAAAATCACACCCAGAATAAAAATATTTTTTTATACAAAAAAGTTACCCTTAAGCTGCCTGCTATAACAGCGGCAGCTTATCTTCCGGCGCCAGTATAATCTTTTTTCCTTCTCTTTTAAGAAGGCCTCTTTCCTGCAGTTGCCTTAAAGTACGTGACAACGAAGGACGTGTTACGGCCAATAACTCTGCCAGATATTTCACACCGTAGGGGAGATAACGTATACCATTCACATCAGCCGGTAAGGATAATATAAAATGAATAACTTTCTTTTCCAGTGATTTAAACTGTAAGAAATTTAATTTGTTTGAAATGAAAATAAACTTGTTTGAAATTAGTTTCAAAAAATTTTTTAAAATTATTCGATGTCTGAGGCAGATATTAAAAAAATCATCTTTGGCAATTAAAACCGCCTCTGTAATTGCGCTGGTTATTATGGAAACCGGCATTTTGTTTTGTTCAGCAAACAGTACTGCAGGTGCAAGAGTAACCGGTGTAGGAAGGTCTTCTATTTTGATAACCTTCCCTGCATAATCCAGCATTTCACCATAACATCTGCCGCTAATAATTATATATAAGTTTTCATAAGTACAATCCTGACGCATTATTACAGCTCCCTGCTTATATTTTTTTGTTTTACAGGTTACCGCTCTTATAATATTACCTAACTCCCGGGGTTCAATCTGATTAAATAAAGGTACTTTTGCCAATTTTTTTAAAAAAAAATCCATAAAAATTCCAAACCGTAACATTTGTTACGGTTTTTTGAAGCATATTAAAGTATACTATCCCTATAAATTCAATAGGAATTGAATTATGCTGCGTGATATTATAACAATTGATAAAGATAAATGCAACGGCTGCGGCGACTGTATACCCGGATGCCCTGAAGGAGCACTGCAGATCATTGACGGCAAAGCCAGACTGATCAGCGATCTGATGTGTGACGGGCTGGGAGCATGCATAGGCGATTGTCCTAGCGGAGCTTTAACTATTGAGAAAAAAGAAGCTGAACCCTATGACGAAAAAAAAGTGATGAAAAATATTATAAAGGCCGGTCCCAATACAATCCGCGCTCATCTGAAACACCTTAAAGAGCATGGGGAGAAAGTTTTTTTAAAAGAGGCGGTTGCTGTCCTCTCTGAAAAAGGATTGAATCCGGCAGATTATATAATAAGAGAAAAAAAACCGTCAGACGGTCCGGGTATGCCAGCCGGCTGTCCCGGGTCCCGGCTGCTCGACCGGCGGGAAGACAATTCAAAAAGCAGCAGTGCAACGGCCGGAACGCTCTTTTCCGAACTGAAGCAGTGGCCGGTCCAGCTCCACCTGCTGCCGCCGGTCGCCCCGTTTTTTAAAAACGCGGATCTGGTTCTGGCTGCAGATTGTGCAGCTTACGCAGCCGGTGATTTTCACAGCCGTTTTCTGAAAGGAAAAAGTCTGGCCATCGCCTGCCCCAAACTGGATCAGGGTCAGGAAAGTTATCTAAAAAAAATGCGGCTGATGATTGACGAGGGCGGGGTCAATACGATCACGGTGGTTATGATGCAGGTACCCTGCTGCGGCGGACTGCTGCAGCTGGCCAGACAGGCTGCAAAGATGGCCGAACGGAAAGTACCTTTGAAAAAAATAATAATTGATCTGCAGGGCAATACTTTGGCAGAAGAATGGGTTTAAAATATAAAAATAAAGGATACAAATATGAACATGTTTTGTTACCAATGTCAGGAAACACTCAAAAACGAAGGCTGCACCAAAAAAGGGGTTTGCGGCAAAGAGCAACAGGTAGCCAATCTGCAGGATCTGCTTATTTATAACCTTAAAGGGATGGCTCACCTTATGCAGGAAGATAAAAAGCGGTGTCTGAGTGAACAAGAGCAGACAGTACAGAGCTTTATAACCGAAAGTCTGTTTGCCACGGTTACCAATGTTAATTTTGATCAAAATTATTTTTTGAAAAAAAACAGGGAGGCATTTGCCCTTAAACAGAAACTGCTGGATATACTGACTAATGCCGGGAAAATAAAAAATCCGCAAAAGGAGTTCCACCCGTCCGCAACCCTGAACAGTACCAATGAGCAGGAATATGCAGCGCTGGGCAAAAAGAACGGTGTTTTACAAACTGAAAATGAGGATAAGCGCTCTTTACAGGAATTGCTGATTTACGGTCTAAAAGGGATTGCCGCTTATAAACACCATGCCGAAATTTTTAATTATCATGACCGGGAGATTGACAATTTTATAATTGAGGCTCTGACAGCGGTTCTGGATCAACCGGATACAGAGCGGCTACTGGAACTGGTTACGCGGTGCGGGCAAACCGGTGTTAAAGTAATGGCCCTGCTCGATAAAGCGCATACTGAAACCTACGGCCATCCGGAACCGACCAAAGTTGAACTGGGCACCGGGAACAACCCCGGCATCCTGATCAGCGGTCATGACCTTAAAGACATGGCAGAGCTTTTGGCCCAGACTGAGGGCAAAGGGGTTGATGTTTACACACACGGAGAGATGCTGCCTGCCCACTATTACCCGGCTTTTAAAAAGTACAATCACTTTAAAGGTAACTACGGCGGTTCCTGGTGGAAACAGGGGAAGGAGTTCACCAGCTTTAACGGCCCGATTCTAATGACCACCAACTGTATCACCCCGCCCAAAACAGCTTACACTGACCGTTTGTTTACCACCGGGGTAGCCGGTTATGCGGGGCTGCCTCACATTCCGGACCGCAAACCGGGGCAAAGTAAAGATTTCAGCCCGCTTATTAAAATGGCGCAGGAAGCAAAACCGCCGGAACAACTCGAAGAGGGAACACTTACCGGCGGTTTTGCCCATGCTTATGTAACCTCGGTAGCGGATAAAATCATTGAAGGGATTAAAAACGGCGCTATCCGTAAATTTGTGGTCATGGCCGGCTGTGACGGACGGCAGAAAGGGCGCGATTATTACCGGGAGTTTGCAGAAAAAATGCCCCATGATACCATTATCCTGACTGCGGGCTGCGCCAAATACCGTTACAACAAATTACAGCTGGGGGAGATAAACAGTATCCCCAGGATCCTGGATGCGGGCCAGTGTAACGATTCCTACTCCCTGGCAGTGATTGCTTTAAAACTGGCGGAAGCAACCGGGTTGAAAATAAATGAACTGCCCCTGGTGTACAACATTGCCTGGTATGAACAGAAAGCCGTGATCGTGCTGCTGGCTCTGCTTTCGCTCGGAGTAAAAAATATTAAACTGGGCCCCAGCCTGCCGGCTTTTTTAAGTCCGGGGGTAGCCCGGATAATCACTAAAAAATTCGGGATCAACGGAATTAGCGAACCTGACCAGGACCTTAAGGAACTGATCAGCTGAATCAAAGGGGGAGGCTGACCCTCCCCCGCTACAGGAGGTGATCTATGAAAATCGCGTTTTTTGACGCCAAACCATATGACATAGAGTCTTTCCAAAAGACAAATGAAGAGTACGGTCAGGAGATTAAATATTTTAAAGGCCACCTGACCGCGGATAATGCCGCTCTGTGCCGGGACTATGACGCGGTGTGCACTTTTGTTAATGATGACCTTTCCCAGGAGGTAATTAATAAACTTTATCAAAATAATATTCAACTGATCGCTCTGCGGTGTGCCGGCTACAATAATGTTGATCTGCAAGCGGTTTATAAAAAGATCCATGTGGTGCGGGTACCTGCCTATTCTGCCTATGCCGTAGCAGAACATGCGCTGGCGCTTATGCTGACTTTAAACCGTAAGACTCACAAAGCTTACTACCGTATCAGAGATAATAATTTTTCCATTAACGGATTTCTCGGCTTTGACATGCACGGCAAGACAGCCGGAATTATCGGCAGTGGTAAAATAGGACGGGTTGTTATCAGCATACTCAATGGCCTGGGAATGAACATTATTGCATATGATAAATATCCTGATAAAAGTCTGGAAAAAAAATTTAATTTAAACTTTACGGATCTTCATACACTTTACCGTAAAAGTGATATAATTTCCCTGCATTGCCCTCTTAAAAAAGATTCGTTTCATCTTATCAATAATGAAAGTATCGCTAAAATGAAAACCGGGGTTATGATTATTAATACCGGCCGGGGACAATTAATAGATACCAAAGCTCTGATCAGGGGGCTGAAAAGCCAAAAAATTGGCGCTGCCGGCCTGGATGTTTATGAAGAGGAAAGTGAATATTTTTTTGAAGATTTTTCCGGAAAAATACTGAGTGATGATACTCTGGCCCGGCTTTTAACCTTCCCCAATGTTATGGTTACTTCCCATCAGGCTTTTTTTACAAAGGAAGCCTTGCACAACATAGCACATACCACTTTAAACAATATAAAAGCTTTCACAGAAAATAAAAAACTGGAAAATGAAATTTGCTACCGGTGCGGCCGGGATGAATGCCATAAAAAAAAATACGGCAGGTGCTTTTAAAGCAACTATAAATGAATTTCTATAAAAAGCTGGCTAAATACTATGACCAAATATTCCCTTTTAATTCAGATAAACAAAAATTTATTACCAGTCTCTTACCGCAACATGCTGTTAGTCTGCTGGATACTGGCTGTGCTACCGGAGAGCTGCTCCTTTTTCTGGAAAAAAACAGAAAATTTAAAGATCAGCTTAACGGTCTGGATCTTGATCCTGATTTACTAAAGCAAGCTAAAAAAAAACTAAGTGCAGACGTAAAACTTTTCCATAAAGATATGTTTACTATTGACTCTGTTTTTCCTGAAAAAAACTTTGATTTTATTTTCTGTCTCGGTAACACGCTGCCGCATCTGCATAACATAACTGCAATAAAACTTTTTTTACAAAAATGTTATCTGCTTTTAAAACCAAAAGGCAGCCTTGTACTGCAGCTGGTGAACTATCCGAAACTGCTGCAGCACCAAAAAATCATAAACCTACCCCGAATCCGCAAAAAAAATATTGTTTTTAAAAGAAATTATGAACTGCAGGCAGATCAAAAACATATCCGCTTTCAGGGCACAGTTATTGATCATGACCAGCCGCAAGAGAAAAACGAAATTTCACTCTCTCTTGTTTTAAAATCTTCCCTGCATGATCTGCTGCTAAAAACCGGTTTTGGTACCACTTCGTTTTACGGAAATTTTAAACTGGAAAAATATTCGCAACAAAGTCCGGCGCTTATCAGTATCAGTACCAAATCTGATCAAACCGGCAGCTACTTTAAAAAAAAATAAATTACCATGAAATACCTTAAAGCGTTACTAACCAAAGAACTGCATAATTTTTTTAAGGATGATCTGTGCCGGATACAGCACGCGCTGGACGTTTTAAAACACGCAGAAAATATCATGACTGAAATTAAAGAGGCTGACCCGGAGATTGTGATCGCCGCAGCTTTACTTCATGACACAGGCATTAAAATCTCGGAAGCTGAATTAGGTTACAATAACGGTAAAACCCAGGAAAAATACGGGCCTGAAACAGCTGCTAAAATACTAAAAAATATTTCCTTTCCGGAGAAAAAAAGCAAAATTGTAAAGGAAATTATAAGCAACCACCATTCGCCGGACCGTTTTTCCTATCCGGAACTTCAAATTCTTAAAAAAGCGGATAAAATCGTCAACCGTGGTTCGGCCGGAAAAAAATAAACATATTAACATAATTTTTTTTAAAAATTACTTGACAAACAGCCCTGATTAATGTATAATTCCTACTAAACATATATGAAAGGTAATTTAATGAGAATGACTACCAAAGTCAGATACGGTTTACGTTTTATGATCTATCTCGGCTTTAGATACAACAGCAAACCTGTACAGTTGCGGGAAGTTGCTGAGCAGGAAAAAATATCAGTCAAATATCTTGAACAGATTATCCCCTATTTCCGTGCCGTGGGTCTGATAAGCAGCAAACGGGGAACAAAAGGCGGATACAGTTTAACTACTGCACCGGAGAAAATATCCCTGAAAGATATTATAGAACCTATAGAAGGTGATCTTAAACTGGTTGACTGCAATGGCCGGGATAAAAACGGCTGCCGGCTTAAAGCCACCTGTGCTGCCCGGCACTTATGGGAGGAAGCCGGTGAGCTGGTTAGTAACTATTTTGCCAGCACTATGCTTGCCGACCTGGTAAAAATATACAGAGATAAAAAAAACCGCCAGACAGACTGGGGCTTAATGTTTTATATATAACTTTAATTCAAACAGGAGAAACTATGAATATAGCAGCTGATATTACCAAACTGATCGGCAGTACGCCGCTGGTTAAAATAAATAAAATGACTGCCGGCACCAGGGTTGCCATCTGGGCCAAGCTGGAGTATTTCAACCCCCTGGCCAGTATAAAAGACAGAATAGCGCTGTCTATGATCGAAGCAGCGGAAAAAAAGGGTCAATTGGCTCCGGAAGGCGTAATTATTGAACCAACCAGCGGTAATACCGGGATTGGGCTGGCTTATATCGCTGCTGTAAAAGGCTACACCCTGATCCTGACCATGCCTGAGTCAATGAGTATGGAAAGGAGAAAACTCTTAAAACTATTCGGCGCTGAAGTGGTACTGACCAGGGCTGACAAAGGTATGCAGGGAGCGATTGACAAAGCAGATGCCCTGGCTAAAAAAATTCCCAACTCTTTTCAGCCGCAGCAGTTTACCAATCCGGCCAATCCGGCCATACACCGTAAAACAACCGCCAGGGAGATCTGGGATGATACTGACGGCCGGGTCGATATCCTGGTTGCCGGTATCGGTACCGGCGGTACCATTACAGGTACAGGCGAAGCCCTGCAAAAAAAAAAACCGCAACTTAAAATAATCGGCGTGGAACCGGAAACTTCTGCAGTATTAAACGGCACTCAGGCCGGACCGCACAAAATACAGGGCATCGGCGCCGGATTTATACCAGCTGTTTTAAATACTAAAATATATGACCGGATCATTAAAATTACTGATGAAAAAGCTGCCGCCACAGCCCGGGATCTGGCCCGTAAAGAGGGGTTGCTGACCGGCATTTCATCCGGGGCAGCTATGGCAGCTGCCCTGCAAATCTCCCGTCAAAAAGAAAATTACGGCAAAAATATTGTAGTTATTTTACCCGATACCGGTGAAAGGTATCTAAGCACATTTATGTTTAACGCATAAAGAGGATTTTAAAATGACTGATAATTATAAACTGGAAACCATGAGCCTGCATGCAGGCCAGGAACCGGACGAGACCATGGCCCGGGCTGTACCGCTTTACCGTACCAGCAGTTATTTATTCCGGAACACTACCCATGCTGCCAATCTTTTTGCTTTAAAGGAACCTGGCAACATTTATACCCGCCTGATGAACCCTACCCAGGATGTACTGGAAAAACGGGTAGCAGCTCTGGAAGGCGGGGCCGCAGCTCTGGCACTTTCCTCCGGAACCTCTGCTATTTTTAATACTGTAATAAATATTGCCCGCGCCGGGGACGAAATCGTAGCTGCTCATAACCTCTACGGGGGAACTTATACCATGTTTCATAATATTCTACCCCAGTTCAATATCAAGGTTAATTTTGTTGATCCCGCCGAACCCGGTAATTTTCAGCAGGCTGTCACAGCTAAAACCAAAGCTGTCTATTTAGAAACCATTGGTAACCCGGTCCTTGATTTTACTGATATTGAAGCAGTGGCCCGCGTAGCCCGCCAACATCATTTACCTCTGATCGTAGACTCCACTTTTACTACACCCTGTCTGCTCCGGCCTTTGGAACATGGTGCTGATATTGTTGTTCATTCTCTTACCAAATGGCTGGGCGGACATGGTACAGGTATTGGCGGCATTGTGGTTGATTCCGGAAAATTTGACTGGACAGATCCTAAATTCAAACTCTACAACGAACCTGATCCCGGCTATCATGGCATACGTTACGCCCATGATCTGGGCGATCTTAATCCCCTGGCTTTTATTTTACGTATGCGTCTGGTGCCTCTGCGTAATCTCGGCGCCTGTATCTCGCCGGACAATGCCTGGCTTTTTCTGCAGGGTATTGAAACTCTGCCTCTGCGCATGGAAAGACACTGTCAGAATGCACTGCTGGTAGCGGAATATCTGCAAAGACATCCTGCTGTGGAATGGGTAGTTTATCCGGGATTAAAAAATCACCGCACCTATAACATAGCCCGGCGCTATCTCAAAAAGGGTTACGGCGGAATGGTAGTATTCGGCGTCCGGGGCGGGGCTGCTGCCGGTGAAAAATTTATCAATAATCTGAAACTTTTTTCCCACCTGGCTAATGTCGGTGATGCCAAAAGCCTGGCCCTGCATCCAGCCAGTACCTCGCATGGTCAGTTGACAGAAGCCCAGCAAAAAGCATCCGGCTTAACCCCGGAACTGATCCGTCTCTCTGTGGGCCTTGAGCATATTGATGACCTTATCCGGGATATTGAGCAAAGCCTGGCTGGTTTATAAATAATAAACGGATAAATACTGATGCACTCAGCTTCCAAACTTGACAAACTGAAAAATATCATCAGCCGTTATCAAAGTGCAGTCATTGCTTTTTCCGGCGGTGCGGACAGTACTTTCCTGGCCCGGATCACAGCCGATACCCCGGGCTGTAAAAAGGTGCTGCTGGTTACAGCCAGCTCTCCCATACATCCTTTATATGAACTGGAAGCAGCAAAAAAACTGGCCCAAACCATGAAAGTAAAACATCTTATTATTAATACAGCTGAGATCGGGAGCCCTTATTTCAGCAACAACCCTCCGGACCGCTGCTACTACTGTAAAAAAGAACTTTTTACCAGGATAAAACAGATAGCTGCTGCAGAAAACTACGCTGTAGTTTTTGACGGCAGCAATACTGATGACCGGCATGATTTCCGGCCCGGCAGCAAGGCACTGAAAGAGTTAGGTATTAAATCACCGCTGCAACAGGCTGGTATTAGTAAAGCCGAGATTAGAAATTTATCCCGTACATTAAAACTACCTACAGCAGATAAACCCGCCTATGCCTGCCTTGCTTCACGGTTTCCATACGGTGAAAACATCACAACAGAAAAACTCGAGCGCGTCAGTAATGCCGAACTCAAACTCAGAGAGTTGGGATTTAAACAGTTCAGAGTCAGGAGCCACGATAATCTTGCCAGAATAGAAATAAACAACAAAGAAATAGAAAAAGGATGGAAAAAGAGAAAAAAGCTTATTGACTTATGTAAATCATCAGGCTTTACTTATGTTACTATTGATCTTGAAGGATACAGGACCGGAAGCATGAATGAAGGATTGCCTAAATAATATTATTACAGGAAAACTGCTATCAAACCTAAAAATATACTGACCCGCCAGCGTAAATTTATTAGAAATTTATCACAACCTATTGTATAATTCGCTCCTAAATATATAAGTATGGGCGCCAATAGCTCAGCTGGATAGAGCAACTGCCTTCTAAGCAGTAGGTCCGTGGTTCGAATCCACGTTGGCGTGCTTACTTTTGTATATGGCGAACGTAGTTCAATGGTAGAGCGCTTGATTGTGGTTCAAGTTGTTGTGGGTTCAAGTCCCATCGTTCGCCTTTAGCGCCTGTAGCTCAGCTGGATAGAGCATCTGACTTCGGATCAGAGGGCCGAGGGTTCGAATCCTTCCGGGCGCGCATAACAAAAAGGCCTTCGGACATTGCGGAGAATATTTATACAAAAAAAAGAAAATTCGTTTGACATTTGACAGTATAGAGACTATATTATATATATATATTATACGTTTTTTATTTGAAAGATACTGTTTCAACAAATTTATCATTAACTTAATTTCATTAAATAGCTTCTCAATTTAATAAACGGAAAAATATTTGAAAGAAAAAAAAGATATCAAATTTTTATCTATATTGATAATTTTAACCGGTATTATTTTAACTCTGGAAAATTATGAAATTATAAAAGGTGTAAGTAAACACTGGCCCCTGCTGCCTGTGACCCTGGGAACAGGCTTTATAATACTTTTTTTCCATAAAAAAAGAAAAGACGCCGGACTGCTCTGGCTTGGCTCTTTTTTTACAGCCACCGGAGTATTCTGTTATTATCTTAACTTTACTGACTGGAAAAGACTTGCGGCAGAATGGCCCTTTTTTTTGATTATCCTCTCCCTCAGTTTTTTGCTTAACTTTATATATCAAAAAAAAAATATATACGGATACATTTCAGGATTATTTTTACTGCTGTTTATAATTTTCTTCCTGATCTTCAGTATCTCTGTAAAACTGTGGCCGGCAGCGTTAACTATCCTCGGGTGTTCTCTGCTGCTAATTGATTATCAAAACAAAAAAAGGAAATAATATGAATAAAAAAAAAATAGTTTTTGTAGAACCAACAGGCGCTAATCATAATGTATTCGCCAAGTATATGAATATCCCGCTGCTGGGACCGGTTTATCTGGCAACGATCGTGGCCAACGCCGGATATAACGCTTCTATCCTGAATGAAAATATTTTAAAACGCCAGATAAAACCTGCTGAACTGGAGGATGTTGATATCCTTTGTCTGAGCTGCATGACGGTAACCATTAACCGCGGCAGGGAGATCGCTGCCATGTACAAACAGATCAGAAAAAATAAAAACCTTCCTGCTAAAACCATCGTAGGCGGCATTCATGCCAGTATGCTTCCCGAAGATGTCAAAGATGATTTTGATCAGATTTTTATTGGAGAAGCGGAAACCAAAATTGTAGATCTCATCTCCGGAAAAATAACAGATAAAATAATTAAAGGCGACGCCCTGCATAACCTTGACCGGATTCCGGTTTCCAATTTTAAACTTATTAAAAAATGGGAAAAGATAGACATCTTTCCGGTAATGACTTCCCGGGGCTGTCCTTTTAACTGTACCTTTTGCTCTGTCACAGAGATGTTCGGAAAGAAATACCGGGTAAACAGCGTTGCCAAAATACTTGAAGATATAAAGCCTTACAATGGTAAACATGTTTTTTTCGTAGATGATCATTTTGTAATAAACAAGAAACGGACAAACCGTATTATGGACATAATTGAAAAACATAATCTGAAACTAAGCTGGTCTGCCCAGATACGTACGGAAGTCAGTAAAGATGAAAAACTGATCGCCCGCATGAAGCGCACCGGCTGTTCCACGGTTTATATCGGTCTGGAATCCATCAATCCCGCCAGTCTTAAAGAGATGAAAAAAGGACAATCCGTGGCAGATATTAAAAGAGCGATCCGGGTCATTCAGAAACAAAAAATACGGATCCACGGCATGTTTATTTTCGGTTCCGATTCCGATCATAAGGATATTTTCAAATTAACTACTGACTTTTGCCGCAAAATGCATCTCTGTTCTGTCCAGTACATGATCCTGACCCCGCTGCCCGGCACAGTTTTATACCGGCAGCTGGTAAAAGAAAACCGTCTTTTACATAAAAACTGGAATTTTTATGATGCCGCGCATGTTGTTTTTAAACCGAAACATTTCACAGCCCTGGAGCTGCAGCAGGGTATGATCGACAGTTTTAACGCCTTTTATTCCTACACCAACGCGCTTAATGACGCCCTTAATATTATGGGGGACATACCGGTTACTATGGTCCGCAAACTCTTTTCCCGGGCGTATTTTCCTTCCCCACTGTCTGTATCGATAAAACTATTCGGAAAAAAAATTGTAAAAAACTGGGTTAAAACCAATAAACCATATCTGACATACCTGGAAGAAATATTTACTGAAAAGCTTAATCCGTTAAAACATACATTATAAAATTCAGCCTAAACCGGTTTCCGGCAGTAATGCGGAATCTTTAATTTTTCAGCAGCCTATGCTATAGTTAGCATAATAAGCAAAACGCTAAAATTGCAGACTGTAAACAGATGGCCAGAATTTTTTTTATAACAGCCGGGGATATTACCGGCAAAATAATCACCCTGAAGGGAAATGAGGCAGCACATCTGAGAAACGTTCTGCGCCTGAAACCGGGAGATAAGATCACCTGTAAAACCTGTGACCGGAAAGCCTATACCTGCCGTCTGCTATCCGTTGCCCAAGCCAAAGTTACAGCGGAGATCATCCGTAAAACCAGTCTGGAAATCAAGAAAAAAGTGAAAACCGGCCTGCTACTTTCCATTCCCCGCACCAAAGTCATGAATTCTCTAATACCAAAATGTACAGAACTGGGCCTTGATTTTATCATACCGCTGATTACAGAACGCTCTTTTTTAAAAAAAACAACCAAATTTAACAGCGAGCGTTATCAGCGGCTGGTGCGGGAAGCAATGAAACAGTGCGGACGGAACTGTCCGCTTCACATTCACCCTCCGGTCAAACTGACGCAGCTTTATAGTGAAAGAAAAAAATTTAAAAAAAAGTATCAGCATTACCAAAAACTTTTCCCATGGGAAAATGCTTCCCGGAGAATAACACAAGGCGTTCCGGCAGATACCCTGCTGCTGATCGGTCCGGAAGGAGGGATAACCCACTATGAAGCAGATCAAATCAAAGAACTCGGATTCACCCCACTTAAACTGACCGAGCATATCCTGAAAGTAGAAACAGCTGTTCTCTATACCCTGATCAAGTATGGACTGTAGCCGGTTATCATTATAAAATTAGGCAGGATAATTACTATGCCGCTTAAGATATCAGAGCATCAACTGCAGCGTTTTGAAAGCCTCTATAAAAAATATAAAACAATGTATCAGGATCCGGCCCGCAGCCGCCCTCTTTTTCTGATCAATGTTGAACAGGAACCGCTTAATGACTGGCATAAACGCTTTGAAGATCCGGCCCTGATGCTGCAAAGAGAGCTGGAAAGTCTGGAAACACATCTGCTGCTGGAAGATGATTATACTCCCACAGTACGGGTACAGTTCGGTACTGTCCAGGTAGCGGCCGCATTCGGAACAGAGCTTGATATACCCCCGGATAATTACCCTACCTATAAAGATCATATTTTAAAAAGCCGTCAGGACATTGCCCGACTGGAAGAGCCGGCGTTAAACACGCCGCTGCTGCAGAAACTGGCTGCATTCACTGCTTATTTTAAAGAACATCTGCCTGACGGTATCCATATCCAGCATCCTGATATTCAAAGCGCGCTTAATACCGCTCATATTTTACGCGGCACCGCTGTTTTTATGGATTTTTATGATGACCCGGCTATGATAGATAAACTGCTGGATATTATCACTGCTTATATGATCAAACTGGTGCCTTATCTGAAAAAAATGATCAGTAATGACCGGGAGTGGTTTTTTGACTGGGGCGGCCTCTGGAAAGGCCGGGCGCGGATCAGCAACTGTTCCGCGCAGATGATAAGTCCGGAGCTTTACACCGCCCATATACTACCCCGCGATATTCAATTAATGCATGCCATCGGCGGCGGCCGTATGCATTACTGCGGTACCTCCTATGCGGTTATAGAACGTTTTTTTGAAAATCCGCTTATCTCAGCCATAGATTTTGACGGTTCAGTCCATGACCTGTTTCAGATCGCGCTTAAAGCTCCGGACCGGACTATTTTATTTACCGGCGGCCGCTATAATGATGCACTAATACAAAAACTGCTGGCCGGAGAATGGCCGGCCAAGCGCAACCTGGTACTTAAAGTAACAGTTCCTGACATAAAAACCGGTAAAAAAGTTTTAAACCAGTTGCGGCAAAAAGCGGCAACGGCATATAACAATTAAGGATAAAATATGGATAAAATTATCTGCTCTGACAATAATGAACTGGGACAAAAAGCAGGCAATCAGGCAGCCCGTTTCTTAAAACAAACCCTGCAGGAACAGGGACAGGCTGCCGTTATTCTGGCCACCGGCGCCAGTCAACTGCAGACACTGTCCTGCCTGACGGCAGCGCCTGATATAGACTGGTCCCGGGTAACTATGTTTCACCTGGATGAATACCTTAACCTGTCTCCTTCACATGCGGCATCTTTCTGTAAATATTTGCGGGAAAATTTTATAAATAAAGTAAGTCCGCTGGCTGATTATTACCTTATCGACAGCAGTAATGATCCGCATGCTGAGTGCAGCCGTCTTAACCGGATTATACAAAAATATACTATTGATCTGGCTCTGATCGGTATTGGGGAAAATGCGCATCTGGCTTTTAATGATCCGCCGGCAGATTTTACTACTGATTCACCCTATATCATTGTAGATCTGGCTCAGGCATGCAGACAGCAGCAGGTAAATGAAAAATGGTTCAATACTCTGGCAGAAGTTCCGCGCCAGGCCATCTCGATGAGCGTACGTCATATATTAAAAAGTAAAAAACTGATTGTAAGTATCCCCGGGAAAAGAAAAGCGCAGGCAGTAAAAGATACCTGCAACCAGCCGGTAAATAACAAGATTCCGGCTACCATATTGCAGCAGCATCCGGACTGTACTCTGTTTCTGGACCGGGACTCTGCTGCCGGGCTCAAATAAAATGATCCCCGGTTTTGCTGATCTGCAGATAAACGGATACCAGGGCACTGATTTTTCCTCACCAGAGCTTACGCCTGCTTCTTTTTATCAGGCCTGCTGCAAAATCATACAAACCGGCACCCTGGTTTTTTTGCCTACTATTATAACTTCACCCGTAAACATTTATAAAAAAAATTTACCGCTGATAGCAAAGGTTATTGAAGAGCAAGGCCTGCAGAAACATATTCCCGGCATTCATCTTGAAGGTCCATTTATTTCTCCCCGGCCCGGCGCCTGCGGTGCGCATAATAAAAAATATATCCGGAAACCATCTGCTAGCTTGCTTAAGCAACTTTGGTCCCTGGCCAGGGGCCGGATAAAAATGATAACCATTGCTGCGGAAAAGGATAAAAACGGCAAACTAACTGCCTTTGCCCGCCGGAAAAATATTATTGTCTCCCTGGGGCACCAGCTCGCGCAAAAAAAAGAACTGCAGCAGGCAGCAGCCCGCGGCGCCCGGGTGCTGACCCATTTCGGTAATGCGCTGCCCAACCTGATTGACCGGCACCACAACCCGCTCTGGCCCGGCCTTGCCATGGATAAACTGCAGGTTACTCTTATAGGTGACGGCCACCATCTGCCGCCGGATCTGCTGAAAACAATTATTAAAGTCAAAGATATCAAAAACTGCATACTGGTAAGTGACGCCTCACCTGCTGCCGGATTCAAACCCGGACGCTACCGCATACTGGGTAATAAGGTTATCCTGGAAAAAAACGGCCGCCTTCATAACCCCCGTAAAAATTGTCTGGTCGGATCCTCTTTTATGATGATCAATTGTGCCAACTATCTGCTGCAGCAGGATTTTATAAACAAAGAAAATATAGAGCAAATGGCCTGGCACAACCCTTTAAAGCTGCTGGGAATAAAAAGAACCTTTCCCCAAAAGCCGGTCAGGTTTGTAGCCCGCAGAAATATATTTAAAGTTCAGCATCACTCCTAAATCCATACCATAAAAACAAAACACTGCTTTACTGCCTGCGCTGGGTAAAAAAACTTTACAAATGCTGAAAAATATGTAATCATTACCCTGCTGAATTTAGATGCTGCAGATAAATATAAAAAATTTAATAATAAAGTCATAAATTTTAATATATTATATAAAAAATAATTCAGTAAACTGAACAAGATTAAGGCAGGTTTTATATGAATACCCCCCTGATCAAGCTTAAAGATCTTGCAAAAAAATACCGGCAAAACGGAAATTCTACCAATGTTTTCACCAAAGTCAACCTGGAAATAGCCAAGGGGGAGTTCATCCTGCTGCTGGGCCCCAGCGGCTCCGGCAAGACGACTTTTTTAAATTTACTGGCCGGTATGGACTTTGCTGACAGCGGCCAGGTTATAGTTGACCATAAAGACCTGCAGCAACTTAAGCCCGGAGAACTGACAGCTTATAAACGGGATTATACCGGCTATATTTACCAGTTTCACAATCTTTTACCTACCCTGACCGCCCTGGAAAATATAGAACTGGCTGCTGAAATAAAATACCGCTGCCTGTGTAAAAAAAGAGCATGGGAGCTTTTGCATAAAATAAATCTGCAACATAAAGCGCATATGTTTCCCGGCCAGCTTTCCGGAGGGCAGCAGCAGCGCATTGCCATAGCAAGAGGACTGATCAAGGATCCGGCTCTTTTACTGGGAGATGAACCTACGGGCAACCTGGACCGTCAGGCTGCTGACCGTATTATGTCCCTGTTTCATGAACTAAACCGCGAAAACGGCATAACTACGGTTATTGCCACCAATGATGAACATTATAACCACCTGGCGCCCAGAGTTCTGCGCATTGAAAACGGCATTATCAGCACTGTCCAATGAAAAAACTAAACCGTAAACTTGTCCGTGACCTGTTAAGATACCGCAAGCAAACCTTTTTATTAATTATACTGATAATGTGCGGTGTTGGTATCTACAGCGGCCTGACCCAGTCTGCTTTAGACCTTAATAATACCTATTCAAAACTATACCGGAAACTTAACCTTTCCGATATCCGCATCCGCTGCCGGCCCTTTCCCCGCCGCTATATTAACGGTTTTAACCGGCACAAATATCATATCAGCAATATCGAAACCAGGCTGCAACTGGAAAGCAGTGTAGACCTGAACAAGCAGTTCACAGCTATAACTGTCGGTATTGCCTGTTCCAACCGTCCGGCCGTAAATGATCTTAAAATAACAGCCGGCCGTTATTTTGACTCTAATTCTTCCAGGCAAATTATTGTTGAAAAAAAATTTGCCGATTTCCATAAAATTAAAACAGGACAAAAGTTAAAACTTACAGTAGGCTCCAAGAACGCTCATTTTACAGTATGCGGTATAGCCGTCTCGCCCGAATACCTCTGGTATACAGGCGACCCGCATGATTACTTTCCTGCTCCGGGGAGCTGGGGGATTTTTTTCTTACCCCTCCGGCAGCTCCAGCAGCTTAGCGGCCTTGACAGTATGGTTAACAATATAGTACTCACATCCGGCCGGCCTGCGCAAACCTGCAAACAGCTGAGAAAAGAGGAATTTATTAAAAAGATCGCTTACCAGATCGAACCCAAAGAAGAGATGTGGAGTTACTGGGCCATAAAAAAGGATCTGCAGAGTTTTAACCAGCTAAGTAAAATACTGATTATAATTTCGCTTATTATAGTCAGCCTTACTTTGTTTATGACCCTGGGCCGTATTATCAAACATCAGCAAAAAGAAAATAATATTCTTCTTGCCCTGGGCGTTTCCAGACAACAACTGGGTCTGTATTATTTTTTCTTTATCACTGTGATTATAATATGCGGCAGTCTGCCCGGTACAGTTTTCGGTTTTTTATTAGCGAAATTTATTGATTATTACTACAGCCTTACTTTTACCATACCTGTCAGCACTATTCTTCAGCCTTTTATCTTTCTAACAGCCCTGCTGGCGGCATGCTGTCTGGGTCTGGTTTACACGATCTTCACCTACGGCTGGCTCCTGCCCCGGAGCAAACAGCATTCCGCACCAGCTCCTGTGCCAGACTCTACTACCAAATTTTTTACTGATTTTCTGTATTTGCCGCTTAAAATTGCCGTCAGAAATGTTTTACGCAATAAAGTCAGATTTATATTAACCGTAAGCGGTATTGCTTCTGCTCTGATCGCTGCATTTGCTCTCTATATCCTCTTTATCTCCATTAAGTATACAGTAGATGCCAAATTTGCCAGAGAAAAATGGGATTATCTGATTCACTTCCGCCAAAAAACTCCGCAGTCTCTGATAAAAAAGATAGCTAATTATAATAACATCAAAAATACAGAACCCCTTTTAATTACCTGGGGCCAAGCCCGTAACCTTTACCATAAAATAGTAGGTATTAACACTAATAACCGTTTGATCTGTTTTCCCAACCTAACCGGATGTGCTAAATTTAAAGGCCGTAACCCCCTGCTTATCACCAGCAGGCTGGCCCGAAAGCTCAATTTAACCAACGGCAGTAAACTAACCGTCAAAATAGAAAATAATAAAAAATTATCCTTTGTCGTAACCGGTATCTATGCTGATATTATGGAAGGTGCCCTGTTTACGGATATTTCCTACCTTAAAAAAGCCTTTAGCGGCCGGCCGGTCAGCGGTCTCTACATGCAGGGCTTTAACCGGAAACTAAACAATATGCAGAGTATACAGAAAATTATTAAAAAAAAAACAGCTGCCTCTAATCTGAAAAAAATCATCCGCGACCTTACCCCCTTTATCTATATTTTCCTGTTTATCAGCATGTTCACCGGTTTACTTATTTTCCTTAATACAGTTACGATCAACACTATTGAAAGGAAAAAAGAGTTTGCTGTTTTAAAAGCCCTCGGCGCCAATACAGCTGTTTTTTTCCGGATCATAGCAGTAGAACACCTGATAACCGGCTCCCTGAGTGCTTTAACAGGTCTGCTGCTGGGCAGTATACTGGCGCGGCATATAATGCAGCAGTTTTCCAGCGGGCTGTTCCGGATCAATCTGCACCTGCCGGTAACAGTTTATATAATGTTTTATAGTGTAACCATAACTCTGCTGTTCCTGACAACCATACCGGTACTTAAGCATATAAATAAAATTGATAGTAAAATAGTACTGAAAGAGACTTAAAAAAGACTTTAATACTAAGGAGAAAAGATGAAAAATATAAAAATATTGTTTATACTCTGTTTACTATTTACTGCCATGCTTAACGCTGCCCCAAGCAATACTATACAAAAAATAACCAATGCCGGCATAACCCTGGAATGGCAGATTCAAAGCAATTACCTTAAACTGAAAATAAGCGCCCCTACCACCGGCTGGGTAGCTGTAGGGTTTGAACCGAAAAAAATGATGAAAGATGCGGATTTTATTATCGGTTATATTAGTGACGGCAAAGTAGTTATTAAGGATCATTACGGCAGCCGCTACATCAGTCATGAGCCGGATACTGAACTGGGCGGTACAGATGACATACTTGATCCCCGGGGCCGGCAACAGGACGGGACAACTACCCTTTCCTGTAAAATTCCCCTGCGTAACCAGGATGAATATGATGCTGTGCTTAAACCGGGCCGGGAGACAACCGTATTACTGGCTTATGGTGACCGGGACAACTTCAGATCCAAACATAAAGTACGCACTAAAATAAAAATTACATTATAGGAGGATATACCAATGGATCTATTTGATATTTTATACCCGCTTATGATTCCCATGGGCATAACTGCATACACCTTGCTGGGTCTGACCGTTATCCTGGGGCTGATCAAAAAAAGAAGCCGGCTGCGCTATAAACTGCACAAAATATGCGGCATCTGCGCTCTTATAGCAGGTTCTATCCATCTGGCTATTCATCTTTATCTGGGATAACTATAAGTTTTTAATAAAATAAGTATCATGACAAGTAGAGCTAACCTGCATCGCTTCGGCGCCCTGGTAATGAAACTTATCCGCAAAAGGGACCTGACCGCAGATGAGGCCCGTTTCTGCTGGCAGCAGATTATTACAGAACAGCAGCCTGACCTGCAGCAGGGCGCTTTTCTGGCCGCCCTCAGCGCCAAGGGGGAAACAGCAGCCGAGATAGCAGCAAGCTGGCAGGCAATTTATGAACTGGATACCAATAAAATACA
This sequence comes from uncultured Spirochaetia bacterium, assembly GCA_964517045.1. GTDB lineage: Bacteria > Spirochaetota > UBA12135 > COTS27 > CAZFAK01 > CAZFAK01. The sequence goes on along the minus strand of CAZFAK010000006.1, from coordinate 6,045 downwards.
GACAGAACCGTATGAAATATTAGTAGATAACTGCGGCACCGGTATGGATAATTTAAAAACCTTTAATATATCCACTACTGCTGCTGTTATTGCTGCTGCCTGCGGCTGTAAAATAGCCAGACACGGAGCGCGTAAATTAACCTCTGATTTCGGAACTGTGGACACGCTGGAATATCTTGGCATTGAGGTTGACAGTGACGTAAGCCTGGTTCAAAAAAGTATCCGGGAGACCGGTATCGGTATTTTTAATGGAATGAGTTCCCGGGTACACCCCCGGGCGCTGGGAAGAATACTCTCCCAGATTCAGTTCGGAACTACTTTAAACATTGCCGGATCCCTGGCTAATCCGGCTGCACCGCGGTATGCAGTACGCGGTGTTTACGCAGAACAGCTGATACCTGCGGTCACGGCCACTCTGCAAGAGATCGGTTTTAAGAGGGCCCTGGTTTTTTACGGCAAAGGCCCTGAGCCGGATAAAGGCATAGATGAAATATCTCTCATGAACGAAACAGTTGTCCGGGAGCTTAAAACTGACGGTACAGTTACCAGCTATAACCTGACTCCGGAACAGTTTGGCCTCAAACGGTGCGGTTTTGCACCTATAAGCGCGGGTAAAAACATTAAAGAGAATGCTGAAAAAATGCTCGCTATACTTACCGGAAAAACAAACGGTGCTGCCCGGGCCATTGTCTGCCTTAATGCAGCCGCTGTAATTTATATTAGCGGCCGAAGCGAGAGCATTAACTCCGGTCTGCAAAAAGCTGCTGCAGCTGTGCAAAAGGGCAGTGCGCTGACAAAACTTAAACAATGGGTTACAGTACAAAGCAAAAACCCGCAGCAAAGTCTGCAAAAACTACAAAAATTACTTTAATTTTTTCATAACAAAACAAGGATACGGTTTGTTAAAAAAAATAACTCCCGCTTTTAAATTTCCCTCGCTTTTACGTATTTTACCCCCTTTACTGACCGGTATGGCTATGGGTTATGGTAACAGCTCTGTTTTACACTGGGATATAATCACTTTGACTTTGCTTTACGCATGGCTTATCCAGCTTTTTATTGTACTGCTTAATGATTATGCGGACAGGGATGCTGACCTGATTCATTATCAAAACTATCCTCATCTGCTGGACCGCCGTGTACTGGTAATGAAAACAGTCTCTCCCGGCCTTATACTTATACTGGGCATGTCTGCCGCTGTACTCCTTGCCGGCATAAGCTTTTTTATGCAGATTTACGTGCAGCGTGCCCGGGCGCTGTTTATAACCGGTTTGTCTCTCTGCTGTTTTTTATTTTATAGTTTCCCGCCCCTGAAACTTAACTACCGCGGTTTGGGCGAATTACTGGAAACGACCGGTGTAGGTTTCCTCCTGCCGGTTACCGGTTACTATTTTTATACAGGAAATTTTGCCCTGAATGATTTTATAATTATACCTGTCATAATGACAGCAGCTGCCAATGCCCTGGCCAGCGGTCTCAAGCACCGGCCTGCTGACAAATTAACCGGCAAAAAAACCATAGCTGTCTTATGCGGAGAACAGACAACTAAAAATATAATTTTACTTTTACTAAGTATTTTGGTTTGTTACAACACGGTTTTGATTTTTTATACCGATTTGGGTCTGATATATCTGCTGGCCGGAGTTATTATACCGGCCGGTCTGACCTTTAAAATGTTTACTCTAAATAAAAAAGCCGGCGTTAATAATCTGCAAGCTTTAAAAAAATATAAAAAAGCCCTGACCTGCATAATGCTCAGTATATGCAGCGGCCTGGTGTTGCAAATTATCTGTTAAATCAGGCCAGTAACTGTTCAAACATGGCTTTATGTTCCCGTTCTTCAGCAGCCAGCCTGGAAAAAAGACTCTGCGCAGCTTTATAACTGCTGAACGTTGCGGCAATATTTTCATAAAAAACAGCTGCTTTATCCTCTTCAGAAATAGCCTTTTTTATCATATCCTGTACTTTATCCTCTTTACTCTTTTCGTTTTCAGTATAATTATTTTTAATTTTTTCCAGTTCCCCGCCCTGCATATGCAGATTTTTAAATTCATTATTTTGCAGAAAATAAGTCAGCCGGTTTATATGCTCCTCTTCCATTTTTTGCAGGCTGGCAGCCAACTGTTTTACCTCTGCCGCTTTTGCTTCATTATATAATTTTTGGTAAAGCTTAACAGCCTCCTTTTCCTTAAGAATGGCTATATTAACAATCTCTGATAAAAGTGACATAAAAATTCCTTTTAATATTATAATTACCTGTAAATAATTATTGTATATTACTATGAAATACAAAGTTTTTTCAAAAAATTTGTTACAAGTATTGACATTTTTTAAAAATTATATTAAATTAGAATTATTCTAATTTAGTCCTGGAGGTTCTAATGATAAAAAAAAATAAAATATATTTCTGCCGGCACTGCGGCAATGTGGTCGAGTCTTTATGGAATGGCAAACCCGACATATCCTGCTGCGGTGAAAACATGACCGAGCTTGAAGCAAACACCAAAGACGCAGCCAGGGAAAAACATGTACCGGTTATTACAAGAGAGGGCAATAAAGTTACTGTCCGTATAGGCGAGGCCCCGCATCCGATGACCAATGAACATTATATTCTCTGTATTGAAGTTATAGCAGGCGCTAAAGTTTACCGTCACAATTTTAAAGAGGGTGACAGCGAGGCCAGCGCAGAATTTATGATACCTGATAATGATAATATCACAGCGCGCGCTTTTTGCAACCTGCATGGTCTTTGGCAGGCCTGAACCCTACAACAGCTAACCATGAGTATTTTTAACCCGGCTGAGATATACCAGTTTGCTGTGCGCATAGAAGAAAACGGCGAGCAATTTTACCGCGCAAAAGCCAAGAGTACGGATAATGCGGCTCTGAAGGAGCTTTTTCTGGAGCTGGCTGATGATGAGGCTGATCACAAAAAAACATTCAATGATATGCTCTCTCAAATTGAAAAATATGAACCGCTGGAAAGTTATCCGGAAGAGTATTTTACCTATCTGCGGGCTTATGCTGACCATAAAATATTTCCGCAGGACAAATTCATAGACCTGGCCCGCCAGCTTAAAGGAGCACAGACATGTCTTGATTTTGCTTTGGACCGTGAGTTTGATTCTATCCTTTATTATCAGGAGATGAAAAATATGGTGGACAAGCAATACGCTCCTTTAATTGAAAAAATTATTAATGAAGAAAGAACCCATGTAAGTAAATTAACTGCCAAAAAAGCACAGTTATAAAATAACAGGAGGTATGATAATGAGCAAACTAAAAGGCACCCAAACCGCTGCCAATCTAATGAAAGCATTTGCCGGTGAATCACAGGCGCGCAACCGCTATACCTACTATGCTTCTGCTGCCCGCAAAGAGGGGTACCGGCAGATATCTGAAATTTTTGCCGAAACCGCCGCCAACGAAAAAGAACACGCCAAATTATTTTACAAGCATTTGTATAAAAACGGCCTTAATGAAGAGACAATAGAAATAACCGCTGCTTATCCGGCCGCTTTCGGCAACACTCTGCAGAATCTCGCTTATGCAGCAGAAGGTGAAAAGGAAGAATGGTCACAGCTTTATCCTGCTTTTACCGAAACAGCGCAAAAAGAAGGTTTTCCGGAGATCGCCCAGACCTTTCGTAAGGTAGCCATGGTAGAAAAACGGCATGAACAGCGCTACCGTAAACTGCACCAAAATGTTGCTGATAAAACCGTATTTAAAAAGGATAATAAAGTATTATGGATATGCCTTAACTGCGGTCACATTTTAGAATCCGAAGAAGCACCGGAAGTGTGTCCGGTCTGCGACCATTCCCGGTCTCATTTTGCTCTCTGGAAAGAAACGTATTAAAATTGCTATTAAGGAGAACTTATGAAAAAATATAAATGTACAGTATGTGATTATATATATGATCCCCAAAAAGGCGATCCGGATAATGATGTAGCTCCGGGAACTGCCTTTGCGGACCTGCCTGATGACTGGGTATGTCCTGACTGCGGCGCAGGCCAGGAAGAGTTTGAAGCTATTGACTGATGAAGCCGGTTAAGGTTGCTGATAATATCTACTGGGTTGGAGTCATTGACCGGGATCTGCGGACCTTTCATGGTTATTCCACTCCCCATGGTTCCAGCTACAATGCCTACCTTATCCTTGATGAAAATATAACCCTGATTGATACAGTAAAAGCACCTTTTACTCCTGCATTGATTGATAATATCAAACAGATTACTGATCCGGCCCAGATCAGATATATTGTCTCCAATCATGTGGAGATGGACCACTCCGGCGGTTTACCTGCCCTTACCGGCCTGGCGCCCCGGGCAGAGATTGTTACCAGTAATCCGCATGGGGAAAAAGGACTCAGGCGCCATTTCAAACAGGATTGGCGCTTTCACAAGGTAAAAAGCGGAGACCGGCTTAACCTTGGTAAAACCAGTCTGCAGTTTATCCAGACCCCTATGATTCACTGGCCGGATAATATGGTAAGTTATATGCCGGAAAAAAAGATTCTTTTTTCCAATGACGCTTTTGGACAACACCTTGCGACAACGGAAAGATTTGACAGCGAATACCCCCTGCCCTTTATCATGCGGGAAGCAACCAAATACTATGCCAATATTGTACTTCCCTACAGTAAACAGGTACAAAAAGCGCTGCAGGCGGTAGAGAGTCTCTCCATAGAGACTATTGCGCCCAGCCATGGTATTATCTGGCGGCAACATATTGATACGGTTAAAGCTGCTTATCAAAAATGGTCAGCTAATCAAACTGATGCCAAGGCATGTATAATCTACGATACCATGTGGCATTCTACTGCCAAACTGGCTGCAGTGATTGAAGTTGCTTTTGCCGCACAAGGTATAAAAACACAAGTATTCAATCTTCAGACCAACCACATTTCCGATATTATGACCGAACTGCTCACTGCTGCCTATATTGCTGTAGGTTCGCCAACTTTAAATAATAACATGCTGCCCTCTGTTGCTGCTTTTTTAACTTACATGCGCGGCCTTGCTCCCCGTAACCGCAGGGCAGTGGCTTTCGGCTCCTACGGTTGGGGAGGACAAAGTGCTGACCTGGTGGAAAATGTTTTAAAAGAGTGCGGCTTTACGATATTTGCCGACAAAATCAAAACCAGGTTTATCCCTGATCAGGATGAACTTGAGAAAATAAAAAAAACTATAACAGCCAAAACAGGAGAAACACCATGATAAATGAAAAACTGGAAAATGAACTCAATGCCCAGATAAACCGGGAACTTTTTTCCGAGTATTTATACCTATCCATAGCAATGTACTGTTCATCCATGAACTTTCCCGGCATGGAAAATTTTTTTGTTGTGCAGGGTCAGGAAGAACATTTTCATGCTATGAAAATAATAAACTATCTTAACAGCCGGCGCGGCCGGGTTATATTAAAAGCTATTGACGAACCCCGGGTGGATTTTAATTCTATAGAGGAAGCCTTCACTGCTGCTCTCCAGCATGAAGAGTTTATTACCAAGTCCATAAATAATCTTATGGACCTGGCTATAAAAGAAAACGACCACTCGGCCCGCACGTTTCTGCAGTGGTATGTCACAGAACAGGATGAAGAGGAAGAAACCTTTGACAGCCTGGTTAACCGCCTGAAACTTGTCAGTAATAATGGACAGGCCTTGTTAATGCTGGATAAAGAACTGGGCGCACGTAAATTTACACCACCGGTTGAAGAATAAGCATACTTTCTTTTCCGTATGGACCTGATAATTGCGCTGGCATTAACCCTTTTTGCCGGTCTCTCCACCGGTATTGGCAGCGCGCTGGCTTTTTTCAGTAAACGCAGCAATACCAAATTCCTGGCCGGTGCCCTGGGGTTTTCCGCGGGTGTAATGATCTATGTATCGTTCATTGAGATATTCAGTAAAGCCCGGGAAGCAATGACCGGGCATATGGGAGCGGAAAAGGGCTATTTCATGTCCGTACTTGCTTTTTTTACAGGCATGCTGCTGATTATGATTATTGACAAACTGGTTCCCTCCTTTGAAAATCCGCATGA
>CAZFAK010000005.1:0-27416 GCA_964517045.1 uncultured Spirochaetia bacterium | reverse complement strand
ACTCGGACTGCCTGCCGCCTGGAAAAGCGATTTGACAGAAACAGTCAGTATAATTTTGAAGCCGGAAAAAAACTGGCAGACCAACCTGGCGCTTGTCTGGAACCGGAACTGGCAGCATAATGAAAAAGCGCAGGTTGTATTCCGCTCTGCAGACAACCGGCAGGCAAAAGCCATGCTTATCCCTCCGCTTTACGAACTGCCCAGGGCCGATGCATACAGCCTGGACGGAAAGCTTGATGAACAGGAAAAGGCACTCCGGCTGCCGGCCTGGATCGTGGGAAACAGCTCCTACCTGTCCGAAAGCGCGCTGTATATGGGGTGGCGGAAAGAGGGGATATATCTGGCTGTCGTAGTCAGTAACTCTCTCGTTAAAAATGATGATCCGCGCAGCTTCTGGAGCGGTGACTGCCTGGAACTTTTCATCAGCACCCTGGATGACCGCAGTGACCGCAAATGGGAAGCTGGTGATCACCAGTTCTGGTTTGTACCCCGGCCTGAAAAAGGCGATGTGTATTGCGGCCAGTGGAAAAGGGGCAAAGAGTTAACTAAAACAAGATATGATATCCAGGAGGTAAGCGGAGCCAGCACCCGTACCGATAACGGATACCTGATGGAAATATTTATCCCGGCTGCAGAGATTAAAAAATATCAGGGGAAACCAGGTACTTATCTGAATGCGGCTCTGACCGGAACAGCACATGGTAAAAAGTTTAAACGGGAATTTTTCTGGCCCTGGTCCAAAAATGAAGCCAGTCTGGATCAGCCGGCCAACCTGGGGTATATGCTCCTTAAGTAAAACTGAGCATAATAGCTGACAGGCCTGATTAGTTTACCTTGCTATATTATTTTATTTCTTGACATGTATCAATATACCGATTATACATAGTAATAATAACACTTATTATATGTTATATTAATGCAATTTAATAAAAATGAGTTGGAAAATACTTTTAGACTGCGTTCAGGTCGCTTAAAACAGAACCGGAAGAAGCTGCAGACTGGCATCTTATTAGCAAAAAACCGTACAGAAAGCTTTAATAGTAAGCCTCCTTATCAAACTGTCACGAACGGACGCTTTTTTATTCAGGCATAAACGCCTCCTTAAATGTTTGTTTTAGGGCAAAGCTCTCCGGAGCAGCGGTAGCCGCTTTTCAAGGGCGTTAGGCGCCGAAGAAAATATAGTAATAGCCACTGTATACTTACTCCTGCATATTACGCAGATCAACTTCCTTCTTAAGTCCTGCTTTACACAATATGTTTGAAGCCAAAGCCGGCCCAAATAGGTTTATCTGCTCCCCCTGATTAAAATTTTAAAATTATCCGGATTCATGCTAACATGCGTATATGATACGATCTTTTATTGGTATTTCTCTTCCTGAGGAGATTTGCGACTATATTACGGATATGTACACTGATTTAAACGGTGCCCAGTGGACAACGCGCAAAAATCTGCATCTTACCCTCCGCTTTATGGGAGAGGTAAATAATAGCGTACATCAGGAGATTATCTCAGCGCTCAATAAAGTCAACGGCACCTCTATGCAGCTTCAGCTCAGCGGTACGGGTATTTTCCCGCCCGGCAGTGAACCCAAAGTGCTCTGGCTCGGTATCAAACCCAACCAACAATTAACCGCTTTACGGGAAAAGATAGACAAAACTCTCTCCGACATAAAAATAGAACCCAGGGAAAAAAGATTTATCCCCCATATTACCATTGCCAGACTAAAAAATATAAATAAAAACGAACTTAAAACTTTCCTTCATCTAAACGGCTCGGTATCCTCCCAGCCTTTTCCGGTAAATACTTTTCATCTTTACAGCAGCGAACTGCTGCCTGAAGGTCCTGTCTATACAGTAGAGCAGGACTACCCTTTAAAATAGCCTCTCCCTTTTGCGTACAGTTTCCCCCAAATATTAAATTCTTTTACGCCCAGCAGGCGCAGGATGGGAAAATAAACAAGTAAAATTATCATAAAACTGCTGCCAAGCTGCCAGAAATACTTTTCCTTGGCCTCCCAGAGAGCGGAAACAGACCGGAAATTACTTAAAACAGAAAACTGCAAGTTCTCCCTGATTACTATAAACAGACAGGCAGGTATCAGCAAAGCCAGTGAACTTTTAAGCAAAATGAGCAAATTATCCCGCCAGATAAACATTTTAAAATTAACCATAACAAACACATAATATATAACGGCTGCCAGGCTCATACTAAGCAAAGAGGCCAGGGCTATACCTTCCGGACCGAGATTGTATATTTTTACTAAAATATAACTGAGACCAAGATTGACAAACAAGGTTGCAGCTGCTATGAGGGCCGGAGTTCTGGTATTATCATGCGCATAATAAAAAGTCTGAAAAATTTTCATATAACCTATCATTATTACAGTAAGAATATGAAATTTAAGACAGGATGCGGTTAAAGCGGCTGATGCCCGGCTGAATATACCGAAAGAAAACAGCAGGGATACAATTTCTTTTTTAAATACCAAAGTATAGATAACAACCGGTAATATAAGAATAAAAAGCAAAGCTATACTGCGGCTGAGAATCGTTTTACTCTGAGATTTACTGCCGGCTGCTTTGGCCCGCGACAACTGCGGCAGTATTACAGAGGAAAGGGAAACAATAATTATACCAAGCGGCAGTTCCATCAGCCGCCGGGAAAAAAACAAAGCGGAAAAAGCACCGGCAGAGATACTCATAGAGATAATATCCACCGGAATCGTATTTAACTGGTAGATTGCCGAAGAAAAAACCACCGGAATTATTCTCTTGAAATAGCTTAGTACTGCTTTGTTTTTAAATTTAACAGTAAAACGGATACTGTAGCCTAACCGGAAAAACCAGGGCAGCTGTAAAATAAGCTGTATAATACCGCCGGCAACTATACCTCCGGTCAGAAAAAAGGCTTTAAGTTCCTTCGCTTCCCCGTCCGGAAACAGGTAGTAAAATAATAAAGCTGCTGTAATAATTGCCAGATTAAAAAAAACCGGGGTCACGGCCGGGATAGTAAAATTATTATGAGTATTTAATACTCCCTGTACAACTGCTGCCAGTGATACAAACACAAGATAGGGAACCATCAGCCGTAATAAGAGTGCTGCCTGGGCTGTTATATCAGGCGATACTTTGTCAGACATAATATAGACCAGCTTAATAAGCCATGGTGAAAAAACCGCTGCCAGGGTACTTAACAAAGTTGTAACTAAAAAAATTAAAGAAAATATTTTATTAAAAAACTGCTGCGCCTCAAAACTGTTTTCCCGGTCATCTGCATAGCGCAATTTGGAAAAAACAGGTATAAAACCGGCAGACATTGAACCCTCGGCAAAAAACCGACGAAAAAGATTGGGAAACTTGTATACAAACAGAAAAGCATCCCCGAACCGGGTCGTACCGAAAAGCGCGGCAAACAGCACTGTGCGTAACAGGCCGAAAACGCGGGACAAAGATGTCATCAGAGCCATGGATGACATCTTTGTTGTTATATTTTTAGCTGTCATAAATTAACGCGCAAATGCGCGCCGGTAATTATTTAACCATTTTATCTTTAAAAAGGGTTTTCATCATTTCCCGGAGTTTAGCGCCAACCTGCTCTATCTGGTGTTCCTGTCCCTCCTGGCGCCACTTGGCCATTTTCGGTTTACCATTTTCACATTCTTTGATAAATTCAGCGGCAAACTTGCCGTTTTGAATGCGCTTTAGCGCCTTTTGCATGGCTTTTCTGGTTTTGTCTGTTATAATATCCTTTCCCACTGCATAATCGCCATACTCAGCTGTATCGGAAATAGAGTAACGCATATTCTGAATACCGCCTTCATACATAAGATCCACGATCAGTTTAACTTCGTGCAGACACTCAAAATAGGCCATCTCCGGAGAATAACCGGCCTCTACCAGGGTCTCAAAACCGGTCCGCACCAGATTGGTAAGTCCGCCGCACAGCACTGTCTGTTCACCGAAAAGATCAGTCTCGGTTTCCTCCCGGAAACTTGTTTCCAGAACACCTACTTTGGTACTGCCAATACCTTTGGCATGCGCCAAAGCCATCTCTTTGGCCTGGCCTGAAGCGTTGTTAAATACCGCTATCAAAGCGGGCACCCCGTTACCGTTAACATACTCCCGCCGGACTGTATGTCCCGGTGCTTTGGGAGCAACCATATAGACATCCACATCATCCGGAGGTATTATTCTTTTATAATGGATATTAAAACCATGCGAAAATACCAGAGCTTTGCCCTGGCCCAGATAGGGTTTAATGGATTTTTCATAAATATCTTTTTGTATCTCGTCCGGAGCCAGTATCTGAATAATATCTGCTTTCTGCGCCAGTTCTGCTGCAGTTACCGGATTAAAACCGTCTTCCCGGGCTTTTTTATAGTTGGGCGTATCAGGCAGCTCACTGATAATAACATTTACACCGCTCTCTTTAAGATTTTGCGCCTGGGCATGCCCCTGAGAACCGTAACCTATGATTCCCAGAGTTTTATCCTGCAGTTTGCCCAGATCTGCATCATCTTCATAATATACTTTCATCTCATCCTCCAGTTTAATAAAATCAAAACCGTATTCTATAATACAGCTGCTGATATTGCAATAAAAAGCTATACCGGTACTGAAACAGTCTCTTTTAATAAATTTGCATCATCTGTCAAATGTTCAGTAAAAGCCCTGTCTCCAGTTAAGAAACAACAACGCTGCTGTTCCGGGTTGTTTATATACTTGTCTGCTGATGAAAAATTATCAGTTATAAATATAATTTATAAAATTTCCCAATGCCTTAAAAAGTAAAACATTAAAAAAGGAAAAAACAGCTTTTTAGCTGTTACGGCATTTTTCTTTAAAAGCTTTTACAAAACTGAACTTGGGAACTTTAGTCTCCGGCTTGGGCGGTATCTGAATGGTTTCCCCGGTTTTAGGATTGCGTCCCTGGCGGGCCGGCTGCGCCGGTTTCATTTTAACAGATAACTTACCAAAGGGGCCAAGCGGAACTTTATTACCGGATAAAGCGCCAGCTTCAATAACCTCAAAGAAGTCATCTAATATTTTTCTGGCTTCTTTTTTTGCCAGATCATTTTTCGTTGCTACATAATCAGCAATAGTATTTGCTGTGAATTTTTCAGGATAATTAGCCATAATTACTGTCCTAATAGTTTTAGAAAATTATAGTATCCGTAGAGAAAAAAGTCAATTACAAAACAAAATCAGCTGTTTTTAATAACCTGCATATTTGGCTTTTTTAATAAATATATAAAGCAGCAAGACAAGTAAAATAAGTAAAACCAGAAAAATAAAGAGATTATAACTCAAAAAACAGCCATCCGGCGCAGTGCCCATGGAGAAACCGGCAGCAGACAACAGGCTGTAATCTGCAAAAAAGGAAGCAAAATCATCAAAAGTATCCTGAAGATATTTTTCAGCAGCCGGGTTACAGAGAAAGACCTGTTGCCGGTTAGTATAGACACCATAAGGAAAAAGATATTGTTCAGCATAATTTTGCATAGCAGGATAAATACCTTTTTGATAAGCTGCCCGGGCCGGAGAAACAGGCCATAGTTGCTGCCGCCACTGCATATCAAGAAAAATCTGCAGAATCAGCGAAACGGCTGAACCGGTCAAAAAAAGATTGCAGTTATCCAAAGCCGGATCAAAGGGAAAGAGTATAAAATCCCTGCCTTTTATAAAAAAGGGATCATTATTGGCCAGCCGGACAACTGTCTGCATATTAGTGTCCCCTGTTCTGTTTTGTATACGGTAATAGCGTTTAACATAGATATGCTCCAGATTCTTACCCCTGTTAAAAATAGAGTAAACACCGTCAAAATACTGCTCTGCTTTTACAAAAGTCCGGGCCTGATCAACGCTGCTTTTTATCCGCACCGGAATACCGTATTTATAATTAAGAGTATCATTTAAAATTTTTATATCCTGATCCGGATATAAAAATACTATATTTTTTTTTCCTTCCCCGGGTCTGAGGTTATCAGGAAGAGGACTGCCGCTGCTGATCACAAAATCAATGTCTTTATTTTTAATAGAAATATTACCCTTTTTTATATCCTCCTGCAGCAGAGCCTTGAAAAAGGGTATGTAAGCCGGTTTCCTGTTATGCAGAAAAGCTATATTTATCTGATCAGAGATAAAGACCGGATAGTAATATTTGGTCCTCCGTATTTCATTTTCAATTACCATGGTAATTATATGCAGGCCTGGTTTTTTAAATTTCAAAGAGGTATCAATATTTATTTCCCGGTCATCACTGACTGCATAACTTTTAATAAAAACGCGGTCTTTACCTTTGAATAATGAAATACGGTTTTCACAGTAAACTCCCTTGTGCAAAAGCCGCGCTTTAAACGGAACGTTATTATTTATAAAAAAAATCTTATTAGCAAAACCGGAGTTTACATTTACCATATAATTTTCCCGGTAATGGTTATCATAAAGATATATTTTTTTGCCTTTAATATAAAATTTTTTTTGAAAAAGTTCCCTGGAAAAATCACTGAGCAGTATCAGTCTTGTATCAGGATCATAAAACAAAGCTTTGTTAAAATCAATATACTCCTTCAGCTCTTTAAGCTGAAACCCGGTGTTATATATAAGCTGCTCCTGAAAAAAACGGTTTAATTCTTTTTTGTTTTCAATCATAACCGGCTGACTGGAATTTTTAACCATATTCACATTGAATAAAAACAGTCTCTGTGTTTGCTCAAGAGAGTTATACAAAGCAAAAACTTTTTGCTTATATTCCTCTGCAGCATTAATATTATATTTTTCATATATTGAAGCGGTATTATCTATAAAGACATAAATGTCGCCGCCGCTTTTTACATGGGCCGGCGTACGCGGAGAGGAAAATAAAAAAATCAGCATAAATATAAATAACATCTCCAGCATTAGTTCCAGCCAGTCTGACACCCAGAAACGGCGGCGCTGATTCCGTCTTAGCTGCTGTACAAAAAAGTTGGAAGGCACAATTACGGTTCTTCTGGTACGCAGATTTATCAGATGCCAGATAAGCGGTACCAGACCCAGGGGTAAAAAATATAAAAAGTAGGGGTATAAAAAAATCACTGTACAATGCCCAAAAATTGTTTAAACACAGGTCTGCTGGTAACCACCGGCACATACCTGATCCTTTTACTCTGACAAAAAGATTTAAGCGCATTAAGATGTTTAACAACCGTTTCCTTGTAACGGCTTTTAAAAAGAGCTGCGTTAAAATAGATACTGTCCCTTGTCTCCCGGTCAATAAAATAATAATCATTTCCCTTTAAAAAACGGTCCAGGTTCAGTTCAGACGCATCAATAATATTGAATAAAGTAATACTGACTTTTTTTATAAAAAAAGGCTTAAGTACGTCATTTAGCTGCTCCGGCCGGCAATAGAAATCAGAGATGATATATATTTCCGAACCCGGGATTAGAGCAGCAGCCATATCAGCAAAAGAACGGCGGTAATCAGTAACCGCGTTCTCTGTTTTAAGCGCGCTTAAAGCGCTGTTAATATGCTGAAAAGTAGCTGCGGCACTGGAAGTAGCTATTTGCTGCGTATTCTTATCAGCAAAAGAAAAAAAACCCAGGGACTCTTTATTAAGGTAATACAGATTACTTAAATAAAACGCAACATATACAGCTGTCTGAAAACGGCGGTAATCAGCCGGAGTTTTTTTTTTCCTGTTTTGCGTAAAGGAAAGCATGGAAGCGGAATGATCCAGCATAATATAACCGCGGATGGTTTTATCGTCATGATACTTTTTGATGTAATAACGTTCGCTTTTGGCAGCTACTTTCCAGTCAATATTTTTAAGTTCATCACCGACTACATACTGCGCGTATTCATTAAATTCAATATTGGAACCTGCTTCATTAGAGGTATGAGCCCCCATTGCCGAGCTGAGAGATCCATGTTTTACCGGTACAGGAGTGCGGCATAAAATTTTTTCCTCCTCCCGTAAAAGACGCAGCCGCATATAACTTTACTGCTCCGGAGTTACAATTTTCAGAGGTTCGGACATCAGACCGTAGTTGTCTGCCTCATCAAAACCCCGTACAGAGACATAACAGGTATCCCCGGGAAACAGATTATTAACCACTACAGTCTGTTTATCTCCGGGCCGTACAATATTGGAAGTAAGGGGATCTTCAAACTCAAAGTCAGCATCCATAAACTGCGGCTCAGGCCCGATCGCTATACGGTAGCCGCTTATTTTTCCCTGGCGGCCGTCATCTCCGACTGCTTTAAATGATATAACAGCATTGGTTGAGGAAACAGCCAGTAGTTTTACATTCTCTATCCGGGCCGGCGCATGGAAATCACTGCCCCCGGTCTCTGAACCCGCCCGGGCCTGATCCGGCAGAGTAAAAACCGACAGCCAGGGTACATAGGTTATCAGGATCAGTATCACAACCATTAACAGCAAAAAGGGCAGTGCTGAGCGGTAAAGCATTGTGATGCGTTTTTTAAAACGGTAGCTGGCAATAAATAAATTCATACCTACCGGCGGCGTCAGATAACCGATCTCCAGGTTGACCAGAAAGATTATAGCAAAATGATAGGGGTTAATACCGTATTGTTCAACTACCGGAATCAGAATAGGAAGTACAATCATGATAGCGGAGAAAATATCCAGCAGACAGCCGGTAACAAGCAGAAACAGATTAACAAAAATAAGAAAAGAAAAACGGGTGGTTATATAGGGCGAGAGTTTGGTAATTATGATCTCCGGGATATGATTCAGGCTTATATATTTGGTCAGAATAAAAGCACAGGCCATAATAATAAAAATACCGCCGGCCAGTTTCATTGCTTCAGCTACATTACGGATAAAATCCTTTTTCAGTTTCAGATCACGGTAAAAGAAAAACTCTGTTAAAAAGACATAAACAGCTACGACCAGGGCTGCATCCATTACTGTAAAAAAACCTGAATAGATACCGCCGTAAATAATAAAAGGAAGCGGTATCTCATAGCGGGCATTGACAATAGCCTTGACAGCTTCCCTGACGGAAAATTTCTGTTTTTCTCCTCTCTTCCCCTTTTTTTTAATACTGGCAAACAGGATCATCGCACCTACCAGAATAAAAGCCGGCAGCAGTGCTGCTGTAAAAAGTTTTTGTATATCCACTGAACCGGTCATGTTCTGGGAGACAATTATGGCATAGATTATAACGGGCAAAGCGGGCGCAAATAACAAGCCGATACTGCCGGATGAGGTTATCAAACCCAGACTAAATTTTTCCGTATTGTTGTTTTTACGCAGCAGCGGATACATCAGCCCGCCTAAAGCCAGTATACTTACCCCGCTGGCTCCGGTAAGAGCAGTAAAAAAGGCCATGATAATGATAACAATTGCTGCGTCAGCACCCGGAATATAGGACATAAAAGCCTTAAACAGACGTATGATACGGTCCGGGCTTTTGGAAGCGGAAAGCAGGTAGCCGGCAAACGTAAACAGGGGAATAGCGGCAATAAAGTCCTGTGATTCCAGTTTCTGAAAATCAATAACTACTGAAGCCAGCGTAAAATTTTTAGTATCCCATAGAAGAGCTACCGCCACCCCAAAGAGTACAATATAAAGCGGCAAACCGAGAAAAACCATAGTCAGCAGGGTTACTACGACTGCTGTAGCAAACCCGGCAAATAAAGAAATAAGCGTAAAAAGGGCCAGCAGAATAAAAAAGTTACGCAGTAAAGACCTATAGTTCATCTTTTTTATCCTTTGCTTTTAAAGTCTGCAAAAACAATAAAGTGTAATAAAATACAGTCAGCAGAAAAAAAAGTATGTAGGGGATATTAAGCAGCCAGCGTGGTATAAAAAATTCGCTTTTTTCAGCCAGGGTAAAAAGACCGCTCAGGGAATTTAAAAGGATAATACCAATACACCGGCCCGCATTGTTCATAGTTTCAGCCTGATGAATAAGGGGCCGCCAGGGCACTGAGCGTAAAAAATCCATAAAAAAAACCGCTACGATAAAAACAGAGGCTATAATTGCCACCAGATATAATATAGCCCGCAATGATTTGGTTGCTGAAAATTTACTGAAGATTTCTATCTTAATATTTTCATTACGGCGCACCCCATAAGCAGCGCCCATCAAAGCTGCCAGTACAAATAAATAGTTGATAAGAGGGCTGATCCAGGGAAAACTGCTTTCGGAAAAAAGCCGCAGCAGTACATTTATAATATAAAGTAAAACCGCTGCAGAGAAAAATAATATAATATTATACTGTAATACTGTGGTAAAACGCTTTTCCCATATCTGCATTTTTTCCAGTATTCTTTTCCGTTTTCTTTGCCACAGCATTTAAATGTCCTGTTCTGTTTATAATTACTGTTTTTGCCTGTAAGTATGCAAAAGTTTTTTTAACTTATTGTATAAAGAAGCAGGGAAGAGAGTACCCTGCAGGTCCCGGGCTACTGCTTCACTCATACGCCGGAATGCTGTCATATCCTGCTGCGGCTCTACAATTTTTATACCGTTTTGTTTCAGCAAAGCTATGGACTCCCGGTCGCTCCTGCGGTTGGCCTCAGTCAAGGCTGCCAGCTCTTTGCGGGCAATCGCAGTAACCAGTTTCTGTTGGGAGGAGGAAAGATTATCCCAGCTGCTTTTGGAGAAAACAAGTCCGCCCGTAACATCAGAGAGTTTAAGCCGGAGCATATACTCTACCTGCTTGTACCACTGCAGTTGTATGGCAGCTGTAGGCGTACAGTAGAAACCATCGATCATACCGGTTTGAAAAGAGGGAATAACTTCTGTAAATTTTATAGACCTGGCCTTAATTTTAAAATTTTTCATAATACTGTAAGCCAGTCTGTCCCCCTCCCAAAGCCACATCCTGGTATTACGGATATCATCTATATCTTTTACATGCTGTTTGGAAAAAAAATAAGCCCAGCCGGTTTCACTAAGACTCAGCAGGTAAGCGTTGTTTTCGTGAAAGTACTGCTGCAGCTCATCCCGAATACGGGCATAAACATAATCCACCTCTGCGTAATTTTGGAAAATACCGGGCAGTTCCAGTACGCGCACTTCAGGACAGATAAACCCCAGACCATTACCGGTAAAAGCGCCGCCGTCAATGCGTTTGTATTTTATCTCCTTGGCCATCTCCTCCTCATCCATACCGCCGCCGCCGTATATAACATATATACGGATCTGGCGCCGGGACTGGCGGTAAACTTTGCCGGAGATAGCGGAAAGGCACTTGCCCCAGCTGCTGCTTTTCGGCGCCAGAGTAACAAATTTGAGTTTTACCCGGCCGTTTAGTAAAGTTAATAAAATGCTTATAAATAAGACTGCTTTTTTTATCATTCTGTTTTCCTTGATTTTTATAGCCTGAAATTATAGCATAGTATACCGCTCTCGTAAATTACTGATTTTATTTTTTTTTCTGAAATCAATATGCCATTTTTTCTGCTTTTCATTACATTAATCCGTTTTTGTTTACCAAAAAAAACCGGAAAAAAAGATATATTTTAGAGACAAAAGCCTGGCCGCGGTAAATTTAGGGCTGCTTTCAGGTTCGCTTTCCTCCAAATTTTTATTAGATGCTATAATTAAAATACATGCAGCAACTTGTTAAAGCCGGCAAACTGGGCAAGGCTCCTCTTCTCCCTCTCCTGTTGAAAATGATGATTCCGCCTATGCTGGGCATGGCTACTATGTCTTTATATAATATAATAGACTGTATCTACATCGGACAAATCAGTAAAGAAGCCCTTACTGCTTTATCCCTGGCCTTCCCCCTGCAGATGCTGATCATCAGTACTGCAGTTGGTACAGGCGCCGGCGCTACCTCCCTGATCTCCCGTTTGCTGGGCAGGGGCCGTAAAAAAAAAGCGGTTAATACCGCAGAACACGTACTGCTGCTGGCCCTGGTTTACGGCCTGACAGCAGGTGTGACCGGTTTTCTGGGAGCAGAAGAGTTATACAGTTTATTCACGGATAATGCACTGCTTATTAAAACCGGTTCTCCCTATATCAGGATCATAATGGCCGGTTCCACCGCAATGTTTATTCCCATGCTCGGCAGCAGTATTTTACGGGGAGAGGGTAATACTTTTCTTCCTATGATCATTATCACTACCGGCGCTTTGCTGAACATTATACTAGATCCCTTTTTTATCTACGGTCTGGCTTTTTTTCCGGCTATGGGGGTCAAGGGAGCTGCTGTTGCTACAGTAATAGCAAGATCAGTCAGCGGTATAGTAGTATTGCTATTACTTTTTAAAGGCCGCAATGAATTAAAATTAACTTTTAGTTTATTCCGATTTTCACCGGGAATCATTATAGCGCTTTATAAAGTAGCCTTACCAGCCATGCTGATGCAGCTTATCTATCCTGTACTGCTGATGGGTATAAATAAAATACTCGTAGCTTACGGCATGGCAGCAGTTGCCGCTTTCGGCATTTTCTTCCGGCTGCAGTCTTTTGCTTTTATGCCGGTCTTTGGCCTGGGACAGGCTATCATGCCCATCTGCGGTTTTAATTACGGTCATGGTAATAAAAAAAGAACTTTAAAAAGTATTCAGTACGGGTTGACTATCGGATCGCTTATTACGCTGCTTGCTTTTATTTTTTTTCAGTTCAGCGCACCTTTACTGGTAAAAATGTTCAATTCTGATAAAGCAGTTTTACAAACCGGTATAACAGCTCTGCGCAGCCTCAGCTATGCTTTTATTTTTTCCGGTTTTATTATCATTACTATTGTTATACTGCAGGCATTTGGACGCGGCCTGTCCAGTCTCATCATAACCCTGCTGCGCTCAATTATTTTCGTATTTCCCCTGGCTTATTGGCTGGGACGCTCTTACGGCCTGGATATGCTCTGGTTTGCCTATCCTATAGCTGAAGTAAGCACGCTGACAGTGTGTATAATATGGCTCTACCTGCTGCTGAAAAAAATCCGGCTTGCTGCCTGGTAATTAAATTTTCCGGTTACTGTATTTTTACAAGACCAGATTAAGCAGCCCCCCTACCGTCAGACTGGCGCTTATCATTATAAATACAGCTTTGAGCATATCTTTTATGCCAAGTTCCTTAACAATCACGGAAAAGGTAGCGATACAGGGGAAATACATGGACAGCACTATAGCTGCCACGATCAGCTGCCCGGTTTCCATCTGCAGCGGGATCAACATACCGACCGCAATGTCCTTGCGCAGAAACCCCAGTAACAAAGCTCCTGCTGCAGCCGGGGCTAAGCCCAGTATGCCGCTAACTACCGGCTTAAAGACCATACCGATAAAATCAATCAGTCCGGTCATATAAAGCAGATTGGCAATAAAAACACCCAGAATTACAAAGGGTATGGCCTCTTTTAAAAACCATTTTATCCTTATCCATAATTTTTTAAACATACCGCGGAAAAAGGGTATCCTGTACGGCGGTATCTCCATAAAAATTTCCAGGGATTCACCTCTGGTAAAACGGTTTAATATCAGGCCCAGTATGATCCAGACCAGCACCAGGGTACCAAAAACAATAAACAAAGGCTGATAGCCGTACTTTCCCAGCAAAGCCACGATCATTGACTGCAGGGAGATGCATGGCACTGCTATGGCCAGCAGGGTTATAGCTATAAAACGCTGCCGCCTGGTTTCCATTACCCTGGTGGCAAGTGTACCGGGAACATTACAGCCCAGGCCCAAAAGCATGGGAATAATAGAGAGGCCGTGTATACCCACCTTGTGCATCAGTGTATCCACCATTACCGCCAGCCGGGGCAGATAGCCGGAATCCTCGAGAAAGGAGATCACCAGATAAAAAGCAATAACATAAGGCAGAACAGCAGCAAGCGGCACATAAAGGCCGGTAGTAAGCATACCGAAAGACTGTTCATAATCAATACTGCCGTCCAGCAGAGTGCCTATCAGCAGATCATGGATAACACCCTCCCCACCCAGCAAGACAGACAACTCTTGCATCAAAGGAGACCAAAAATTGGTGAATAAAGGTTCAAACAGATAGTTTATCATCCCTTCTCCGGCAAACCGGACTCCGGCAAACATCAGCACCAGTACCATTACCGCGGTAGGTAACCCCAGTAAGGGATTAACCGAAAGGTCACTTAGCCTCTCCAGAAAACGGTGGTGACGGCGGTAAATATGCTGTACACTGTTTACAATACTCCCTATCTGTTCCCAGAGGCCTTTATCTTTTACTGTATAATCAGACACAGCGGCCTGCGGCATTTTCTCTACCAGCTCTTTTATGCCTTCCCCTTTCACAGCAGAGGTAGCTACACACGGTACTTTTAAAATCTGCTCCAGTTTTTTTATATTAACTTTAATACCGGTATGGACTGCCTCATCCCACATATTCAAAGCCAGTATCAGCGGCACTTTTTGCCGGATGAGCTGTAAAGTTAAATTTAAACTTCTTTCCAGTTTGGTTGCGTCAATAATATTAATAACAACCAGTTCATCACTGCTGTGTTCCTTGATCATTGATACAGCTATCTCTTCCGCTTTACAGGATGATTCCAGGGAATAAATACCCGGAATATCTATAATATCCACAATCTCATCACCGTATTTTACATGACCTTTGGTATACTCTACCGTAGTACCGGCATAGTTGGAGGTCATAACCTCTGCTCCGGTCAAACGGTTAAAAACCACACTCTTGCCTACATTGGGATTACCTATCAGAAGTACTTTAGCCATTATAGTTCCTGCTCGTTAACTTTAACATAGATCTTGCGCGCCATACGAAACCCCAGAGCCAGCTGCACCTCTCCGGCCTTTACCACTACCGGTCCCCGCATAAACTGGGCGCTTATTTTTTTTATATTCATACCCGGCCTTATGCCCATAGCATTGAGCCTTTTGTACATTCCCCGCCCCCCGCGCAACGATTCTATTATACCCTGCTGATTGACCTTAAGTTCAGTTAAATTAATTATCATAATATTCATCCTGTCTGCCGCGCTCCTGCTTTGCTCTGCACCGGGCGCAAAGACCATATATCTCAACCGAATGATTATAAAGCGACATGTTGTGCCGGCCTGCAATCCTGGCTGTTATTTTTTCAAGATTATCATCTGTAAAATCAATCATTTTACCGCATTCCCGGCAGATCAAATGCTCATGGTGCTTTTGACCGGCCACTGTCTCATACCGGGAAACATTATCATCAAGATCGATCTTGCGGATCAAACCGGCATCCTCCATATGCAGAATAGTACGGTAAACCGTGGCTCTGCTTACACTAATCTTATCCCGGTAGAATGCCTGTATAAGCTCCTCAGCAGTAAAGTGCGGCCTGAATGCAAGAATTTTCTCCAGTACCAGTTTCCTTTGTCTGGTATAAAACAACTTTTTCCCTTTCAGGAACTCACGGAAATTATTAGCAACCTGGTCTGCCAGTTTCATTGCATCCTTCCATATTTGAGATTGAGACACAGTCTCAAATATATTATAAGCTATTTCTCCTGATTTTGCAACTGTTTAAAAAAAAAAAATTAAAAAAAATTCCGGATTTATAATAACCCGGGAGGTTATAGCTGTTTTTCTGCATAATTTATCTAACCATAAATTTAAAACCAGTAATTTAAGCAGCCATAGCGTCATAAAATATTACAGCAGCAAATTTTTCAACTGCTTTTACTTGCTTTTTAAAGCAATATTGGTCATAATTAGTACACTGATGTTTGCAAAATATATTAAAATAATATATCTCCAGCTTTTTTTGCTTAATTTCCCGGCTGCCGGCAGTACTTATCCTGTAAAAATATTAACAACCTGCTATAATGTTGCCTGCTGCGCCGGCTCAGAGCTGAAAAAAAGCAGCAATCCCTTAGAGTACGGCCCCTATCACCCGGCTAATCTTTTTGACCATGACTCTGCTACGTGCTGGTGTGAAGGAGAGAAAAACACACACGGCTGCCGCCAAAAAATTTATTTTTCGCTTCCCTATGCAGCTGACCGGATCAGTATTCTTAACGGCTATCACAAATCAAAACAGCTATATCTTAAAAACAGCCGTCTTAAAACAGCTCAGCTGACATTTTTTCTCAGCGTCAACCGCTCCGGCCGGGCAATACAAACCGGACTGGAGTATACGCTTTACCCTTTAAAAGGTAAAAAAAAAATCTTTTTTAAAGATGAAATGAAAAAACAAACCTTTAGCATACCCTCCTGTCTGGATCAAATTAAACGGAAAGTAAAAAAAATTTTTAAAAGGTCAAAGACGCCTTTGATAAACTCTGTACGGGTTATAGCATGCTTAACCATTACTGCTGTCTATCCCGGCAGCCGTTATAAAGATACCTGTATAACTGCGGTAAATTTCCCCTTTAACGAAAAAATCACTATTAATGCCGGGGAAAACATTATCAAATGCGGCAACCGGATACTTACTAATGACCCCGGTTCTGTCTGGCAGCATATTTCCACCAGCCCGGATCAGCGCTGGGCAATTTTCATCCGGATGCCTTCCTCCATTGAAGGAAGAGCTGAAACAGAGTACCTTCTTTACTATCTTCCGGCGGCTAAGGTTATCACTACGCAAAAGCTTAATATCAAAGCCGGTGCGTTATACGGTTTTAAACAAACTATGGAAAAGATTCTTTATCTGAATTTCATGAGTCTGCCCTCTATGAAAAAAGACAGCCTGGTATTAAATCCGCACCGCGTACTGCTTTTTACAGATACAAAATAAAATTTTCTTTCTGAAACAAATATAATTTCATATTACAATATCATTATATGCAATCCCATTATCTCCGTCCTCAAAAGCTAAACAAACGTCTGCAGGATTTCAAATTACAATTTCCTGATATTTACAAAATGCTCATTGAAAGCGACAAAGAGATGATAATGTACAAACGCAATGAGCATGCTTACAGACGCTATACGGAAAAACGGAGTGTCCGGAAAATGAGACGCTGTATCCCGCCAAATTTTCCGCTGGAAATCTCCTATCTATGCAAAGCGCGCAGTTTTATGTCCGGCGACTTTGCCTACACCACCAATATTATTAACAACCGTTTTTTCGGCTGGATGGGTGACAGTATTTCCCATGGCACCGGTTCCAATATTGTAAAAAATTATGTTAACCGCTCTATACTATATGTTCTCAAAAAGCACCGGGACCATCCTGATATCTCTTTTCAGACACTGATCAAAGAATCACAACAGCGTTTTTTCTCTACCTATAATGTAAAAAAAATATTAAAAGAAAATCTCTCCGATATTATTCCGCGAAATGATTATCAGGCCAAGATGTCTATCCTGATTCCTATCTTTTTTTTTCAGATCAGGGAGATAAACCAAAAATTATTTTTTAAGTTCTCCAACCGGGGCATGCCCTACTGCCTGATATTCAAATGCAACTCTGACCGCAACCGTATTACCCAAGTCATTTTGTATACCAAGACCGAGTCTCTAGACGCCCGGACCCAGCTTCCGGCAGTTGTAAAAAATATAGACCACAGCGGATTTCCCTTTGTACTTGATAAAAACATATATGATTTTTATACCAGTGACGGCCGTAACGAATACTCGTTTCCGGTTATCGAACAGGAACTTGCGCCGGGTGATATAATTGCCATACCATCAGACGGCGTAACCGAAGCCCAGAATAAAGACGGACAGGAGTATGGTATCCACAGATTTATCAAAGACTTTGTTGAAATTCTTGAAGAACAGAATATGTGGAAACTTAATTTAACCTTTATCAAAGAACATTATTATAATGATAAACTGCGGCAATACGCTATATGGGATGAACGCTACTCACTGACCGGCAACGGTATTGAAGATGACATGGGATTGCTGTTAATACGGGTAAAATAGACATGGGCCGAAAACACCGAGGCCTGCATCCTGCTGATCAAATTCTGCTTCAGCCTGATCATTTAAAAAAACTGCATAATTCTCTTAATGATGTTATTTTATTTCTCAATAAAGGATATCCTCTACAGGCCTCGGTAACCTTTAGCGGCAACCGCTTCCAGCTTACAGCCCGGGAGCGTAAAGCTGTAACCAGGGCAGCGGTTGATTCCAGCACTGCAGCAAAACGGCAGGCAAAAAGCATCTCTCCGGCCCTTTTAAAAAACAAAACAGTATTAATTGACGGTTTTAATATTATTATAACGCTGGAGACTGCTCTCAGTAACGGTGTGCTGCTGTACTGTCAAGACAGCTGTTTACGGGATCTGGCAGGCATCCACGGCAGTTATAAAAAAGTACGGGAAACTGCTCCGGCCTTAAACATGGCTGCTGACTATCTGCGCCGGCAGCAGGTAAAAGCAGTAAAATGGCTTTTTGATCAGCCTGTATCCAACAGCGGCCGCCTGGCAGAGATGACCCGCAATCTGCCTGCCGGAGCAGGTATGATCTGGGAGGCTGAGACTGTAAATAATCCTGATAAAATACTGCAGCAAAGCAAAGATATCATTATTACCAGTGACTCTGCTATCCTTGATAAAGCCGGACAATGGTTTAACCTTGCTTATTACCTGGCGGGACAAACTGATCAGACTAATCTTATTGACCTGCATAGATCCGCTCCTAATATTTAATACCATGCGGAGATTTGCAGAAATTTATTAAACACAGTACACTATTACAGCTTTTATAAGGAACAAACATGAACAGAGATGAATTTGTGGAAAAAATAAAAAACGGTCTTGATGATCTTAACGGTAAAATTGATCAGCTTGAGGAGAAAAGTAAAAGTGCCAGTGAGGGTCTGAAAGAGGAATACCGCCAGCAGCTGACTAAACTGAAAGATAAACGCGCTGCCACTCAGGAAAAGCTGAAAAATCTGCGGGAAAGCGGGGGAGAAGCCTGGAAAGAGCTGCAGGGCGGGCTGGAAAACGCTTTTAAGGATCTTAAAGAAGCTTTTTCTAAAGCTAAAAACCGTTTTGAGTAAAAATTTTTTAAATAACTGCACTAAGGCAGCCGGGTAAAAATATTCAAAGCGGCTGCTTAAAAAAACTGGTGCCGTATTACTGTAATGTAAAATAATAAAGAGAGACGGTCTCTGTTTCAGCCTCCCCGCATGCTCACAAAAGATACGGGCGTAACCTTTTTTTGCCAAATACGGTTATTGCTTTTGGTTACCAGAAAAAGCCATTGTATATGCTCCCCGGCCGGCATTACCATACGGCCGCCGTTTTTTAACTGTTTAAACAGAGCGGAAGGAATCTTTGCCGGAGCGCAGCCGGCTGCAATACAATCATAAGGAGCATATTCCGGCAGACCATGATGACCGTCCCGGTTATAAAAATAAACCCTGTTGTAGTTAAAATGCTGAAACCGGGAGCGGGTTGCTGTTAAAAGGCTTTTAACAATTTCCAAACCGTAAACCGTACACCCCATTTCTGCCAGTATAGCGCTCTGGTACCCGCAACCCGAGCCTATCTCCAGAATTTTTTCACCCCCCTTAAGCTGCAGAAGCTGGGTAGTAAGAGCAACAATATAGGGCTGGGAAATAGTCTGACCGCATCCAATCGGCAGAGGCCTGTCTTCATAGGCATTTTTTTTACAGGAAGGGGGTACAAACAACTCCCGTTTTACTTTACGAAAAGCAGCAAGTACTCTCTTATCAGTTATATCCCTTTTGCCAAGTTGCTCTTTAACCATTGACTCCGGGTTATTTTCCATCTTCATCTGTAATTATACGCTTTTCAGCTTAAAAAGAAAAGCGTATTGGCAAACTGGGTGTAAATTTTGACTGAAAATAACCGGGGTCAGTTTTCTCTGCCGGCTGCAAAATCCATAAAAGTAGCTCTGGTAAAAATATCACGCAAATACAATACCCGGCGGCTCTCCGCACTGCCGGGCCGGAAACAGGCCACAAAAGGTATAGAGCGGGAATCAAGAGCTCTTTGAAATGAGGTTAAGAAGGGATCTTTGCCGGTCAGATCAACTGTATAGCAGCTTATATTATTTTGTTTTAAATATTGCTGTACTTTATCAGCATAAAGCACACGCCCGGCTACAGCCTTACAGGTAAGACACCAGTCAGCCGTAAAATTCACAATAATTTTCCTTTCGTTTTCCAGGTCATTGAAAAAGGAGTTAACTCTAAACGGTTTCCATACCCGGTTACCCGCATTTGCCGCCGCTGTCTTTTTAAAGTTTATATAATAAACAAAACTAAACCAAAAACCGCTGCCTGCCAGTATAACTAAAAAAACGGTAATTGCCAGCCTGGTTATTCTGCTTTTTATATATGAAATATTTTTGTATATAAAAAGTAAAAATCCGCTTCCCAAAATAAAAGCAAGTAAAGGCAGATAATAAATATAATTAATAAGATAAAAAAGATACCAGGCTGTGGCCAGCAGCATAAAACCGAATAGCTTTTCCAGAAAGTATATCCACTTCCCGCCTCTGGGTATTCTACCAAGCAGGGCAGGCTTAAGCATCAGCAGCAGATAGGGAGCAGCCATACCCAAACCGGCAGACATAAAGATAATAAAAATAATCCATGGTTTCTGCAGTAAAGCCCAGGCCAGTACTCCGCCCAGCAGCGGGCCGCTGCATGGCGTTGCAAGCAATGTGGCAAATATACCTTTATTAAAAGAGGCAAAATAGGGGCTGCGGCTCTGACCTGAACCAACTGCAAAAGAGAAAAAGGGAACTTGCACCAAACCGAACAGGGACAGAGCCATCAGCAATACCAAAAGAATCATGATAATCAGGAAAAAAGGCTCTTTAAACAGCTCACCCCAGGCATAGCCTGCATAAGCAGCTAAAAAAGCCAGCAGCATAAATACCGCCAGCATACCGGCTGTAAATGCCAGAGCGTGCAGTTTTACCGTCTTTTTATTCTCTCCGGCCTGCTTTAAAATAGATAAAACTTTAATACTTATTACAGGCAAAACACAGGGAGTAATATTTAGAATAATACCGGCTATAAAACCGAAAAGCAAAGCCCACAAAAAGGAGCCTGTCTCCAGTTTATCAGCAAAAGGAACCGGTTTTACGGTTTTTAAAAAAGCCTGAAAAAGTTCTTTTGTCACTGCCCCGAAACCGGCAGGATCCTGTACGGCAGCTTCTGAATCAATACCGGCATCCTGCTTTGCTGCTGAGAGAGGAACCGTAGTATACGTATTGGCAGCAACCAGCTTCTGAAAAAACTGCCGCGGCAGACTCTTTTTCTCACTAAAGCGTAAATTTATTTTCCTGGTTTGTCTGAAAGCAGTACAGCTTTTAGCATCACATAAAACATATTTCATCTTTACTGCTGCCGGAATTGCAGAAGCGCTGCTGCAGCAGAACTGAAAAACCACTACCAAATGCTGCTGATATACTTTTTTCTTTTGACCGTTATAATCCGTAACAATACCCGGGCGGCTGTATTTACGGGAGATAACTTTAAAATCACTGCCGCCGGCTGTAACCAGAGCAATATCAGCAAAACCCTGCTGCGGCTTTGCTGCTGAAAACGCGTATAAATAATGACCCGGAGGAATGGTTATCTTTACTGCCAGCCGGTTGGTAGCATTTACAGGGTATACAGTATACTCTTTATAAATATCTGTCTTTAACTTACTCTGCGCCCGGGCCGGCAGCAGGCAAATAAACACTGTAAAAACAAAAACATATTTAAATAACAATTTGAACATAATTTCGTATAATTTTACTATAAAGTGCCGTAAAAGACATTAAATTATAACATTTAGCCTGTTTTTCCCTGTTTTCTACCTTAATTTAGAGTAATAAAATTGTTTAATAACGGCAATCATGTTACAATATAAAATGGCCAAAGTAAAGTTTAAAAAAAAAGATGAAGTTGTTTACCCGTTACACGGAGTCGGCACTGTCGAAGGTACTTATGACACCAAGGTCAACAATAAAAAAGCGAAATTTCTTAAAGTCAGACTTAAAGAATCAGACATGTCAATCTCTGTACCTCTGGAAAACGCTGAGAAAATGGGACTTCGCAAAGTTATTAAAAAATCAGAAATAGCCGGTATTTTGAAACAATTAACTATTTATCCTAAAAAGATTGAAGATAACTGGAAAGTACGTTTCCAGGAAAATATTGACAAGCTTAAAACCGGTGATATAAAAAACCTGGCTAATGTTATAAAAGAACTTTTCATTAGAAATAAAATAAAAACACTTTCCGTTATGGAAAGAAAACAATATGAAAATGCCTATCATATGCTGGTAAAAGAGATATCAATATCTGATAAAGCTGATGAAGAAGAAGTAAACAACCTCATCTCCAGTAAACTTGACTCACTTGGAGCCAAATTTGAAAAAAAGATGAGGAAAAAAAATGTTTAGAATTATCTATATTTTACTTTTATTTTTGCTGGCCGGTTACCATTACTATACCAGTCCGGCAGACGCACCTTTACAGCAACAGCTTGTTTTGTTTGCTGTCTATACAGGACTTTTCCTGTTTATTGACCGTTATGTTATAGTTAAAATAAAGTTTTATAAAATTTTAACAGCTTCTATTTTACTGGCATTACTGTTGTTTATTATTTTTCTGCTGTTACAGATTACCGGTTTTAAGATGGAGCTTGCTATTCCCGAGGGATCCGTCCGGGTAATAAAAAATTCACTGTTTATCTTTATCCTGTTAATGGCGGTCTATATCAGTCTCAATATTGCAGAGTCTGCTACTTTTTTCCGTAAAAAAGAGCAGGAAAGCAGCGGCAACATAGAATCCTACATAGTGGATACCAGTGCTATTATTGACGGCAGGCTAAAAGGCATCTGCGAAGCCGGCTTTCTTTCAGAATCACTTATTATACCCGAGTTTGTAGTCCGGGAAATGCAGCTTATTTCCGACAGTTCCAATCATGAAAAAAGAAAAAAAGGCCGGCGCGGTCTTGATATATTACGTAAAATGAAAGAATCTGACAAATTATCCATAAACATTCCCACGGTTGATTATGATTTTCTCAAAGGTGTAGACAACAAACTGCTTCATTACGCCCGCAAAAACCAATGCAATATTATTACTACCGATTACAACCTTTTTAAAGTAGCTCAGGTAGAAGGTATCAAAGTATTAAACATCAATTCTATTGCTACTGTTTTAAAACCAAACTACAACATCGGAGACAAATTAAAAGTAAATATCTCCAAAAAAGGCAATAATAAAAACCAGGGCGTAGGATACATGGATGACGATACCATGGTAGTGATTGAAGAGGGTGAAAAATACATAGGCGAAACCAAACCTGTTGTGGTAACTTCCTATGTACAAAGTTCATCCGGTAAAATGGTTTTCTGTAAACTGACCTGAGTATGAAATGCGCACTAATCCTTGCCGCTGCAGGGAGAGGGCTCCGTTTTAAAAGCCGAACCAGAAAACAGTTTCTCAAAATCAAAGATAAACCGCTGTTTTTGTATGCTCTGGAAACTTTTTTCCGCATAAAAGCAGTCAGCGAATACCTTCTTATAGTACCGCCTGCAGAGATGGAAAAAACCAGGCGGCTGTTCTCCAGCGCATATCTGAAAAAACACCGGATTGATAACCGGCAAATAAAAATAATCGGCGGCAGCACAACCCGTTGCCGTTCGGTTTATGCAGGACTGAAAAAAGTAAATCAGGATACTGAGCTGGTTATGATACATGACGCTGCCCGGCCCCTTATTTCAGCCCCGGACATCCGTAATCTGCTTAAACTGGCTGCAGCTACAGCAGTAGTACCCGCAACGCCTCTTACGGATACAGTTAAAAAAATTAATAAAACCACCTTTAATATTACCGGCCACCCCCGGCGCTCTGCTATGGCTGCTGTTTCCACCCCGCAATGTTTTCCTTATAAAGTCCTTTATAAACACTACCAAAAAGCAGTAAAAAAAAAAAACATACCTACAGATGATGCTGAAGTTTATAAAGCCAGCCGCAAACCCATAAAAATATATATGCTTAAACATCCCAACCCCAAATTAACCGGCAAGCATGACCTTGAGCTGATCAAAACCAGTCTGCAGCAAAATAATAAATGATTATAAAACCGCTGTTACAATATTGTTTTTAATACTTAGCTATTTTTCAAATATCTTTTAATAGTAAGAAAGCCGCGCTCTTCCACCAATTGTTTTTTTTCCCTTTCCCAGGCTGTAATTATACAGCGGCGCCGCTTAATAATATCACTGCTGCAGCCGGGCGGTTGACGAAAAGGGATACGGGCCGTAGTTTTGTTATAAAAGTCTGTAATCTCATGATCAGTGGCAAAATTATTATCTTTTACCGCCATAGTGCCTTCTTTCCTGCTTGCCTGGTTTGGTACAGAGCGTACGGCAAACCCGGCTGCCAGCATACCGGCGCGTACGGGTTTGGCGCTGGCATAAGTGGTAACCATTCCTCCCTGCCTTAACAAAGTGTAATATTTTTTAAACAGTTCCGCCGTCCATTGTTCCGGACATTTAAGCGGACTAAAGGGATCATGCATTATGAAATGATACTTTCCGGCTGCTGAAGTGTTTAAAAGATCAGCTGTAAAATCCCTGTGCAGCAGTTTTAAGCTGAGGCCTTTCTCCTTAAATGACCTGCGGCCGGCCAGGCAGTCAATCACTCCCTTCCATCGGGGATAAAATTTTTTGTTTTCCGGTAAAAAACGGAGCAAGTCCGTATCAATCTCATAAGCGGTTATATTGATCTGCCTGACTTTATTATAAAAATAGTTTAAAAAGGAAAAACTGTTATTACCCAAACCAAAACAAATATCCAGTACGGATAAAACCGGGGGCAGACTTTGCAAATAAAGATAAAACGGTCTAACAAACTTTTCCCGCGCTTCTGTAACAGCCCCGGTCAGAGAATGACAGCCTTCCTCATAAATGCTGTTATAAACAGAGAATGAATTATCACCGGTTATGATCCTGCGCAGATGACTCATCAGTCTGTATCAGCTTCATCTTCCAGTCTGCTGATAAATTGACGGTCACTGTATAGACCGGCAAGCTGATAAGCCTTGTTATAGGCGTTTCTGTTTGTCTCTCCGGTTTCCCGGTCAATCCTCCAGATAAAATAATAAGCCCAGTAGGAATTGGTTACTTTATTTTTATGCATCATCATCTGACGGCGGGCCGCTTTTTTGCTGCCGGTAAAATAGTAATATACACCGCGTTGATAGGTGATCCATTTAAAATAATTTTTTTCGTAAAAACAAAGCCGGCTTGCTTTTTTCTGCTCCAGACTGTTTAAAATTTTATCAGCTTTATCATAAGCTTTAAGTTTGTTTAAATATAAAAGCAACAGGCGGTACTCATTATAAAGCTGCTGATTGAGCTTCGCGCCTTTGGTTAAATACTCTTCTGCTTTATCCATGCTGCCGCCAAGATACCAGGGCATATAGAGATAATATTCACCCAGTCCGGTATAGCCGTTCCCGTTCTCAGGATAGCGTTTTATCATTTCCGTATTATGATCTTTTAGTCTGGTAGCGATTAATAACAGTTTTAGATTACCTTCTTTCTGTTTCCATGCCCGGGAAAGTTCAAAAGAAAAG
Organism: uncultured Spirochaetia bacterium; assembly: GCA_964517045.1. Taxonomy (GTDB): domain Bacteria; phylum Spirochaetota; class UBA12135; order COTS27; family CAZFAK01; genus CAZFAK01. The sequence goes on along the minus strand of CAZFAK010000005.1, from coordinate 1,969 downwards.
AAAATACTTTTATATTTATAAAAAAAGAGATCTTTTTTACGCTCGGCATAAAAAGAATCAAGCAGCTCAAGCGCACTATTAAAACGGCTTTTATTAAAAAAACAGACGAGCTTTTTTTGGAGATCATCTTTGCCGGCAGCTGCCGGTATGACGCTGCTGTTTAAAAAACCGGCTGCAATAAGGATAAGAAAAAAATTATAACGTAACAAAATGGATAACGCTATCCGGCTTTTACTTTTTTATTTACCTCATCGATAACGGCTGATATGCGAAAAGGTTTTTTAATTACTCCGTCACACCCGGAAGAATAACACTCTTCCTCATCCACTATCATACCTGATACATATATAACCTTGGTGCCGGCCAGTTTCTGATCATTTTTAATAGATTTACAAATCTGGTAGCCTGACAGCCAGGGCAGATTTATATCAAGTAAAACTGCGTCAACTTTTTCCGCACGCAAGATAGCTATTAATTTTAACCCGTTTTCAGCAAGATATACATTATACCCTTCTTTTTTAAATGCCTCATTAAGTAACTGACGCACATCATCTTCATCATCTACTATCACAACGGTTTTTCGCTTTTCCGGTTTCTTGGCCATATTATCTATACCTGTTAAGAATAATTTAAATTCCTATTAAAATTTATGGAATTATTCTATATATTTACCAAAAATGCAAATTAAGCTGCAGGCCCGCTTTTAAACGGGCCTGTTAGCTTAAATAAAAAGTAGAGTTAACTGAAACGCCAAATGACTTATTGCATTGTCAATATAGTTTTGCGTTTCAATTTTCTGTTTAATTTGATTAATTTTTTTGTAATCAATAACAACTGCAATTTTCATAACACAACTCCTTTTGTGAAAGTTACCTCCTTGTAACCCCAAGCAGATATGCTTCCCTGTTGGGGGCCGGCATACTCGCCTGTTGAATTATACTAATTTACAGTTGAAACAGAAAAAGCATTTTTTATATGGTGTACCTCCCTGGCAGTATTATTATTTTTTATAACAACCAGCACATCAAAGCGGCTGTAATAATCTCTGTAAGCCTTATAAAGCGATATAAAACCGCGTGCACATGTAATTATATTTCTCATTTTCTGCTTGCTGACAGCATTAAAAGCATTATATGTCCGGTTTCGGGTGCGGTATTTGATTTCAGCAAATACCAGCACCTTTCCTGTGCTGGCTATTATATCGATCTCCTTTTTACCGTAACGGTAGTTTTGTTTTAAAACAGTATAGCCGTTTTGCTGCAGGTAGCTGCACGCCAGGTTTTCATATTTTTTTCCTACAGTTTTTTTATTCATCACAAATTCTCAAAAACACGCTCAATAAGTTCATTATCATCAATTACTTCATGAATAAAAACAGAGGTTGCTTCAGCCATGTTTATTATTTTATTTTCTTTAAGCACTTCACCGTCGGCATTAATAACTACTTTCACTGTAGGCCTTAGCGGGACCCTGGGGTTGGCATCAATTACCACACCCATTGACATATCTTTTAACTGTACTACGGAGCCAAGCGGATACATTGACAACTCCCTGACCAGATAATTTATAAGAGCGGAATGATATTTTTTTTTGGCACCGCCGCATATCTTCCTTAAAGCAGCATAAGGTAATTGTTTTTGGGTAAAAGGCGCACCGCGCATGGTTTCTACATAATCCAGGCAAATAGAAACTACTTTAGTCATTAAAGAGATCTGATCGCCTTTGAGTTTACGCGGATAACCACTGCCGTCAATTGCTTCATGGTGATTTAAGGTACAGGCAGCTATGCTTTGCTCCATTTTCATTTTTTTAGCCACTATTTTATAACCAAGCAGGGTATGGGTTTTAAGGGCCTGTTTTTCCTGTGGTGAGGGAACTTTGGGACGGTTGATCATCTTTTCAAAGCGCAGCATTCCTACATTCGCGCAGACAGCAGCTTTATAATAAATTTTTAATTCTTCATCTGTAT
>CAZFAK010000004.1:8179-31755 GCA_964517045.1 uncultured Spirochaetia bacterium | reverse complement strand
ATATGAAAAAATCGACAATATTTCTTACCGGCACAAACCGGTCTTACCTGATTTGAATGACGTAGACAAGTATCCCTATCCGGATGCCGCTGATCCTGTCTGGTATGAGGATCTGGACCAGGCTATTGCAGCTTATGGTGCTACCAATGCAGTTATATCCATGTTTCCCGCGGTTTTGCATACTATGGATTTATTCAGACACTATGATCGTTTTTTCCTGGATGTTATTGATAATCCGTTAGAAACTGAAAAACTGCTGGAAAACTGCACCAGAGTTCTGGAAACCGTAGTTGATAATATTACGCATAGAGATATTGCTTATATTGTGATCGGTGATGATATATCAACTGAGTCCAGTCTGTTGGCGTCACCTGCTTTTCTTGATAAATATGTTTTTAAATACAATCAAAGATTAGTGGATATTGCCAAGAAAAACAACAAAAAAGTTTTTTTTCATACTGACGGTGTGCTGCCTTATAATATAGTAGACCGGCTTATTGATATGGGTTTTGACGGTATTCACCCAATGCAGCCTACCTGTAATAATATGCATGAATTTGCCCGCCGCTATGCTGATAAACTGCTTTTTTACGGCTGGCTGGATAATACCCATACAGTTCCGGAAAAAGGGTTATCTGCCATAGAGGATCATATCCGGGAGATATTTGACACTTTCGGCAACAGAGTTATCATCTCTTCAAGCGATTTTATGCAGGGTACGCCCTGGGAAACTATTTTAAAACTGCCGGAAATCATTGACAGGGTATGCCGGTTTTGAAATAGGTCTGATTAACTGTTAAAGGAAAAAAATGTATATAAAAAAAATGACGCTTGGTATGCTGGCGACCAATACCTATCTGGTTAAGTGTACCCAAAGCGGGATAAGCGCGGTTATTGACCCGGCAGCAGCAGCGGATCGTATACTGGATCTCTTGCGGCAAAATAATTGCAAACTTGAATATATCCTGCTTACGCATGCGCATCTGGATCATATCCTGGCAGTAAAAAAACTTAAAGAACAAACCGGTGCTGCTGTATGTCTCTATCCTGACGATTTTTTTTTAATTAAAAATATTGATATACAAACAGCTTATCTTTCTCTGCCCGGAGCCGGTGATCTGGATTTTACTATTGATCATAGTCTTGATCATAATGAACTGCTTGAACTCGGCCGGCACAAAGTTAAAGTAATACATACACCGGGCCATTCACCAGGATCTGTTTCCTTTGCTGCGCCAGGCGCATTGTTCAGCGGGGATACATTATTTGCGGGTTCTGTCGGACGTACTGATCTGTGGCAGGGGAGTTACCCGGATCTGTTAAACTCTGTCCGGGAGAGATTACTGGTATTGGATGAGAGTACAGTTGTTTATCCCGGCCATGGGCCGGATACGGATATCCGTACTGAAAAAAGGGATAATCCCTTTTGCCGTTTGAATGAACAGGGTTAAAAATTTATGGATCAGAAGAAAAATTACTATGAGGATATGTGTAAAAAATGCGGATCTGTCTGCTGCCGTCACATAGCTTTGCCGATAGACAAGCCGACAACCAAGCGGGAATATGATGAAATACGCTGGTATCTTTTACATAAAAATATAAGCATTTATTTTGATAAAAAAAAACACTGGTATATGGAGGTAAGAACAGATTGCAAAGCACTGACTGCTAATGGTAAATGCCGTATATACAAGCGCCGACCCAGAATATGCCGTGATTATCCTTCCAGGGGAGAGTTTTGTGAATATGAAGCGGGAAAACCTTATTATGAAAAAATGTTTACCAGTGAAAAGCAGTTTATCCGCTGGTTAAAAAAGAATCAAATAGACTGGCAGTTCAAGCAACGGTAAGAGCAAAAGCTTGTTTTTTTCTGTTTTATTAGTTTATGGTAACTTTTTAACGTTAAGCGTAGCTGGTTGTTTTATTTTTATAGAATGCAAAATCATATTATAATAATCCCAGTTAATTAATAAATATACAATATCAGGGTTTTATAATTGCGTATTTTAGTAATAGGAAGCGGTATAGCCGGGCTTACAACAGCTCTGCTTGCTGATCAGGACGGGCACGAAGTTACGGTTTTAACCAAAACAGATGACCCTCTTATTTGTAACAGCAGATATGCGCAGGGCGGTATAGTATATAACGCGCCGGAAGACAAACCGGATCTTTTATATAATGATATTCTCAATGCAGGCAGTAGCATGACCTTACCTGCTGCCGCCCGCTTACTGGCTGAGCAGGGACCCTCTATATTAAAAAAAGTCTTACTGGATACAGTCAAAGTGCCTTTTGCCCGCCGCAACGGTGATTTTGCCCTGGCAGGTGAGGGAGCTCACTCGCTTAAGCGTATACTTTATTCCGGGGATAATACCGGCGAGGTTATTATTACTGCTTTGCTGGATTATATAAAAAAATATACTTCTGTTAAATTTAAAAGCAGGCGGATGGTACTGGATCTTATAACTATACCGCACCATTCTGCAGACCCTGTTTCCGTCTACGACCGTAATTTTTGTCTCGGTGCTTATGTTTATAATTTTAAAAAAAACAAGGTAAAAAAATACTTTGCGGATAAAGTTGTGCTGGCTACCGGCGGTATCGGACAGGTTTATAAACATACCACCAATCCTGAATGCGCTACCGGAGACGGACTGGCTCTGGCAAAACGTGCCGGTGCCCGTATAGTAAATATGGAGTATACACAGTTTCATCCAACCACTCTGGCTTTTAAAGAAGCTGGTAATTTTCTTATATCAGAAGCTCTGCGCGGTGAAGGGGCTGTGATTCTTAATAAAAACGGTGAGGATTTTATTGCTAAATTTGATAAAAGAGGTTCTCTTGCTCCGCGGGATATTGTAAGCCGGGCTATTCAGAGCGAATTAAGCAACAAGCGCAGTGATTATGTACTGCTTTCCCTTACTGATATGGAAGATAGTTTTATAGAAAAAAGATTTCCGGGTATTTTTAAGAAATGCCGGCAATATGGTATTGATATCCGCCATGAACCTATACCGGTAGTACCGGCTTTTCACTTTTCTGTAGGAGGAGTTTTGACCGGTCTTAACGGACGTACCAGTATAGCCAATCTATATGCAGTAGGCGAGGTAGCCTGCACAGGTGTGCATGGAGCAAACCGGCTTGCTTCCACTTCCCTGCTGGAAGGAGTTGTTTTTGCTGCCCAGGCGGTTAATGATATGCATGCGCACCCCGGTGACCTGCGTCACCGGGAGAAAGAGATCAAGGAATGGGATCAGCCCTCAGGCAGGGAACAGGCTGATCCGGTATTGCTGAATCAGGAATGGGAAGTTTTAAAAACTATAATGTGGAACTATGTGGGGATAAGCAGGCGGCAGCTGCTTTTATCCAGGGCGCTTATACGTTTAAATGGTATGCAGGAAGAGATTGACAGTCTTTACCGCGAATCCCGTATAAGTAAAAAACTGTCTGAATTCCGTAATGCGGTTACTGTTTCCAGAATTATAGCTGACAGCGCCTTGAAAAATAAAAGCTCAATTGGCTGTCATTACCGGGTTGACTGATTGAATGAAGAAGCTGTTTTTAATATATATTTTTTTTATATCTCTGCTTGCTGCTGCAGGTGAGACCAATAACATTTCTTCTAAATTATATACAAACGGGAATGTAATATCAGAGCTTAAATTTTCCGAATTAAAAAAAAACAAGGTTTATATTTTAAAAAGTGTAGACAGAAAAGATACTGTTTTAACTAACATTGATTTTTATAATATAGTACACCAGCTGGTCTTACAAACCAATCAGGATCTGATAGCTAAGCTGGCTGAAGAGTTTGCCATTAAAAATTATACCAATAAGCCTATGGCAGTTTTAAGGGCAGCTGTACTTAAAGAGCTTACAGCCTATAAAGGAAGAAAACATAAAATTTTAAGTGAGTCCCTTATAAAGATGAATCTTACCGGTAATCTAATTTTAAGAAATGCTGATATGATAGAATCTATGCAGATTGAGCAGGGGGACCGAAAAGAACAGATGATCTATATCCGCGGCAAGGTAGAGATTATCTATGAAAAAAGCGTTATTTATGCCAATAAGATTGTTTTTAATACCCACACCCATAATTTTTACGGTGAGGGTGATCTGCGTATAGTCAGTTCTGATATGGATTTAATTGGTAAGAAAGCTTTCCTCAGCAGTAAGCAGCGTAAAGGTATTATTTATAATGTAAAAGGCATAATGGAAAATGAAATGCGTATCAAAGGAGATGCTTCCCGTATAAATACTGATGAGCATATTACGGTGGAAAACGGAGTTCTGACCTTGTGTACTAACCGTAATCCCTACTTTTTTTTACAAAGCCGCCGCGTGGAATATACAGGTGAGGATACCTATATAGCCAGTGTTCCCCGTTTTTTAATTCATAATTTTCCCTTTTTTGCTTTTCCTTTTCATATGCAGGATCCGGTCAGTACCGGTATTACCATGAAATTCGGTCATGGTGTGCATGAAGGTTATTTTATTAAAAATAATTTTACTTTTAATTTTCCTGTAATAGGTAAAATTGACACGGATTTTAATATTTTTGAAAAGCTGGGTACAATTTTTAAATTTAATAACAATTTCAAGACTAAAGCCGGAAAATTCAGCAGTGATATTAATCTCTCGCGCTATTTTAATAACAGTTATTTTACCGGTCTGGGCGGAAATACCAACTCTGTATACAACGGGACATTTTACCGGGATAAGGAGTTCCGGTACAGTCTTGATTTTAATTACCGTCTTGATCTGGTAAAACTTAAAGAGGACAGCGGCAGTGATTTTTCCAGTATTGTCACTTTTTCAGCTGATAAGCAGTCTGACCCTTTTTTCCCTGATTATGATTTTAATCATAACTGGCAGGGTGAATTTGATTATCTGGAGTTTATCCAGGGTAAACGTATCGGTAAAAAATTTTCTTCCAGTCCGAGCCGTGAAAAGTACAGGGACCAGATCAAGCTGGGAATGAGTGAACGTTATAAAGGAACAGGTGTTGATCTGAATGCGGTCTGGAAATATGAAGCTTATGCCAAAGACGGCCGCAGTACCTCCAAGGATCATAAAGACTGGGAAACTCATTTACAAGAGAAAATTTTTCCCCGCATAAATTTTAGCCACAGCGGTACTATTGATCCGCGTGATAAAAAAAAAAAGAGGCCTTTTTTTCTGGCACTGAATTATGATTTTAACCTTGGCTTCAGTTCCCGGGAAAAATACCAGAATCAGGAACCTTATCATTATGAATATGATAAAAGTAAAGTTAATTTTGCTACCGGTATAAACCGCAGTTTCCGTTTTCTTTCCAACAGTCACACCGGTTATTTTACTGCTGCTGATTTTACCTTTAATCCTTCACTGAATATAAACTATAATAAAGCCTGGGGCGGTGAAAATGCAGAGCCTACGCTGATCCAGGCTCATAAAAAAGAAACCTATTTAAAATATAATTTTCGCAGCGCTTTAAGTATTAATTTTCCCTCAACTCATACCAGAAATAAACTTAACTCATCCTACGGTTATCTTCCCATGATACCCGTACTGGATTTTAAAATGAGTTATACAATTGCCAAAAAAAACAGTAAGGAGGATGATGATGAGATAGATCTCAGTTTTAAAAATGATGATAATTTTCCTGATTTTGTAAAACACAGTGTTAACGCTTCAGCTGACTTAAAACATAAAGGATACGGTCTTTTTTTTATAGATCACCTGGATTATATTTTAAGGTCCGGGTTGAGCTTTCAGTATAATCTGATGCCGGAATATGAAATAAGTGATGACGGCACTTCCAACCGCCTTAGAGGAAAAGATTTTCACGGGGAAGCCAAAGAGGAGTACTATATTGACCGTATTAAAAAATTTAACGGCAATCTTTCCTGGAATCTTACTTATCGTGATTTTAAAATGAATTATAACCTTAACTATGATTTGGTAAATGATAAAAAACATCAATTCTATAATACTTTTAAAAAATGTCTGTATAAAAATAATTTAAGTTTATCTTATAATTTTAAAAACAAGCGCAGGGATAATCCCTGGTTTTCTCTGCGCAGTCTTTCTACCGGTTTTAGCTGGAACTATTATTTCCGGGAGGAAAACTATCTTGCCGACAGAATGGGTTTTAATCTTAATTTTGTACTAAACTTTTTAAAATATTTTACCCTCTCCTTCAGTATTGCCTCTTCAGCGCCGGCTTATCACTATGTTAAACATAAAGCTGCTTATCTGGTAGCAAAGTATGATGATCCGGCAAGGTACGGGTACCGCAACTTTTTTGTTGATCTGCAGAAAGCTTTTGGTATTGTAGGTACCAGCAGCAGAGTGGATAAGGTAAGCGGTGAAAACTGGTGGGAGAGGCGTAAAAAAGTAAGCCAGGATTTTAAAGAGGAAGCATATTTTGATCTCAATGCCAGCGGTATGACTATTGTTTTAAAACATGATCTTGATACCTGGGACATGCGTCTTATGTACACTGTTCAGCCGAACAGTGTAACGGGATTGCCAGATATAGGTGCGCTTAAAGGATATTATTTTAAGCGCAAGATTGAAGTTGAAGTTAATATAAAACCGGGCTTAAGGGATAAAATAAACATGGAAGAAGATACCTTCCCTGCGCATGAGAAAGATTATTCCCCGCCTGGTTTCCGCAATAATGAATAAAATATTCTGTATTAATAATTTGGAGGATAAATGGCTAATATTTTAATCGCCGGGGGAGCCGGTTTTATCGGTTCCCATTTATGTGAATACCTTTTACACAATGGTAATTTTATCTACTGTCTGGACAACCTGTATACCGGTTCACAATCCAATCTGGAATATCTGCAGGATAATAAAAATTTCAGGTTTATTAAAGCTGATATAACCAAACCATTAGAGCATTTAAAGGTGGATCAGATATATAATCTGGCCTGTCCGGCATCCCCGGTCTATTATCAGAAAGACCCGGTTTTCACCTTAAAAACTTCCTTTACCGGAGTACTGCATTTGCTTGAGCTGGCCCGCAGTAATAAAGCTGTTTTTTTACACTGTTCCACATCAGAAGTATACGGTGATCCGCTGCAGCATCCCCAGAAAGAGTCTTACTGGGGTAATGTTAATCCTGTAGGCCCGCGCAGTTGTTATGATGAAGGCAAAAGAGCAGCGGAAAGTTTAATTACTGATTTTTCCGCGCAGTATAATATTGAAACCAAAATCATAAGAATATTTAATACTTACGGCCCCAGGATGCAGCTGAATGACGGCCGGGTGGTTAGTAATTTTATAGTCCAGTCCCTGAAAGGAGAAGAGCTTACTATCTACGGAAAGGGAGAGCAGACCCGTTCCTTTTGTTTTGTATCGGATATGATCAGAGGTATTGTCCGGATGATGCAGGAAAAGGAAAAGGGACCGTTAAATCTGGGGAATCCGGCGGAGAGGACTATCAAGGAACTGGCTGAGCTGATACTGGAATTAACCGGTTCCGGTTCCAGAATGGTATACCAGCCGCTGCCCGGAGATGATCCGCGCCGGCGTAAACCGGATATTGGGCTGGCGCAAAAAAAACTTGACTGGGAGCCGCGTATATCCCTTAAACAGGGTCTTAAAGAGACTATTGCCTGTTTCCGGAAAATGTTATAGCAGTACTATTTACAAGGAGAGGTTTGAAATTTTTTTCTTTTAATTGTAAATTAACGTAACTATTATAAGGTTAAGGTTATAATGCAAAAATATATATATTTATTAATATGTACCTGTATGGGTATTTTTTTCACTACCGTATTTTCATGCCGCACTGCAGAACAGCTGCGTGATCTGGACAGCTGCCGTAAAGCCTACCGTTCCCGAAAGCTGGAGGCCATTGAGCGGCTTAGGCAGGCTGCCGGCTCGGAGAACCGGGATCTGGCAAATGCAGCGGTTTACTATCTGGGCCGTTATCTGGACATTCTGCAGACAATGCGCGCTGAGGAAGATATCAGCGCTGCGGTATTTAAAAAGAAGCAAAACGAGATATATAACCGTCTTCTAAAGCTTAATGATATACATACCAATTTCAATCTTAAAAATTTATTATTACTGGGTATTACTAAAGTACCCAAACAGGAAACAGTGGATTTTTTAATTGATGTTTTAGAGGGAAGAGAGGAAACACAGCTTGAACTGGCTTTGTATGCTTTACGTCCTTATATTACCAATGCTGACTATAAAACAGAGAAAGCTGTTAAACCAACCGGCCGTATTCTGTCCTGGGCTTCTGCTCCGGTGACTATTGCCGCTGTAGAAAATTTACTTCTTTTTAACCAGGAGGAAGCTGCACTTGCTGTCAGTAATTATCTGAGTGTAAACCCTGATGATTATCTGGTGCATTCGCTTGCCGGCAGCAAAATACAGGAAAAAAACAATGCTGAATAAAAAAAGAATATTTGCAATCTGTTTGTGCTGGTTATTTACTGCAGTCTCCCTGCTCGGTAAGTTTGATAAAAATTTCAGTAATGTGGAAAGGGTGCTGCTGCTCTCTGTAAAGATAAACAAGAGCTGTCTGGCAGCAGCTGATAAAACCAAATATGCCAATATTAATTTTATCGGCGAAGATTTCCGCAAAAGTTTTCTGGAGTATATACAAAATACTAATTTTACGGTTATTATAGCTGATGATACCGGCGCGCTTCCTTTTGCTGACGAGTTGATCAATAAAATCCCGGACCCGGCTGATTATATTTATCTGTCCAATAACTTTGCTTATAAAAAACTTGAACCTGGTTCCCGGCAATCCCTTATGAAAAGTTATAATGCTGATGCAGCTCTGGTTATAAATATAACTACTTCTGTGTGGCAGCAGAGTATTAAAGGCACTTATACTTTTTACGGAAAAGATAAAAAGGTTTTGTGGGAGGATGATTTTGAGGTTGTATCAGGATATATTATAGCAGACCCGGCCTCTCCCTATATTTCCGAATATGACCGTATGTACGGTAATCTCCGGCAGGATACTGATTTTAAAAGTGAAATAATTAAAATCTACCGGGAATTAGGTAAAAAATTTTCTGAGAACCTGGTTTCCAGTTACCGTGATTTGCTTGATATTGAGTAATTATGCTTTAATTTAAGCAGATTTCAGTGGAAATATCAATTTACAGGTATTTTGCCTTTTTTCAATTGAAATTTATTTTAAAAAAGTATATACTATAACCAATGAATATTCTTGTTTACGAACCTATCTCCAATCTGGGTAACCTTATCATAAATGCCCTTATACCGCAGGGTATAAAGGTAAAACTGGTAAGCAGCAAACAGGAGATTATTCCGGCGTTAAAGTCTGTAGCTTTCCGGGTCCTGATAAGCGACTGTAAAAAAGATGATCAGGAACTTGTAAATATTATAAAAGCTATAAAACAGAATCCGCTTCTGGCCAGGACACATATAGTACTGCATCTGCAGGTAGCAGATAAAAAATTACTGGTAACCATGATCAAACTGGGCGTCAGCGGTTTTATAACCAAACCCTTTCATCCGCAGAATTTTTTAGCCAAACTGGCGGCATTGTTTAAAAAATATAAAATAAATGACACACAGAACAAAAGGAAATATATCAGAGTTATGCCCAAAGAAGGGGAAAATGTAACTGCTACTGTACGTTCAGCTGTAAATTTTAAATTGGTAACTATGCAGGTGGTTAATATCTCTCTGGGCGGTGTATTACTCAGGGATCCGGAAGGAAAAAATATTGCCAATTTCCGGGTCAAAACTCCTTTAAAAAGTATACAGATAAAACTGGAAACCGGTATTATAGAGGTAGCAGGGATTATCCTGGCTGTAAAAAAGGAGTTACTGGCTGTTAAATTTACAGCTCCCGGTAATGATGCGCGCGACAAGATCAGCAGATATATATATTCCCATATGCAGTATGACGAGGAAAAAACTTCATCCGGTAAGCAGCTTAAGGCGCCTGATGATGATTCGCTGCGCCGGGAGGGCGACGAGGTTGATCAGAGCCACACACAGGTTTTAAATTTTATAAATAAAAATCAGGACTCCCAATGATAAGAGAAGGTTTTACTTTTGATGATCTGCTGCTGGTGCCGCGGGCGTCCAGGGTACTGCCGGTGCAGGCCAGGCTTAAAACCAGATTGGCTCGCAAGATAAATCTAAACATACCCCTTGTTTCAGCAGCTATGGATACGGTAACTGATGCCAAGCTGGCTATTGCTTTAGCCCAGCATGGCGGTATAGGTATTATCCATAAAAATTTTTCTGTAGAGGAACAGGTACGAGAGGTGGAGATAGTCAAACGCGCTGCCAACGGTATAGTCCATAATCCCATAGCACTTTCGCCTGAGGCCAGGATAAATGAAGCAATGGAATATATGCAGGGCCATTCTGTATCCAGTTTTGTTATAGTAAAAAATAAAAAAGTTGTTGGCATTCTAACCAACCGTGACCTCCGTTTTCAGGATAATCTGCAGCGGCCCGTGTCGGATATTATGACGCGCGAGGTTATTACAGCGCCGGCATCCATCTCTCTTCCTAAAGCCAAACGCATATTAATGCAAAACAAAATTGAAAAACTGGTACTGGTAAACAAAAAAAAAGAGCTTAAGGGCCTTGTTTGCATAAAAGATATTTTAAATGATATTAATTTTCCCAATGCCACCAAAGACAAAGACGGCAGACTGCGGGTAGGCGCTGCCTGCGGTGCCGGCAGCAATGAAATAGAAAGAGCGTTAGCTTTGGTTAAGGCCGGCACTGATGTTCTGGTAGTGGATACTGCCCATGGACATCACAGCAATGTAATATCAGCTGTGAAACAACTCAAGAAAAAAGTCGGCGACCGGGTGCAGCTTATAGCCGGTAATATTGCTACCGGAGAAGGATGTAAAGCACTTATAGAAGCCGGCGCGGACGGAGTTAAAGCAGGTGTTGGTCCGGGTTCGATCTGTACTACCAGGATAGTAGCTGGTGTGGGTGTGCCCCAGGCTACGGCTATTATGGATGTATATAAAACAGCTAAACAGTATAATATTCCGGTTATAGCGGACGGAGGTATAAAATATTCCGGTGATGTTGCCAAGGCGCTTGCATTGGGTGCTTCTGCAGTTATGATAGGTTCTCTTTTTGCCGGAGCAGATGAAGCGCCGGGAGAGACTATTTATATAAGCGGCCGGGCCTATAAAACATACCGCGGAATGGGCAGTATAGGTGCTATGAAGCAGGGCTCCAAAGACCGTTATTTTCAAAGTGAAAGGGAAAAACACAAACTGGTGCCTGAGGGTATTGAAGGCGGTGTGCCGCTTAAAGGCAATATCAAAAACATAATAATGCAGCTGGTAGGCGGTATTACGGCAGCAATGGGTTATTGCGGGGCAGCAGACCTGAAAACTCTGGTTAAAAAAGCCAAATTTGTCAAAATGACCAGTGCCGGTTTCAGGGAGTCGCATGCCCATGACGTAGCTATAACCAAAGAAGCGCCCAACTATCAAATAAAAAACGACTAAACAGGAGCGGTAATGCAAGGTACATATACAGCTATCATTACACCTTTTAAAGATGGAAAGATTGACTATGAATCAATGGAAAATGTTATTGAACATAATATTGAGGGCGGGGTTGACGGTTTGGTTCCCTGCGGTACGACAGGTGAATCGCCGACTTTATCACATACAGAACAAAAAAAACTTATTGCTTTTGTGGTCCGCAAGGTTGCGGGCCGGGTCAGGGTTATAGCGGGCAGCGGCTCCAACTCTACAGAGGAGGCAGTGGCTCTAACCCGGGCAGCAGCAGCTGCCGGAGCAGATGGTTCTCTGCTGGTTTGTCCCTATTACAATAAACCTACCCAGGAGGGACTGTTTGTTCATTATAAGACTATCTCGGATAGTGTACCCTCTGATTATGAACTGGTTTTATATAATGTACCGGGACGCAGCGGTGTCCGGATCGCAGATGAGACAGTTGTCAGGCTGGCTGAGTTATCCAACATAAAATCTCTTAAAGATGCTACCGGAGATATTGATACTGCTTCTTCAGTCATCAATCAGACACCTGATGATTTTAATGTTGTATCCGGAAATGATTCAGTTACTTTGCCGCTTATTAGTGTAGGCGGGAAAGGAGTTATCTCAGTTGTTTCCAATTTTCTACCGGCGCCGGTAAAAGAGATGACTGACTATGCTTTGGCAGGTAACACTGCAGAGGCTGCTAAATTACATCATAAATTATGGCAGCTTTTCAAGGTAATGTTTATCAAAGCTAATCCTATACCGGTCAAGGCAGCCTGTTATCAGCTGGGACTTATCAATTCTGCGCATCTGCGTTTGCCCCTGGTTAACCTGTGTGAGGATGATCTTGTCACTGTAACTGCAGCTCTTAAAAAGTTCGGTCTAAAATTTTGAGAATGGCTGCTAAGAAAAAACCTATCAAAATAAAGAATTATAAAAACATACAGCCGCTTGGTGAAGGCGGTATGGGCATGGTGTATAAAGCTGTACATCCGGTCCAGACTGACAAAGAGGTTGTTATCAAAACCATTCTACTTGACAATTTTAAAGGCGCTTCCCGTAAAGAAGCTGAGGAGTTGTTTAAAAAAGAAGCTGAGTTAATGGACCTGCAGTGTGAAAATATTGTCAATTTTTATGACATTTTTAAAGAGGGCCGTAAATATTATATAGTAATGGAATACGTAAACGGACTCTCCCTGGAAGATATGATAATCGAGGAACGTCATCTGCGTGTTGATGAAATAGTACTCATTTTTCTGAATATGCTGAAAGGCCTTGATTTTATTCATACCAAAGGACTCGTGCATAAAGATATTAAACCGGCCAATTTTTTAATCTCTACCGAAGGAGAGGTCAAGATAAGTGATTTTGGTATCGGCGGTGCTGATTATTATAAAAAAATCAACAACAGCCGTAATGAGATAAAAAGTCTTTTAAAAGCTAATAAAAATAATTTAAAAAAGATAAATAAAAACAAAAAGGCTGTAAATGAGTTAAAGCAAAAAATAACAGTGACGCAAAAGGATAAAAACCGGCTTGAAAAAGAACGCAGGGTTATTGCCAGGAGTAAACAGGAAAAAAAAATAAGGAAAAAGGAGCTATTCAAAAGAAAAATTACCAATATTGATTTCCATATTGAACGCTACAACAAAAAAATTGTCGACAATGAACATAATATTAACGAGTTATCAGAAGAGATCAGTGCTAATACAGACCGGATCGAAAAATTGAACCAGGATATTAACAGTTTTCAGGAAAAAATAAAAGAAAATATTGAAAACATGGCCGGTACCCCGGGTTATATGGCTCCTGAACTGCTGGCAGAAGCGGATTCCAAAAAGGCCCGCGACGCTTCGGTAAGCTCTGATATATATGCTATGGGTATAGTACTCTATATTATGCTGACAGGTGAAAAACCGGTAAACGGCCGGCTTGTTCGTCCCCAGATAGTGCCGAACTGGCTGTGGCATATGATCAAAAAAATGCTCCGTAAAAATCCGCGGCACCGCTATAAAAGTACCGACCCTGTTATAAGGCTTTTAAAAAAGAAGATTGTACTTAAAAATCAGATGGCACAGAGAGCTATTATTAAACAGGCCGTAGTTGATATAAAAGAAAAAACAAAATTCAGTGCTGAACGGACAGCGCAGAGTACAGCTATAAGCGGTATGACAGCCAGGGGAACAGTAATGGCTGAGGCTCCTGACCGTACTGCTATGGCTACTATGGCTAAAACCGCAGTCGAACCCGCAGGCGGTACAGTCAGAAGCGAGATTAAAAAAATCAAGCAAAGAGTATTGACCTCTGACAGCAGTATTGTCAAGGTTTTTACCTTAAAACAAAAGCGCCGCCGTTTATTGGTTAAACTGGCTGTTTTTTTTATCCTGGCCGGTTTGCTGGTATGGGAGTTTAACAGCGGCCATATCAGCAGTAACATTCCTGTTCTAAATAATGCTTTTTCGCGTATAAAAGTTAATATTAATCTGGGCCGGGTAAATTTAAATTCCAAAGAGGTTGTTTATCTGAAGCTGTATTATTTCTACAATCCCTATACACCCGATAAAGTGCGGGAGGTTTTCCGGGAAGATAAGTGGGCTCAGCTGGATATGCCGCCCTCCCTTAAATACAAAAAACTTGTTTTGACTATGGATAACAACAGGTTTTTAAAAAAAAAACATGTTTTTCCGCTTTTATTTAAAAAAAAATATCCGCTCCGTTATAAAACGCTTTCCCGGAAAGTTTTAAACATTGCCAACTCTTTTGTCAAAATGGGCGGTTTTTATATAGAAAGGGATAAACAGCATAATCTATGTTTTAAAAAGATACTTTATAAAGGCCCGGGTTACTATACTTTTCATCTGGTGGTTAACCGACACTGTTATACCATATTTAAAAGAATTGATTCCCTTGACAAAACTGCTGTTAATCATATTAATTTTAATGTAGGTAGTACTCTGCACAAGCAGACCGGCATCAGGCCTCATCTGAACTATTATCTCTCTTTATCTGACGGCCGTCAGTATAAAATGGAAAAGGGCAGAATCATCAAGGTTTTTGTACGTTCTTTCCCCTATAAAAAAGGGCTGGGTTATGAGCTGGACAGTTTTTTAAAAGAGCATTCAATAAATACCAACTATGTTACTTTTTTTGATTTTCTTTTAAAGTATAATCCGGATGAGGATATCTGGTATGAGACAGAACAGGGCCGGGAAGTAATAAGTGAAGTAAGCATACAGCAGGCCAGAATGGTACCGTTTAAAGGAAATTTTCTCAGACAAAATCCTGATATAACCATTTTTTTTAATACTAAATTTTAATTTAAGCATAAAAATGAAACGATCCGAATTTTTTATACCCACTTTGAAAGAAGTACCCAATGACGCTGTTTTGCCTTCTCATACGCTGATGCTCAGAGCCGGGCTGATACGCAAATTTGCGTCGGGTTTATATACTTTTTTACCATTAGGGCTAAAGGTATTAAAAAAAGTGGAAAATATTGTCCGGGAGGAAATGGACCGTGCCGGGGGGCTGGAGTTTTTATTTCCGCTGCTGCTGCCCAGGAAAATTTTTTCCCGTACGGGCCGTTGGGAGCTTTTCCGGGAACTCTTATTCCGGGTAAAAGACCGGCAGGGAAGTGATTTGGCCCTGGCCCCAACGCACGAGGAAGCTTTTACTGAACTTTTTACCGCTTTTTTCTCCTCTTACCGGGAACTGCCGGTTATTTTATATCAGATAGGCACTAAATTCCGGGATGAGCTTCGTCCCCGTTTCGGTGTTATGCGCGGTAAACAATTTATAATGAAAGACGCTTACTCTTTTCATTTAAACGACAGTTCGCTTGCTGCTACCTATAACCTTATGCGTACTGCTTACAGAAACACCTTCAGCCGTATGGGGCTGGATTTTGTCAATGTTAATGCTGATTCCGGTGCTATGGGCGGTTCTGGTTCGGAAGAGTTTATGGTTAAAAGTGATGTGGGTGAAGAGATAATCCTTACCTGCCCTGAATGCGGCTATGCTGCTAATGTGGAAACAGCTGTAGAAAAGATCCAGTTCAGTCAAACTCCCTGCTCTGAACCGTATATGGAAGTCCATACACCAGACCAGCGTACTATTGAAGAGCTTACTCTTTTTTTTAATACTAAAGCGGATGCTTTTATTAAATCACTTATTTACGAAGTAAAGCGGAATAATCAAAGTAAGCCGGTTATGATTTTAATCCGGGGCGATTATGACCTTAATGAAGTAAAACTAAGTAATCTGTTCCCCGGGGCAGAGGTTGTACTGGCTTCGGAAGAGGTTATTAAAAAAGTTACCGGGGCGCCGCTGGGTTTTGCCGGTCCTGTAGGCATAGCGGATGTGGAGATCATAGCTGATTTTTCTGTAAAAAATATAAGCGGAGCTCTGACCGGGGCTAATAAAAAAGATTACCATTTAAAGAATGTTTGCATTGAACGTGATTTTACTGTTTCCCGCTTCGCAGATCTTTATCATGCCCGGGAAGGTGGTATATGTCAAAAATGCAGCAGTAAACTGCAAAGTTTTCATGGTATCGAAGTCGGTCATATTTTTAAACTTGGTAAAAAATATACCAGGGCTTTTAATACCGGGGTCCTTGATCAGAAAGGTGCCAGTATTACCCCGGTTATGGGCTGTTACGGCATAGGTGTGGACCGTACTGTAGCAGCGGTTATTGAACAAAATCATGATCAAAACGGTATTATATGGCCGCCTGCGCTGGCTCCTTTTCAGATAAATATTTTATCCCTTAATATAAAAAACGAAAATGTAAAAAATACTTCCTCTGATATTTATAACAAGCTTACCAGAGCCGGTTATGATGTGCTTTGGGATGACCGTGACGAGCGCCCCGGTTTCAAGTTTAAGGATGCTGATCTTATCGGCATTCCGGTGCAGATTATTATAGGGCAGCGCTCTTTGCAAAATGGAAAAGTGGAAGTAAAAAGGCGCTGTGATAATCAGAAAAAAGAGGTTGAGTTAAAGGATATCCCCGGTGAGGTTAAGGACCTTGTAAAAACATTATAAAGCAGTAATTTTAATGGAACAGTTACTTTTTTTACGTAGGGAACAGGTGCGCAGAGCAGCAGAGTTGTACGGCACCCCCCTTTATATATATTCAGAAAAAATTTTAAAAGAGACAGCGAAGCGCAGTTTGGCTTTTCCTGCTCCTTTCGGACTTACAGTACGCTATGCCATGAAGAGTAATCCCCTGCGGCAGCTGTTACAGCTTTTCTACAGGGAGGGTATAGAGATCGATGCCAGTTCCGGTTATGAAGCTGTCCGGGCCATACGGGCAGGTATTAAGCCCGAACATATACTTTTGACAGGTCAGGAGCTGCCTGCGGATTTTAAAAAACTTGTGCGTAAAGGTGTGCTTTTTAATGCCACCTCCCTGCGGCAGCTGGAAAGTTACGGCAGCAATTTCCCCGGCACAGCAGTAAGTATCCGGATCAATCCCGGGCTTGGTTCCGGGGGTACGCAGAGAACCAATGTGGGCGGACCAGCTGCCAGTTTTGGTATCTGGCACGCTGATCTGGACAGGGCGGCTGAGCTAATAAAGAAATACAATTTAAAAGTGCTCCGCATCCACTCCCATATAGGTTCCGGCAGTGACCCGGCGGTCTGGCTCAGGGCCGCTGAACTTACTTTACAGCATATGGACCGTTTTCCTGAAGCCGGTATATTAAACCTGGGCGGGGGCTTTAAAACTGCCCGCATGTCTTATGAAAAATCAACTGATCTGCAGGAAATTGGCAACCGGATAAAAAAAAGTCTGCTTGACTATCATGCCGCCCGGGGACGTAAACTGCACCTGGAGATAGAACCCGGAACTTTTTTAACAGCCCGCGCCGGAAGTCTCGTAACGACTATTCACGATGTCAATAATACAGGTGCTGATGGATATCGTTTTTTAAAGGTTGATGCGGGTATGACCGATCTGTTGCGGCCGGCTATGTACGGCGCCCAGCATCCGCTGGTCGTTGTGCCGCGCAGCAAAGCTGACAAAAAAAACACTTTAAACTATATAGTAAGCGGACATTGCTGTGAATCAGGGGATATTTTAACACCGGCGGAAAATGACCCGGAGGCCCTTAAACCGCGGCCGCTGCAGCAGGCAGACGCGGGTGATTTTCTGGTAGTGGAAGGTTGCGGCGCTTACACTGCTTCTATGTGCGCGCGTAATTATAACTCTTTTCCGGCTGCTGCAGCTGTATTACTGCGGGAAAACGGAAAATTCAAACGGGTATGTAAACGGGAAAAATTAGGGCAGATAGTTCAAAATGAATGTTAGGGTTTGATCAGCCTTATCTCTCCCTCAGCCATGTCAGCAAGCGCGTAGCTGCCGATGGCAGTACGCAGCAGATCAGTAACCCTGTTGCCGGCAGCTTTTATAATCTGCCGCACTTCATGTTTTTTACCTTCCGTAATATATATTATAATTTTCCGCGGTCCGCTTAATTTATAGTTAAAAGGGCGGTAAGCGATCCCCTGCAGTGAAAAACCCTGGCTGAGTTTTGCAACAGCTTTATTGTTAATTTTAAAAGAGGTTTTAACTATATATTTTTTCCGGTGCCCCCGGGAGGGATGGGTGTTTTGATTTATAAAATTACCGTCAGTGGAAATAAGCAGCAGCCCTCTTGAAGGTTTATCCAGCCTGCCTCCCAGTATAAGCCTGTCCATATATTTTTTATATCCGGTCAGCATGTCAAATACGGTTTTGCTGTTACTCTGCGCCCGCCGGCTGCAGATGATACCGGCCGGTTTAAAATATTTTAAATAAATATTATCCGCTTTCTGATCTTTGTAAATAAAAAGCTGATTATTAATGTTGATCCGGTCACCCGGTTTAAGCCGGACTGTGGGAGTAGTTACTGTTCTGCCGTTAACGCTTACTCCGTGGTTTTGTACCAGCTGGTCGCAATAACGCCGGGAACCGAGGCCCTTGTTTCTTAGAAAAACCTGCAGCCGCATATTATTTAACATTACAATTATTTAAAGTAAGCGGCATGCTGCTTAAGATGTGCCGGCCGGCAGTAAGTCTTTGTTTTTCGGGAAAATCTTCATAAGTCATTCCCGGTTGAAGATTTTTTTCCGCGCGCAGCCAAGCACTGTTGTGCTCGTTTACAGGTTCTCCAGCCTTGATATCTTTAACAGCCAGCAGGCTGCGCCGGGAAGTAAGCCGGTATTCATTTTCAACCGCTGCCGGTTTTTTACGTCCGTTGCCCAGTATCTTCTCTATTTTTACAGGATTTATTTCCGGAAGAAAAGTACCGCACAATCTGCTCAGTTTTTTAATATCTTTTCTGTTATAATAACTTTGTTCTGTATTGAAAAAAATTTCAAGCCAGTCAATCCCGGCATTGCCGTTGTTGACAGAGTGTTGTACTTTATTATAAAGCTGTACAAGTTCCCTGTGCAGGCGGCTTATCCGGGGAACGCTCAGGGCTACATCATTATCCAGATTACGGGTATCAGCATAAAGTTTTACATGTTTTTCAATAATAAAAGGGAATCCGGCAAGAGCTGCCATAACGGTACCCAGTTTTGCTACAGTCTGGTCCGGTGTGTGATCAGATATGCCGCAGGCAGATTGAAATTTATTTTTAAATGTGTAAAGTGTTAAAAGGTTATAATCTTCAGGACGGGCAGGATAAGCGCTGACGCATTGTAATAGAGCAAGCTGCGAGGGGGTGATACTGCTGCCGAGTCTTTTCACAGCAGCTTTTACATCACTCAGGTAAGCCATGCCGGTAGATATAAAAAGCAGCTGTTTTTGTCTCTTCCAGTAGTCCAGCAGCCGGTTATAATTAAGTTCCGGCGAGGCTATTTTGGCAGCCGGAACTTTAATAGCAGACAAGGCCCGCGCGCTTTCTCTGCCGAAAGCGGAACAAAAGAACAGTATATTTTTATCAGAGCAAAGCCGGGCCAGTTTTTTATAGAATGACTGCGGTTTTTCATAAGTTTTAAACCGTTTATAAAGGTTTTGCTGCCGGTTATTGATAGATATCAAACCTGAATCAGGGTGCAGTATTTCATCTGCAATTATATACTGAAATTTGACAGCATTAATACCGGCCGCAGCTGTTTGCCGGACCAGGGATGCTGCTTTATCCCAGGAGCCGAGATGGCTGCTGCCTGCTTCTGCGATAAAAAATACCGGTAATTCAGTATATTGTTTAATCAGGTTATCAACAGAGTTAAAACAGCGCTGTTCAGTACTCATGTTCTATTTTGGTAAATGTGGCCGCCATTTTTTTTTCCGCCTCGATTCTTGTACTGTTGTTTTCACATTTGTAATCAGCAAAGGCGATAGGACCGCCTTTATCAAGGTTTTCGATTTCAGCCAGGTCACGCTCTTCTGCCTGTTCCGGGTTCAGAGCACGGTAGTCTCTTTCAGCCAGACGGCGGTATCTTCTATTTTTATCAGCATAAACTTCGATCATTATCAGGTTCTCCGGGTAATTTTCTTTCAGAATTTTATATTCATCCCAGCTGTATAAACCGTCAATATAGACATTTTTATTCTGTTTAAGCAGTGTGGTTATTTTATTAAGCGAGAGTATGGCATAGGCTCCCATACCATGTTTTTGCCGTAATTCTTCCCGTATCAGGCGTTCATTATCCGGGGTCAATTCTATTCCGCGTTTTTCCAGCTGTTCAATAGTAATTTTACCAAAGTATATGCCGTTATATCCTTTTTTTTCAAGAAAATCAGCTATAACGGATTTGCCGGCACCGCACATACCTACCAAAGCAATGATTTTAGGATGCATCGTTATCTCCTGTAATTTTTTTATAAGCAGTGATTTTATCAGTAAGTTCCCGGTATACGCGGGGAAAGTCCGCGCTCTGATTCAGAGTGCCCTTGACCGCAAAATAAAATTTTATTTTCGGCTCAGTACCGGAAGGCCGGGCTGTTATAATGGTTTTGTCTTCAAGAAAAAACTGTACAACCTCGGAGACAGGCTGATCAAGCGGGGCAGTCCTGCCGGTTACCGTATCTGTAGCCAGCTGTCTGGCATAATCTTTTATATAGAGAATTTTAGTGTTATTTATTTCAGTAGGGGGGGCAGTGTGAAAGGTATGCATCATCTTTTTTATCTCTTCCAGCCCCTGTTTGCCCTTTTTTTTAACGGAAACAAGCTGTTCCAGAAAAAATCCGTATTTGATGTAGATTTCCATCAGTATGTCATATAAACTTTTGCCCTGAGCCGCTGCCCAGGCTGCGCATTCACTTAACAAACAGCACGCTATAACCGCGTCCTTGTCACGGACAAAGGAGCCGGTTAGATAACCGTAACTTTCCTCCCCGCCGGCGATAAAGGTTTTATTTTTCTCGTTAAGACGGATCTTTTCCGCTATATACTTAAAACCGGTTAAGACTTCCATGCATTCCACCTGGAATGCTGCTGCTATTTCCCGGAAAAGTTCACTGGTAACAATAGTTTTTACGATATATTCACTGCCGGTTAATTTGCCTGCCGCCTGCCAGCCATGGAGCAGGTAATAGATTAGAATACTGCCGGTTTGGTTGCCGTTTAAGAGCGTGTAACTTTGATCCGGTTTTTTAATACCCATGCCTACCCGGTCCGTATCCGGATCAGTAGCCAGTATGATATCAGCCCCGACTGCCCCGGCTTTCTTTAAGGCCGGTTCCATGGCAGCGCGTTCTTCCGGATTCGGGTAGGGGACAGTCGGGAAATTGCCGTCAGGATCTTTTTGTTCATCCACCAGAGTAATATTGGTAAAACCGTATTGTTCCAGGGCCCGGGGGACAACAGTAATACCGCTGCCGTGGATAGGTGTATAAACAATTTTCAGATCCCTGTTGTTTTTGATAGCAGCCGGAGATAATTTTAAAGAGCAAATTTTGTTTATATAAATTTTATCAATTTCTTCAGTAATCGTTTCTATTAAAGCAGGATTTCCTTTTGTATCAATGGCGGTTATGTTATCTATTTTGGCAATAGCATCTATAATACCTTTGTCATGGGGAGGCAATACCTGCCCTCCGTCCTGCCAGTAGGCTTTGTAGCCATTATATTCTTTGGGGTTATGGGAGGCGGTTATAACAACGCCGGCATTGGCCTGGAAATGGCGTAAAGCAAAAGATAGTTCCGGGGTGGGTCTGAGCTCTTTAAAAAGAAATACTTTAATCTTGTTGGCGGAAAAAACAGCAGCTGTAATTTCGGCAAAGAAACGGCTGTTATTACGGGAATCATGGGCTACGGCAACCGATAGCTGTTCCCCGGGGAAAGCTGTGTGCAGATAATCAGCAAAACCCTGGGTAGCTTTGGCAATAATATATTTATTGATGCGGTTAGTACCTGCACCCATTATGCCGCGCAGTCCGCCGGTACCGAACTTTAAATCAGTATAAAAAGCCTCAATAAGTTCCTCTTCATTCATCGCTTTCACAGCTTCTTTGGTCGGCTCGTCAAAATCATTATTAAGCCAGTAGTCTACTTTATTTTTTATATAATCTTCCATAAGTTAGTTATCCTTTATATTTTGTAGGTGATTAATAATATTATAAAAAAAGATCATGCCGGCGCCGTCTCCGGGCTGCAGTAATGCAGCTGCTTCTTTATTTATACAAAGCGGTCGGTTTTTCCACCCCGGTTGATTTTCCCGCATTAAAAAAGCCTCGGGATGAGGCATTAAACCAAAGACAAGTCCTGAGGAGCTGGTAATGCCGGCAACAGCTTTTTGTGAACCGTTGGGATTAAAAGGGTAGCAATAGGTTGGCCGGAAGTTTGTATCAGCATAGAGAAGTGCCCATTGCTGTTGTCTGCGGCAGGTTTTTAAAACCGTTTTGTCTGTTATCATAAATTTGCCTTCGCCATGACGTACAGGCAGACTCAGATACTGCAGATGAGTGAGCCAGGGGGAGTTGTTTTTCCGGTTAACGTGGAGATTGACCCAGCGGTCTTCAAATATATAATTATCATTACGGGCTATGGTGGCTTCCCGGGCATGTTTTTTCCGTGTATCCGGCAGCAGGCCCAGGTTTATCAGCACCTGGAAGCCGTTACAGATACCAATAACCGGTTTGCCGGCCCGGATAAAACTCTTCAGTTCTTTATAGAGATGACAGCGTATCTTATTGGCTAATATACGGCCGGAACTGATATGGTCGCCGAAGGAAAACCCGCCGGGGAAAGCCAGAATATCAAAACTGTTAAGCTCTGTCTTTTTACTGATCAGGTCATTGATATGGACCAGAGCGGTAAGACTGCCCGCCTGTTGAAAACACTGCTCAAGCTCATATTCGCTGTTAATGCCATATCCGGTTAGTAATAAAGTTTTAATTTTTTTCATAATTAAAAACGGAAACTTTGCCAGCTTCTTTTTAAACGGGCAATTTTTAAAGAAGCAATTTTTTTATTTTTCAGGTTTTTGACAGTTAAAACCGGCCTGGATGTTACCCGGCCGATACAGTATGCTTTGATATCAGCCAGGGACTGATTTGATTTCTCATAATCTTCAGGAGCGATTTCTATAATAAACCGCCCGGGAGTTTCGCTAAAAAGCAGTTCAGCAACCTGCATGTCCCGGGCTTCAGGGAGGTTTTTCAGTTCTATATCAGCTCCCAGACCACTGCCTATACAGGCTTCACTCAGAGCTATGGCCAGCCCGCCGTCACTGAGATCATGACAGGCCTTTATCAGACCGGCAGTGATCATCAGGTGTATTTTCTGGTATTTCCGGCGGTTGGCTGCTGTATCAACCCGGGGTATATCATTACCGGTAAAACCGAGATAGTTATACAGTTCGCTGCCGCCCAGTTCCCGGCGGGTAGCTCCGACGAGAAAAATAAAGCTGCCCGGTTTTTTAAAATCACTGGTACAGGCTGTACGGATATCAGCAATTGTAGTTACAGCTGTGAAAAGCAGGGTTGGCGGTATGGATATTTTTTGTTCACCGCTGCCGTAATCATTTTTCATGGAATCTTTTCCGGATATAAGGGGAATATTGTAATCAGTGCAGGTTTTATAAACCGCTTTATTGCAGCGCACCAGCTGGGCCATTTTATAACTGCCGTCCGGAGTGTGTTCGGATACGACA
>CAZFAK010000004.1:0-8169 GCA_964517045.1 uncultured Spirochaetia bacterium | reverse complement strand
GCAAAAGTTATCCAGTCCGCTGATATTATCAGGATCGCCCCCGCAGGCAACAAGATTGCGTACAGCCTCATCTACAGCATTGGCAGCCATGTGATAAGTGTCGATATCGCTGTAGCGGGGAACAATACCGTTGGCTATAACCAGACCTTTGTAAGAATTATATAAAGGTTTGATAACAGCACTGTCCCCCGGACTCTGTTGCAGCGGACCGTCAAAAGGTTTGACTACGGACATTCCCTGGACTTCATGATCATACTGCCTGACCCAGTACTCTTTGGAAGCGATGTTAGGCCGGGCCAGCAGTGCGGGTATGGTTTTTTTAAGGGAGATGCCGGCAACCAGGGAGGGTTCAGGTTCACTATGCTGCGGCGGCTGCCACTGAGCCTGGTAATGGTTGGTCGGCAGTCCGTTGTGCATAAAATCCAGCTGCAGTTTGCATACCAGCTGGTTTTTATAAAAAGCGGTAAAAAAACCGCTGTTGTTGAACTCACCCAGTTCTGATATCTCCACATCACGGGCTGCTGCCAGAGCGAAAAGAGCTTTAATGTTTTCCGGCGGTACAGCCAGGCTCATCCGTTCCTGGGCTTCGGAAATGAGTATTTCCCAGGGATAGAGACCGGCGTATTTTAAAGGGGCTTTATCAAGGTGGAGACTACAGCCGCCGCACATAGTGGCCATCTCCCCTACAGAGGAAGACAGTCCGCCGGCGCCGTTATCAGTAATAGCACTGTAAAGACCCTGATCACGGGCTTCCAGTAAAAAATCAAGCATTTTTTTCTGGGTAATGGGATCACCGATCTGAACAGCAGAGGTAGGGGAGGTTTCAGTTAACGCAGCAGAGGAAAAGGTAGCGCCGTGGATACCGTCTTTGCCGATGCGGCCTCCGGTCATAACAATTTTGTAGCCGTTTTTTATCTCTTTGCTGTGAGTTGGCTGGTCATTAATTTTCAGGGGTAAAATACCGCCGGTACCGCAAAAAACAAGCGGTTTGCCGAGAAAACGGTTTTCAAAAACGATAGCGCCGTTAACCGTAGGTATGCCGGACTCGTTACCGCCGTCAATAATACCTTTATGTACCCCCTGAAATATTCTTTGCGGGTGCATAAGACCGGGAGGAAGCGGTTTTTTATAAAGGGGGTTGGCAAAACAGAATATATCGGTATTGAAAATTGGTTTAGCGCCGATACCGGTTCCGATAATATCACGGTTGACACCTACAATACCGGTCATAGCTCCGCCATAGGGATCCAGGGCTGAAGGTGAATTATGCGTTTCGACCTTCATACAGTAGGCATACTGGTCGTTAAACTTTACAATACCGGCATTATCTTTAAATACGGATAAAAGATCAGGCCGTTTTTCCGCCAGTTCAGAGGTGGTTTTTTTTATATAGGTTTTATAAAGGGAGTTGATCTCTTCTACATGGCCGTTTTCATGCGTATAGGTGATCCGGGCAGCAAAAATTTTATGTTTGCAGTGTTCACTCCATGTCTGGGCCAATACCTCCAGTTCGACATCTGTAGGGCTGGCTGCCAGCTTATCCTGCCGCCGTTCTTTTATAATTTCAGGATTACGGTAGTAATCACGGATAGCTTTCATTTCCGTTAAATTCAAGCTTAATACTTTAGCCTGAGCCAGCTGCTGTAATTCATTATCAGGCAGTTCCAGGTTAATATAGGTGTAGGGTTTGTCCATAGAGAAGTTAAACTCTTGCACCTGATTGGGGAAACGTTCTCCCTGCTGCCATTGCTTTCCGGAAATTACTGCGGCTGATTCAATAAGTTTATTAGCCAGGTAGTTGGCGACTATCTTTTCCATATCCTGATTACTGATATTACCCTTAAAATAATACTGGCGCGTGGTATGGATATCTTCACCGTTCTGCAGGGACCGTTTTAAAATATCAGTGATACCGTCCACAGAACTGCGGGCTTCATTGTCAGTTACGCCTGGTTTAAAAGCTATCTCAGCAGCCTGGTCAAAGCGGAGTTGAGGCGGATAACTGTTTATATAATAGTTTTCAATCACCGTATCAGTAAACAGGAGGCGGGCAAAATCCAACAGCTGGCCGCGGCTGAATTGACCTCTTATAATATAGGAGCGCGCAGTGGTTATTTTTTTTATCTTGCCACGCTGCAGACAGGGTCTGATGGATTTGGCCAGATTTTTTCCGGCAGCATCAAATTGTTCTGCTTTAAAAAAAACAGTAATACGGTTAAAAATAAGTTCCTCCCGATTATATTAAAATATTATACAATCAGGGTTTTAATTGTTCAAGTATGGTGCGTGGTTCTGTTTAGCTGTGTTTTAATTTGGCGTCGATAGTGCCGTCTGGAAGCATCCAGTCCGGATGATAGCTCCCATTTTCCTCCATTTGATACCTTACGCAGTGCTTCCAGTTGCCTTTGCAATATTTTTCAATCCAGTATACGTCTAATCTACCCTGTTCGAAATAGCTTTTTATTGGACATACAGGGTACCATTTACATTCACTCATGTTTACCTTAATCAATTAATTCGTTCTATTATAACAGACAAGCCGGTTTTCAGTCAAGTTTAACTGTTGTAAAAATTGACAGCAGGGCGGATATATTGTATTATTGGTCAATGTCGTATAAGTATAAAACGGTTACAAAAGCCGTCAGTCTGTAAAATAATCTGTATGCAAAAACCAAAGCGTTACCGTAAAGGTAAACATATTATTACTAAATGGGGCAAAAATTACAAGGAGATAAGAAAAATGAAAGAAACACCTGTTAAAAATAAATTAAATGTAAAAGTAGATGATGATGTAGTTAACGGTAAATATGCAAATCTGGGTTCGATCAGTTCAACCCCGGATGAATTTTTTCTGGACTTTCTCAGTGTACCGCCGGGCAGTAAAGAAGCCAAAGTTGTCTCCCGGGTTATAGTATCTCCGGGTCATGCCAAACGTTTTGCCAATGCTTTACTACAGAATGTGCAGAATTATGAACAAAAATTTGGTGAGATAAAAAGTTTCAAACCGCCTGCCGGACAGAACTGATTTTACCGCTTATAGTCAGTTACTGCCGCTGGTAGCGTCCTATTAACTGTCCCCGGGCCAGGATGTGTCCTTCCATAGCCTGGAGCAGCTTTTTTTTGTCTGCTTCTGCAGTTAGATCAATCTTATCATCCAGAGCATATATTTTAAAAAAATAGCGGTGTGTGCCGCCCGGAGGGCAGGGACCACCGTAACCAGGTTTGCCGAAATCAGTCATGCCCTGGACAGCGCCGTTGGAGAGTTTACTGTGTGCCGGTACTGCTTGCGGTAGTTCTGTAGTGTCAGCCGGCAGGTTAAATAAAACCCAATGCACCCAGGTGCCCATTGGCGCATCCGGATCATCAGCTATCAGAGCTATACTTACTGTATCCGGCGGTATATTGCTCCACTTAAGCGGCGGCGAGATATTGGCATCGTCGCAGGTATACAGCGCCGGAATCATTTCATCTTCTTTAAAAGCACTGCTGGTAATTGTTATTGACATATTTTTACCTCCATTAGGTCCGGATTGGTTATTGTCAGAATAAGCTGCCGGGATCGTTATAATTAACAGCATGAATAAAACAGAGTAAAGATTGTTTTTGCTGACCCGTAGCATTATTAAAATTTTAACAGGAAAAGGAATGTAAGTCAAATTTTTTTTTTAAAAGCACTGTCTTGTGTTTTTTTTCTTTGTTTGTCCAGAGAGGAACCAGAAAAGCGCCACCCTGCTTGCGTATTTCTGTTAAAACCGAAAGCACTTACCGGACACCGGCATCCGCTTTTTCAGGGACGCTTGCGTCTGACCTCCTGTAAGTCGCGGCGCTCGGTATGCACCGGGAAAATATATCCTATATTTTCCTCGGTACATAACGCCCCTCAAAAGCGGATACCGGCGCTCCGGCCGGTTTTTGCTTTTTTCATTTTATTGAAAGTTTGAAAGGAAATTTATAGGAAAGCCGGCTGCGGGAAAGCTGCACGTTCGGTTTGATGAAGAACTTCGATTAACTTAAGTTAAGGTAAGCGGAGTCTACTCTACAGGGCCAGATCCGATTCGGCCTTTTGAAAGAAATAAGTGGGGAAACCTTTAACGGGGTATAAGTTTTGACTATGTTCCCCCACCGGAGTTAAAGTTTTATAAACCTCCGATAATGGGAATCCTTTACCCTTTTTCACTGCGATTCGATATCTGCTGCGTAGTTACTCCAGTATGATGCTGTCTGGTAGGCTGTTACAGAGCCGGCAGGGACATAAATTTTTCTTGACGGATCATTGCCATTAAATGCCGACCAGAAAGCTCCGTTGTCTACAGCTGTCGGAGGTGATGTTTTGTTAATAGTTACGTTTTGAAGTGAACTACAGTTAGCAAAGGAATAATAATGAATTTCAGAAACACTTGTTGGTATTGTAATATTAACAAGACTACTGCAATAGGTAAAAGCTTCTCTGTGAATTCTGGAAATATTATTTCCCAGGGAAACACTTAAAAGAGAACTGCATCGGTAAAAAGCACCATTTGAAACTGTAGTAACGCTGTCAGGGATCGTTATGCTGCTTATTGCCGTAGAATAAGAAAAAGCTGATCTGTCAATAACAACAACACCGGAGGGTATCGCATAAGATGCCCCCGTTTTCCCGGCGGGATAGTCAATCAATCTTGATTCATCATAGCTAAAAAGCACACCGTCAATACTTTTATAAGTTGTATTTGCCGGGTCAACATTAATACCAGGGAGTGAAGCATTGGATTTAAAAGTACCATAATTTATCGATGTTATACTTGCCGGGATGTAAATACTTTCAAGTGAGCCGCAGAAACTAAATGCCCCGTAGCCAAGGGTGGTTAAACCATCAGGTATATTTATACTGACAAGATTCCGGCATTCATAAAAGGCCAGGCTATCTATATTTGTAACATTTTCAGACATAACCACGTTTGTAAGTGATGAGCACTTTCTGAATGCTTGTCTGTCGATATATTTGACAGTCGGGGGGATGACAACATTTTCAATTGATCCGTCCAAAAAAAATGCATTGCTGATTCCTGCAACCTGCTTTTCATTTATAAACGGCGGGATACTTAAATTGCCGCCGCTTCCGGAGTAACCTGTAATTACGATTTTATCGCCGCTGATATCTTCCCAGGTAAAATCTCCCGCAGGTGCGAAGTTATAGGTAAATGCAGCATTCGTTTCACTGGAGTCATTCCAGTTGCTTTTCACGGCAATAGCCCGTATTGTGGCATTTGAAAAAAGGTAAAATTCTCCGGTATATACAATTCCGGATACTGCGGGATCAGTATTATTTATAGTATAGTAAATATCAGCACCGCTGGTGCTGCAGTCAAGCGTCACCTCCTGTACGTTATCATAGGCTCCGCCGTTAGGATTAATTGTCGGTGCTGCAACTGTACCTGCTATGGTATAGATCCCGTTTTCTTCGACGGAGTTTATCCATCCTGTTTTCTCAGCAATAGCGCGAATCTCTGTAACTGTATTTGTTTCAAGATTGATCGCTGTGCTGTATATTGAACGGGTTCCGGAGCTTTCCGGATCACTTCCGTCCGTTGTAAAATAGATGACTGCATTGCTTACAGAACAAGTGATCTGAACTAATTGAGAAGTAAGGTAGGTTCCGGCTGCCGGATTGAATACAGGCTGGTCAACCTGAAGTATATATTCAGCACTTGATATGGCAGAGTTACCATAGCCTGCTTTTACTGCCAGTGCTTTTATAGTCCTGGAACTGTTTACATTAATGCTACCACCGTAAACCGGACTTCCGGTCGTTGGTGTGTCGCCGTTGGTAGTATAATGGATAGTAGAGCCTGCCTCTGCACTAATAGTAACTGCCTGCTCTGAATTATAGGTGCCGGCAAGCGGACTGAATGTTGGCTGAGCCAGGGTGCCTGTTATAGTATATGCCGCAGTTGCGGCTTCAGAATCATTCATCCCGTCTTTTACAGCAATCGCTGTGATAGTGAGGGTACTGTTAACTGCAACTGCGTTTGTATATTTCGTGCTGTTTGTGGTCGGGGTGCTTGTATCAGTAGTATAGTAAATTGTGGCATCCGCTGTATCACAGCTGATTGTTACAAGCTGGGCAGTGGTGTATGTACCGGCCGCAGGGGAAAATGTGGGTTTGGTTACTACAAATCCGCTGTTGTTATCCGGATTTAAAGGATCATAAGGATTGGTACGCTCAGGATCTTCAAAGTTCACACAAGAGGTCAGGAAAATTAATAAGAATGAAATTAGTAGGCAGCCCAATATTTTTTTCATAATATACTCCTGAAATATTATTATAACTTCTAGTATTGAATAGAGATCGCTGCATATAGCTTATCACCGTATTTAATGACTCCGGGCATAAAGGCAAGTTGTTTTTTTTTAGACGGGCTTAAAATCCCCCAGAGGGAAAGACCTGCGGAAAGAGCATAACCGGAATAGGCAATGATATTAAAGGCATTCATCCGCTGCTGATGTTTTATCGTTTCATCATAATACTGCGAAGCCAGGGTGGCATTGTTCGCAATATTGATATCGCTGTAATTAGCATATGCTTTGTCCCGGAGATTTGATTCCCGGTAGCCGAGTCCATTCATGGTAACTGCTGCGGCTCCGAGAGCAGCGCTTATGGTAAAAAGAACCGGTTTCAGCTTTTTTGCTTTTTTTCCATCTGCTTTATAGCCCATCTTGGTCTGGATGTCGCTGATAATAATCGAGACAGCTTCATCAGCTTTTTCTATAGAAACGAACTTTTTTTTTGCAGACAGGAAAATTTTAGATGTTTCAATATTAATCATTTCAACCTGTATGATATACGAATCTCCCAGACGTGAAACACTGCCGTAGAGCATATACTCCATGTTGAGTAATTTTCCTATCTGAACCGCACAGGATGCTTCAGTACAGCCGCTCTGTTGAAATTCCTGTTCGGCAAGTATTGCATTCATATTGTTTCGATCAAGTACATCAAAAACATTTGCCGAGACAATGTCACCCCTGAAAATGTTTCCGACAACAAGGGCTTCGGGATTCGGGACTTTGATTGCAGTAAAGTCAAGTACTCCGACGCGTGGCTTTTGTTCCTCTCCATAAACAGCAGCCGAAATCAATAAAAGCAGTATTATTATAAAGTATAATTTAAGAGGTTCTTTTCTTTTTATAGCGTTTTTCATAATATAAATTTCATAATTTTTTAATACAATTATATGTATTTAAAATAAATATCCGGTGCTTTATTATAATTAAAGTAAGTAAAATCGAGGATACATTATTATCATATCCTATATTATGGAAAAAATCAAGTATTTTTACACTTTTAGCGGTTTCCTCCTGAAACCGATGCAGGGCAGGTAGCGCGGCCTCCCTGCCGCGCTGCTATTTATAACCAGCTAACAAAAGATACTGTAACCATTAACTTAAAGTGGAAGTTGACCTACGGTAATATGCACAAGTAAGTCTACAGTGGCTATTCCCTATTTTTTAAGTGCGCCTGACGCCCTCAAAAGCGGATACCGGCGCTCCGGCTGGTTTATGCGGAATGCTTTTATTCTGTTACCAGTATTTTCCCTTTAGTGTCACCCCAGGGGCCCTGCATATAAAAGGCGTAAACACCTGGGTTAATGCGCATAGTAAAATTATTACATAACTCCCAGCTGCTGCTGCTGTATCCCTCCCATACCAGACGGCCGCTTACGGTATATATTTGAACCCAGGTCGATTTACTGTTGGGACCGAATTTTACAGCTGTTCCGGCTCGCAGAGAGACCGGATTAGGGTATACATACGTACCCCCGGTGGCAGGTGCTGCCGGCTGGCTCACAGTAAAGGTTCTGACAGCAGCACTGCTGTAGTTGGCTGCATTATCTACGGCGAAGAGTTCCAGGTTATGAGTGCCCACAGCGATATCTTCAATGGTTAAACTGGTATCACTGATCTGGTTAGTACTGCCGTCAATTATCAGCAGGTAGTAGGCAATACCGCTGGTATCACTTATTGCATTCCATGTTACGGTTATATTCTGATCCGTTAGCTCAGCCTGGGCTGCAGGCGAGGTGAGTAGCGGGGTGCTGACAGTCGTATCAATAGTAAAAGTGCGGCTGCTGCTCCAGGTACCTGTGTTAACGGCCAGGTCTACAGTCCTTACACGCCAGGTATAGGAGT
>CAZFAK010000003.1:0-33110 GCA_964517045.1 uncultured Spirochaetia bacterium | reverse complement strand
AAAGCGCATATCTCTGTTTTTGTAAGTCATAATTTACAACTGTTAAGGCAGTTAACCAGTCGGTTAATATGGCTTAAGGATGGAAAAATTGAAGCAGATGGTGACTTTAAAAAAGTGATTTACTTGTATCATAAGTACATAAAAAATTAATATGATTTTTAATTTTTTCAAAAAAAGATTTGAGTATAGGAGATTAAAGAAAAGCGGACTCTTTGATAAACATTTTTATCTAAGACATTACCCGGATGTTCGTGACCAAAAGGTGGATCCTCTGCTGCATTATATTAATTTTGGTGCTCATGAAAAACGTCAGCCGAATGAGTTTTTTGATACTGCTTATTACTTGCGGAATTATCCTGAAATAACAGACCTGGGGATTAATCCGCTATATTATTATTTAAAGAAGATTAAAACAGAAGCAGCAGAAACAGTTAACGTATTATGCCGGACCTATAATCATGAAAAGACTATTGCAAAGTGTCTTGACGGTATTATTATGCAGAAGACAAGGCATAAGATTAAAATAATTATCGGTGATGATGGTTCCCGGGATGATACTTTAAAAATTATTTCAAGCTACCAGAAAAGGTATCCTCATTATTTTCGGAAAGTATGTACATCTGAAAATGCAGGCTCAGTTAATAATCTGGTTAAGATAAGCTGCTTTATTGGCAGTCAGTATGTAGCAATATGTGATGGTGATGACTACTGGACTGATCCGGCCAAACTTGAAAAGCAGGTCGGGTTCCTTCAGAATAATCCTGACTATACAGTTTGTTTTCATAAAGTAATAATGAATTATCCCGGCGAGACAGGTAAAAACAGGCTAGCTCCTGCGAAAGTGAACACAACCAGCGGGTTTAATGATCTGTTAAAAGGCAATTATATTTATATGAGCAGTGTTGTTTACAGGTGGCAGTTTCCAGAGGGGTTAAAGAGTGATAAAATAAGAACAGATGTTTTGCCATTTGACTGGCAGATTCATCTCCTGCACTCGCTTCAGGGGAAAATTCGTTTTTTCCCGAAGGCGATGTCTGTTTATACCCGCGATGTAGATGGGATGTGGTATCTCTCTGATGCTCCGGATGAGTTACACTTAAAGTATGGAGTTAAGGAAATCAAGTTATTTCAGCACATGCTTTCTTTTGCTGCTCAGCAAGAGAAGGATTTTTTAAAGGGTGTTCAGAAAAAACTTATTACAACCTTAATCGTTTATTGTTTTAAGTATGGAGTTATTGAAAAATTAAAATATTTAATTTCAGAGTTCAGATCACTTGTTTATAGTGTATTAGGGATAGAAAATGCTGATAAACGAGATACTTTTTTAAAGGAGATTGATAAAGGTCTTGATCCCTTTAGAAAGATAACCATTAGTGTAGTAATCACCGCGTATAATCATGAGAAATATCTCAGGAAATGTATTGATTCTGTTTTAAAACAAAGAGGGAACTTTAATCTTGAAATAATTATCGGTGATGATTATTCCACTGATAATAGTAATATTATAATCAATGACTTTCAGAAAGATCATAAAAACATCAAGGTATTAAAGACGGATAAAAACCTGGGTATGCTTAAAAATCTCGAGCGCTGCTTTGCCGCGTGCACAGGCGATTTTATTGCGGTATGCGAGGGAGATGATTACTGGCTTAGTAATTTAAAGCTTCTGAAGCAGCTGGTTTTTTTACTTGCTAATAAAGACTGTGATATGTGTTTTAACTGGCTTTTGTTGAAAAAAGAGGAGCAAGGGGAATATTTGCCTCATCCGCAGCAGGGGAAATTGAATAAAACAAGTTATTCTTTTAATGAAGTGATTAAAAGTCCATTTATCGGTAATTTTTCCTGTTGTTTTTACAGGGCCGAGGCTGTCCACCATATTCCGGAAAAGTATTACAAGGAGTCATTCGCAGCTGACTGGCTTTTTAACAGCTGCATTGCTTTTAACGGAAAGGTTGGATTTGTAAAAGAACTGCTCAGTGTCTACCGTATTCATGATAAAGGACAGTGGTCTGGTAAATCAAAAACAGACATGAAAAAACAGATTCGGAAAACGCAAAATACTTTTATCAGATTTTTTAAGCATGATTATTATTTAGATTTTATTGATGATAATGAAGTAAAATTGTCATTGTTGAAAATAGCTGATTACGCAATATTAGAAAACATGTTATTGGAAGTGGATATTATCAGGCTGGTTCATGATGAGTTGCTGATCAATGGCTGGCATTTTTTTTATGATAAGGATCCTATAGTATATTATAAAAAATGTCTTGCCTTAGAGGATGTTGAAACCGGGAAGGTTTATAAGGCCTATAACATGAAAACAGTTGAAAGAGAGGATGTTCTGGATTATTTGGGCTATGACAGGCAGACTGCCTGTCAGATGATCGGGTTTTCATTTCACAGAAAAATAGAACTGGATCGTAACAAAAATTACCGTCTTATAATATTGTTAGCAGGCTCTCCTGCTAAATATATGTACAAGACCAATATTTATTTACGCAGAACTTTAAATACCTGGAAAATTACCTATGGATCCGATCAGAATAACTAAACCCTATCTGCCTAACAAAAAAAAATACACCGGCTATCTGGATAAAATTTATACTAATAACTGGCTGACAAATGACGGCCCTGTTTTGCAGGAGTTGACCGGGCGCCTGGAAAATTATTTGGGGGTTAGAAATTTATTGTTGGTGGCAAATGGTACACTTGCCCTGCAGATAGCCTACCGTCTGCTTGAGATAAAACATGTTTTAACAACACCATTTACTTTTATTGCTACCGCCAGCAGCTTGTTATGGGATAAATATGAGCTGCAGTTTTCTGATATTGATCCTTTTACATTTAATATGGATCCTGAAAAAATACCTGCCGCAAACATTGATGCAGTGGTACCGGTTCACGTTTTTGGTAATCCTTGTGCAGTAGACAAAATCGCGAAACTGTCAGACCAGCAGAAAATCAGAATAATATATGACGCGGCGCATGCTTTCGGGGTGCGTTATAATGATAAAAGCATTTTAAATTACGGTGATATTTCTGTCTTAAGTTTTCATGCCACGAAAATATTTCATACTATCGAGGGCGGCGGATTGATCATAAAGGATGATGATCTTTATCATAAAGCGAAAGCAATCATAAATTTCGGGTTTTCTGATGGCAATATAAATGAACTCGGAATCAATGCAAAGATGAATGAGTTTCAGGCAGCCATGGGTTTGTGTGTTCTTGACGATTTTAAGATTATTCTGGAGAAAAGGAAATTTATTTTTAATACATACAGAGAAAAGCTGGCTGATTATGTTCAATTTCAGAAACTGCATGATCATATTCAGTGGAATTACAGCTATACACCGGTAGTTTTTAAATCAGAAGCAGATTTATTAAAAGTCTGTTCTCTTCTCCAGGAAAACAATGTTTTCCCAAGGCGTTATTTTTTCCCTTCTCTAAATATGTTGAGTTGTTTACAGTTTAAAATAAAAATGGATAACTCTGAAGCTCTGTCGAAAAAAATTTTATGCTTGCCGATGTTTTTTGAAATAACCGAAAAGCAGATTACCTTTATTTGTGAACTGGTTAAACAGGCTCTGGATTGAAATGATTAACAGATTTTTCATAATCGGAAACCCCAGGTCAGGGACGACCTTGCTGCGTTTAATGCTGAATCGTCATCCCATGATGGTGGTTCCGCCTGAGGCCGGATTTCTGGTTTGGCTGCATAAAGAGTTTGGAGAAAGATTTGAGGTTAATCAATTTATAAATCGATTGAGAACCACAAAAAAAATTGAGAACTGGAAACTTGATTTTGAAGAATTAACTGAAATTTTAATGGAGAAAAATCCGGGTTCATATAGTGAACTTATGGATGCTGTTTATATATATTATTATAATTGCGTTCTAAACAGAAGGAATGTTAAGCAGGTTGGGGATAAGAATAATTATTATCTTAATCATATCAATTTATTGAATGAACTTTATCCTGAGGCCAAATATATACATATTATCAGGGACGGCCGCAGTGTAGCTGTTTCGTATAAAAATATTATGAAAAAAAAAATTGATAATAAGCATGCCCCCAGACTGGCAACAGACATGAGGGAGATAGCTGCTGAATGGCGCAGTAATGTTTTAAAAGTTGAGAAAAGTTTTTCTGAAATTAAAAAGGATTTGTGTACTACGGTCAGATTTGAAGATTTGGTTAATGACCCCGGGGATGTACTTAAGAATATTTGCAGTTTTTTAGGGATTTCGTTTGCCCGGGAAATGTTGGGCTATTATCAAACACAAGCAGCAGATGGTCTGGAGCCGCCAGCCTATTTTAACTGGAAAGAGAAAAATACTTTGCCGATAATAAAAGAAGAGGCGAACAGGTATCAAGAGCTGTCAAATAATGAAATTTATGAATTTGAAAAAATTAACGGTAGTTTGCTGGAAAGGCTTGGTTATAAATGTATTTCCTGACTAAGACGGGAGAGGTATAATTATGGCAAAATCATCTGTGAAGCAGGTTATTCTGCATGCAGGACTCCACAAGACATCAACTTCCAGTATTCAGAAAACTTTATACTCTGAAAAGAACAAATCTTTTTTACATGATAAAGGTTATTTTTATATCGAGGACTGGCATTTTAATAACTCAGTACCTATTTATAGTCTATTTTCCGAAAATCCTGATGCATACCATATGCACCAACGGTATAACAGGTATATTGCGGATATAAAAATACTAAACAAAAAATATTTAAATGAATTTCACAATCAAGTCCGGTGTACTTCCTTTCCCAGTTTGATCATATCTGGTGAAGATATTTCATTGCTTAATAAAGACTGCCTGAAAAAATTAGATAATTTTTTCAAAGATCAATTTTCAGAAGATGTTGCTGTAAAGATTATAATTTTTGTTCGTAATCCGATTACATGGATTGCCAGTTCTGTTCAGGAAAATGTAAAAATAGGCTTAACTGTTGATGAACAGCTGGATGATATGAAAAAGAAAATATCAAGATTATACCGAAACAGGATCAGTAAGTTTATAAAGGTTTTCGGTAGGGACAATGTGCGGGTGGTCAGTTTTGAAGATAGTATACAAAGTTTTCAAGGACCAGTCGGTTTTTTTTTATCAATTTTGGGGTTTTCAAAACAAGAAATTGGTAATTTTTTCATTGAACGGGCAAATGTGGGCATGTCTGATTTTGCAGTAAACTTTCTTGATTATATTAATAAAAAAGAACCATTACTGGTTAATGGCAAACTTAATCCAGTCAGACGCAGAGGCGATATCACGTCACTGCATAAAATGAAAGGCGCCAAATTTGATTTATCTGTTAAGCTAAAAAGAGAGCTGTATGAGCTTGCTGTTTCGGATATGCAGTGGCTAAAGAAAAAATTTAATATTAATTACCTTGATAATAATTTTAAAAATAATATTATTAATAATAAACTTAATGATCACCTTGCAGAAGAGATCGAGAAAATAATTCCAACTTTTTCATTAGCCTTGTTATTACTTTTAAAAGATTTTATCTCCCTTAGTTATAAAGTACCTGAAATTAAAAATAAAAAATTATTAACTATTATTGAAAAGTATATAAATATCCGTAAAGTAGAGGACAGGATATTCAGGAACTTGAATATTGATCAGACTAAGCGGGTATTTTTATACAGGGAATTAGCGCTTCTTTTGGAAAGCTTTGATCAAATAGAAGCTGCCCGGATATTTATGGGGGAAGCATTGCGCTTTAATCCTGCGGGAAGCTTTATACGAAAAAAGTATAATGAATATGAAATCTGTTTAAAAAGTGAACGGAATAATTTTTGATTAAATTTAGCCGCCGGTGAAACAATAAGCAAAGACACGTTGTATTTACATGTTGGATGGTCCAAGACAGGCACGTCAGTTATTCAAAACAGACTTGACTATAATTGTAAAATGCTAAAAAAATCCAGAATATTATATTCCAAAATTATGCAGATGAATGATCAGGCACATCATCATTTTGCCCTGGCTTTTTCCCGGTTAAGGCATATCCATCAAGATATAGCAGTGAAGAGGCTTTAAATATTGTTGATAAAGAAATGGAGGATACAGCGTATACGAGTACTTTGATTTCCAGTGAGTTGTCCGGATTCTATTTTAATAATCCAAAGTTTAAATATAACAACTGTTCCCGGAAAATTATAAATCCATCATTGCCAGTTTTTTTGTTATTATTAATTCAGGATAAGCTGCACCAGGTGTCAGATTCAGTAAAATATGGGGGCTTTAGATAAAAATCTTTTAACTAACAGCCTTGCAGAAGGTAACCTTAACTTTTCTTTTGCAAAGGATGGTATTGAAGTGCAAAGGATAGCAAATTTGCTGAAGCTTGATTCTAAGCAAAAAAATAAAATTAAAAAATATTGGCGGTTTAGGAATCTTGATAATGATTACTGGTCACTGCTGCAGTATATTAAACAAAAATATCAGCCTATGTACAGCAAGCTACCTACGCTGGAGTTTATTACTTTTTATAAAGAATAATGAAGATAGTATAGAACCTTATCTGTAGTTAATTTTACCGTTTATTTTTTTATATACTTTTTCTGCTATAATTATTAAATCATTGTCCTGCTGCCAGGTTTCGTTTATGAAATACCCTTCCTGCGGCTGGATTTTGGAAATTTCGTTGCTGAAACAATCACGCCACTGGTTTTGCATAATATTTCTGACCATACGGTCAATATGATAGTTACCCAGATTTTCTTTTTCTTTATAAAAAGAGATTTTTTTTTTAAATTCCTCCACCAGGGAGATATTGTTTTCCCGCCTGTTAATATACTTCTCCCGTATATTGGGGCCTTTAAGGATATTGTCTTTTTGAGCAAAAATATTCAGCTGCCGCAGCAGTTCAACTTCCTCAATCGGCAGCATGGTATTTTCCCGTTTCGGATTATCATTAACCAGTACGGGCAGGGCGGATGCTTTCCAGAAATCTCTTATCAGGGACTGGTTACGGGTAGATGTTTGATAATCAACAATATGAATACATTTACGGCCAAATATTTTTGCCAGAGCATTCAGATATCTAAGCGGATTAACGGTAATGTTGCCATAGGCATGTTTCAGGTTTTGAAAATAAAATTTTGTGTAGGATCTGTATTTCCCGTGTTTGATCTCTTCATGCCAGGCTGATTTCATTCTAATTGAAGGAGTCCGGTAAAAAAAAACGAGATCTGCTTTGGTATCACTAAAAACCTCTTTAAAACGCTGCAGCGCAGGCGGAGGCAGCTGATAATAATTTTCACTTGATAATATACAAATATTAGCGGAATCAACTTTTTGCTCAATTTTTTGCCGGATCTTTTTAACATCCTGTTTGCTGCGGAGGGCATCTACAAGATAATGCTGGCCCACAGCAAGCATATAAATCTTAGGGTAAGATACTCCTTTTGATTTTAAATATTTTCTGTTTACAAACAAAGCCTTCTGAATATAAGTACTGCCTGTTTTATGCGGTCCTACGTGAATAATTACCCGCTTCACTTTTTACCTCTTTATTTAACTTTATTATTACAGATAATTTTGTAATTTAGCTGTAAGTAACTATAGCATAAAATTAAATTTAAGTTTAATTATATTTTTATATACCTCTTTTGTCAAAAATATCTAAAATATTAAGTTTGTTATTGCCGGTAAAATCGTCTTCCAGAAAAAACAAACTTTTTAATTTTTCATTTACAAGCCGGTTTTTTATAATATAATCAAACATGAAAACGGAAACAGTTTTAAGCTCTTTATTATCAAAATTAAAAAAGTCATAATCTATGGTGTGTAATTCTTTTATATAATCTTTTATTCCCCGGGTAATTTCCCGGGAAATGGTAAGGTCGTTTTTATCTGTTTTGTATACGGGTAGAATTTTACTGTTTTGTTCTTTAAAGGCGATAAGCTGGCCTTTATCAGAAGTAAGAAAGGCTTCCAGTATCAGAGAATATTTGTAAATTATATTAGTGGTATTTTTGATAGCTATTTTATCTGCGAAAAAACCGTTAAATGTATTGTTGCGGTTAAGATGTTTAACTTTTTCTGTGGTAATAAAATATTCTCCGATTAGTTTTTGCTTGCTGAGCTGTGCCAGATAGTTTTGCATAGTACCGGAATATCCCAGATCAACGACTACATTTTGTTTATTGTTAAAAAAACCTGCAGCCTGAAGATACTTTTTATAAGCATTATGTTCATTATTTTTACAAGCATTGACAGCTTTTATATTTTTGCGTAATATTTTATATGCTTTTTCCAATCCTTTATAATCTGATATATTAAAATCTTTAATTTTGTTTTTTTTAAGAAAATCTTCTCCTATACCAAGTCTATATAAAAGAAGCTCACTGAGTTTGCCCTTATAGTCGCCGAGTTCCAGAATAATATTTTTTAGCGTAGTCTCATTTTGCTTAACAGCTCCGAGTAGAGCTCTTCTGGAAACCAAAAGGTATTTTGGTTGTTCAGTTAAAGGCAGCTTTTTGTTGGTGATAAAACAGGTAAATATATCTTTTATAAAATGTCCTTCTCTGGCTAAAAAGAATATTTTTTTATCTTTATGTTTTTTATAGAGATGATTGACAAAGATATACATAAAGGGTGCTACCGCGGTATAACCGAATTCATAGGGAGAAAGTTTTTTATTAAAATTTAAGACAGTATTTTTTAAATTAAAAGGAGAGTGAAAAAGAAAGTTAATTACGGGACCGAGGAGTATCATGTGGTTGGGGTTAATATTAGTAAAGCGGCTGGAAAATTGTTTCCCCGGATATGATTCAAAAAAACAATTTCGTTCTGAAAGAAGATGGAAATTTGTTATATTAAAATCACCCGGGATTTTAACGTCCGAGACTTCATTGTCACCGATAACCATACTTTTAGCCGGTTTAATGACAGATTTATCTATTAAATATTTCCAGATAGTACTGTTGTCTTTTCTGTAGCCTATAGCTGAAGATAGAAAAATATTAAGGTTTTTAATATTAATCTTCATTTTTTTTAATAGATATGTAATTTGTTCATAGTTGAGATACATATCACTGACAAAAATTATTTTTTTATTTTGTTCGCGGGCAAAATCCAATACCTCCTTTACTTCCGGTTTTACTTTTAAAATTTTTAATTCTAATTCAAACTCTTTTTTTTCGGCAAAAGTAATAATATCTTTGGTATAGTTGCAATAGGAACCCATGTTAGTATAGATGTCCTTGTAACTAACGTCTTTATCAGGGCTGACTTTATTTCTTAGACTGTTTTCTGTATGTTTACGTATATTAAAAAAATCGGATTTTATATTAAATTTTTTATTTATTTTGTGTTCCAGTATTCTGAAAACATTATCCGGGTAAAACAGGTTGCGGCTGATCAGGGTATCAAATATATCAAAAATAATAAACTCATACTTTATAATTATTTCCTTAATTTTAGCAATAGTTTTGGCTTCCAGCTGGTAAAAATTTTTATGGCAGTAATTTTTGGTATAAAGCCCTCTTTTATAGTTGAGCTCAATAAAATCATAACCGTTAAATCCGGTAACATAACTGAATAATCTCTCCAGACCGTGAGCTATAGTGCAGTCATTTGGAATAGGCTCTGCCGGAAAATCTTCATATTGGAAATCGTTATCCAGTATCTGCTTGATAGCCCGGGGCTTAAACCAAAACATGGTTCCGGCCGGAAAATCTATATACGTATAATGCAGTAAAGCTAACAGCGGCTGCAGTTTTAAACGCTTAAGCAGTCTGGTTACTATGTTTTTATTGGTGAGCCAGCAGTAGCCCCAGTAGGGCAGCATGCCGAAATTGTCGGAAAATACCATACCCAGTTTTTTATCATTAGCCAGACGGCTTATAATATCATTTACTATATATTTGTTCCCTAAAAGATTATAGTATATATGTTGCCGCCAGTCACTTCTGTCATTACCGGTATATAATGATTTTTTGGCATGTATTTTGCAGCAAAGATCATAGTTTTTTATTTTGGAAGCAAACTCTATCAGAAAAGGAGCTACATCGCGCCCCCGGTTGGGAACTGCTATAATCCGGAAATTATTAAATTTATTGTAGAGTAATATTTTTTTTATTTTTTCTGTATCCGCTTTTTGAGAAACTGATATAAACAAATCAGGCCTGGGTTTTATATTTTTAAGAAAAAAAATAATTTCCTCAAGTATCTCACTGTAAAAAGCATGAATAACTACAGCTGTTTTTAAATTATATTTTTTCTTGCGTTTGGATAGTGGGAGTTTATAAAACTTATGATCCTGACAGGCTATTTTTATGGCGGCAATATTGTAATGGATGTTGGTTTTTATTTTGGTGAGGGTTGGCCTCAGACCTTCCCGGGATAAATTATTTAATGCTTTTTTTAGCAAAGAAGGATTATGTTTAATATAATTCACAAGCATAAATAATTTTTTGATACTTTGTAACTTTTTCTTGGAGCTGTTTTCTTTAAGATAAGCTTTTTGAGTCAGGGCAATAATATCAGTATATATTTTCTGAAAACTTGCTTTTTTATATAAAGGATGCGGTTTTCTCCCCTCATGGACGCCGAATTTAATATAGTGCAGCAGCGGATTTGTTCCGCTTTTTTCTACATCAGGAGAATTGTTTAAATAATATTTAACATCAAACGCCGGATGCGGGTTTATTTTTTTTTTATAGCCTTCCAGCATAAAATGATCCAGCGGGGAAAATTTGTCCCGGAGCATATTTTTATTATTCCGGTAATAAAATTCAATGTCAAATAAACCGGATTTTATTATTAATCTTTTATTTTTGTAATAACGCCAGACTCGAAAAGGATGTACTAAAAAGATTATTATTTTTTTAAGTTTATAACTATATTTTGTAATAATATTTAATTTTAATAGTGATTTTTTTTTGTCTTTAGAGAATTTATCAGTCAC
Source organism: uncultured Spirochaetia bacterium (assembly GCA_964517045.1). GTDB lineage: Bacteria > Spirochaetota > UBA12135 > COTS27 > CAZFAK01 > CAZFAK01. The sequence goes on along the minus strand of CAZFAK010000003.1, from coordinate 22,173 downwards.
TGGATAATACAATAAATTTATAAAAAATTTTAAATTACAGGTTTTTATTATACACCATAATCAGCAATAATACCAAACAATGCTTTGCTTTGATAGAGTTAAAAGAGCATGTTAAAATATCAGCATTACTCCAAACAAGGCCTATTTATGAAAGGAATTATCCTGGCCGGCGGTTCCGGCACCAGGCTTTATCCGGTTACCAAAGGTATCAGTAAGCAGCTTTTACCTGTTTATGACAAACCTATGATCTATTATCCGTTGTCGGTACTAATGCTGGCTGATATCAGGGAGATCCTTATTATATCCACCCCGCATGATCTGCCCCGGTTTAAGGAGCTGCTGGGTGACGGCAGTCAGCTGGGTATCTCGCTTAGCTATGCGGTTCAGCCCCGGCCTGAAGGTCTGGCTCAGGCTTTTGTTATCGGCAAGGATTTTATCGGTGATGCGGATGTTACTCTTATTCTGGGGGATAATATTTTTCATGGCCATGGATTGCCGGAGCTGCTGGCAGAGAGTAAAGCTATAGTTAAACAGGAACGAAAATCAGTCATTTTCGGTTATTATGTCAATGACCCGGAACGTTACGGAGTGGTTGAGTTTAATGATCAGCATGAAGCGGTCAGTATTGAGGAAAAGCCGTCCCGGCCTAAAAGTAATCACGCCGTAGTGGGATTATATTTTTACACTAACGAGGTAGTAAAAATTGCTTCACAGATCAAACCTTCACAGCGGGGGGAACTGGAGATTACCAGTGTTAACCAGGTTTATCTTGATAATAACGCGCTTAAAGTAAAAGAGATGGGACGCGGTTATGCCTGGCTGGATACAGGTACGCATGAGAGTCTTTTAGAGGCAGCCCAGTTTATAGAAACTATGGAAAAGCGGCAGGGCCTTAAGATAGCCTGTCTGGAGGAAATCGCTTACGAAAAAAAATATATATCACCTGACCGGTTACGAAAGCTGGCTGAACCATTACGGAAAAACAGTTACGGACAATATCTGTTACATGCTTTAGATGTTAATAAAAAATGAATTTCAAAGCAACAGCCATTCCAGGAGTTTATGTAATAGAACCGCGTGTATTTACAGATAACCGGGGTTATTTTTTGGAAACTTTTCGTTATGACCTTTTCGTTCGGAATATCAGTTCTGTATCCTTTATTCAGGATAATGAATCAAAATCCGGTTACGGGGTGCTGCGCGGGCTGCATTATCAAATGACCCCTCATGCCCAGGCGAAACTGGTGCGGGTTATAGTAGGCAGTGTGCTGGATGTGGCGGTTGATATAAGAGAAGGCTCACCCACATTTGGCAAGCATGTATCGGTTGTTTTAAGTGCTGAAAACAAAAAACAGTTTTTTATACCGCGCGGATTTGCGCATGGCTTTGTCGTACTGAGCCGGGAAGCAGTGTTTAGTTATAAAGTAGACAATTATTATAATAAAGATGCGGAAAGATCCATATTGTATAATGATTCCGAGCTGGCTATCGACTGGCAGATACCGGAAACAGATATCATTACTTCTGCCAAAGATACAAGTGTTCCATCCTTAAGGGAAGCTGAACTGTTTGTATATAATGACGGTGACTGATTGTATGGCAGCCAATATTATGATAACCGGTGCTGACGGCCAGCTGGGTTCAGAGATAAAACTGCTGAGTAAAGATCATGCCGCTGTGAATTTTTTTTTCACTGATATTGCTGAATGTGATATTACGGACAAGCAGGCGGTTGCTGCCTATTGCAGGGAAAACAAGATCAATACCATTATCAATGCTGCGGCTTTTACAGCTGTAGACCGGGCTGAAAGCCAGCCGGAAGCTGCCTACAATATTAATCATCAGGCAGTTGTCAACCTGGCGGAAATATGTAACGACCGTAAAATAAGTTTAATTCACATTTCCACTGATTTTATTTTTGACGGCTGCAAAAACACTCCCTATACAGAAGGCGATCCTCCCGGTCCCCTGGGAGTATACGGAGCTTCCAAACTGGCAGGAGAGGAAGCAGCCCGGCAGGCTGAATACGGCTGTCAGATTATACGTACTTCCTGGCTTTATTCCGGCTTTGGCCATAATTTTATGAAGACCATGCTTTGTCTGGGCCGGGAAAAGGAGAGGTTAACTGTTGTTTTTGACCAGGTTGGTACGCCTACCTGGGCAGCTGATCTGGCAGCGGCTGTTTTAAAGTCAGTACCGCTTCTAAGGCAGGGAGAAAAAGAGACATTTCATTTTGCCAATGAAGGTGTCTGCAGCTGGTATGATTTCAGCGCAGCCATTATGCAGGCTGCCGGTTTAAACTGCCGGGTGTATCCGGTTACCTCTGATAAATACCCCACGGCCTGTACCCGTCCCGCTTTTTCAGTAATGAACAAGGACAAGATTAAAAGCACCTTAAATATTACCATACCCCACTGGCGCGACAGCCTTGAACAATGTCTAACCCGGCTTCAGCTAAAGTAACAGTTGACATCCTGCTGGCTACCTATAACGGCGGCCGTTATTTGGAACAACAGCTGGAATCTGTTTTAAGACAATCTCACACAGGCTGGCGTCTGTTAATCCGTGATGACGGCTCTGCTGATGAAACCGCTGCAATACTGCAGAAATATAAAAAAAAATATAAAAATAAAATTAAAATTTTTGCGGCGAATAAACTGAAGCCGGATCTAAAAAAGAATTTTTCTTTTTTACTGCAGCAGGCAGCTGCTCCTTATGTTATGTTTTGCGATCAGGATGATGTCTGGTACAGGGGTAAAATTGCTGTAACGTTAAACAAAATTAAACGGCTGGAAAAAAAATACGGAAGCGGCACTCCGGTTTTAGTGCATACAGACCTGGAGGTAGTTGATGCTGCTTTGCACACAGTGAACCGTTCCTTTGTGCATTATCAAAAACTGGATTACACCAAAACAGCGCTCAATTATCTGTTAATGCAGAATAATGTAACCGGGTGTACGGTTATGATTAATAAAGCCTTGCGGAAGAAAGCAGCCCCGATTCCGCAAGGTGCTCTTATGCATGACCACTGGCTGGCTCTGGCTGCGGTTCTGCTCGGCCGCATTGCTTTTGTAAACCGGGCTACGGTAAATTACCGCCAGCATAATGCCAATATTATCGGCGCCAAAAGAGGAAGGGATTTTATAGGTTATTTTTTTTCCGGATCCGGTTTTTCTTTTCGGCAGAGAATAAAAAAAAATATAAGCGCCGCAGTTTTGCAGGCCGGAGCTTTGTTCAGGTGCTATCAGAAGCATTTAAACGAAGAACAGTACTGTCTGTTAAAAAGCTTTTTAATGATGAAACAAACCGGCTTTTTCAGAAAGCGTTACCTGTTTATAAAGCATAGATTTTTTCTGCAGCACCCGTTACGTACTCTGGTATATTTTTTATTTATGTAATACCGGGTTTTTACTGATAATTTTTTTTAATCCATTCCCGGTAGGCTCCGGTACGGACTGTATCTGTCCATTCCCGGTTGTCCATATACCAGGCTACAGTCTGCTCCAGGCCCCGGGCAAAGGTATATTCCTGCTGCCAGCCTAATTCATTTTTAATTTTATCACAGTTAATAGCATAACGGAAATCATGCCCTTTTCGGTCTTTTACAAATTTTATAAGAGAGGTATATTTTTTTTCAGCTTCCCCTGTCCTGGCAGCCAGTGTTTTACAGAGCAGTTTTACCAGTTCTATGTTCTGCCATTCGTTTTCCCCGCCTATATTGTAGGAGGTTCCGGTGCGCCCCCTGGTTATAATCTGCCAGACTGCTGCGGAATGGTCGTTAACATGCAGCCAGTCGCGGATATTTTTACCGGCTCCGTATACGGGCAGCTCTTTTCCTTCCAGGGCATTTATTATCATCAGCGGTATCAGTTTTTCCGGGAACTGATAAGGACCGTAATTGTTGGAGCAGTTGGAAATGGTTAAGGGTAGATTATAGGTATGGTGGTAGGAGCGCACGATATGATCAGAAGCGGCTTTACTGGCTGCATAAGGGCTGCGGGGGTCATAGGCTGTGTCCTCGTAAAAAAAGCCGCTGCTTCCCAGGCTGCCGAAAACTTCATCAGTGCTCACGTGATGAAATAATATTTTACGGCCTTTTTCCGCTGCTTCCCGTACTGCTTCCAACAGTATGAAAGTACCGTTAACATTGGTTTTAATAAAAGCAGCCGGTCCGTGAATGGAACGGTCCACATGTGATTCCGCGGCAAAATGCACTATACAGTCAATGTTGTTTTTGGCGATAGTTTTTTTTACAAATTTTTCATCACAGATATCTCCTTTACAAAAGTGATAGCGTCCTTTATAGCCGGCAGCTATGTCCTGCAGTGATAAAGGGTTACCTGCATAAGTAAGCGCATCATAGTTATAGATATTGCCTTTAAAAGGAGTTTTATTTAAAAGATAGCGGATAAAGTTAACGCCGATAAAGCCGGCACCGCCGGTAACCATTATATTCTTGAACTGACGCATTTAGATTAACCTGTATGATAATTTAAGTTCTTATTTTAAAGTAAAAGCTGATTTTAAGCAATACACCGCCTTAAGCTCAGTTATCAATGTCAAGCTGCCACAGCATTTCACCGTTAACCGGCATGGATAAAATACGCACACCAAAATGCAGGTGGGGCCCGCTGGCCAGGCCGGTTTCACCCACAGTACCTATGGCAGCGCCCTTTTCTACTATACTACCTGTTTGCACCAGTATGTTATTTAAATGCCAGTAGGTAGTAAATAAATTTCCGCCATGATCAATAACTATGATACGGCCGCGCATGCGCTTGCGGCCGGCATATACTACCCGGCCGCGGTTAACAGCTCTGACTGATGTACCGGTTGGCGCCGCATAATCAACACCGCGGTGATAACTTTTTCTGCCGGTAGAGTATGTACGCAGTTTACCATAGGCAGAGCTCAGCCGGCAGACGGCAACCGGCTGTATAAAACCGCCTTCCCAGTATATATTGGTGGATTCATTGGAAAAGAAGTTATGAAAAAATTTATTTTCCGCCATAGCCAGTTTCCGGTTGCGCCTGGTGGCAGCAGCCAGTTTCTTTTTTTGGGTTCTTTTTAGCTTTACTTTACCGGCAGCTATGGAAACCGGCTGCAGGTGTTTGATAATAGTACGGCAGCCTGCTGCTGAATATATTTTATAAGTGACTTGTGAAGGGTAATATTTAATATCAAAACCGGTAAAAAAAAAGTAGTGGTTACGGTGGCAAGCTCTGGAACTGTAAGGATAAAGCCGGCGCTCCTGTTTGTTTTCCGTAACCCGGAGAGTGCTGTCCCTGTCTTCTTTAATAAGATGAACCATGATCAGATCGCCGGGATGAAATACTTTTTGCGAACAATAAAAGCGTGCTGCGTAAACAGCTCCCTGCCGGAGGCTGATGCTTAAAAATAATATTTTTAGAAATGTATTGATAAACATAGCAATCAGAAATAGTAATCAGCTTTGGCAAAGAGACGGTCATTATTGCCGATATTATCGAACATAAACTGTTCGCCGCTTACATAATTGATAAAACCCAGGGTAAGATTAAGCCGGTCGGCCGCATCATAGACAGCTGTAAAGCGCTGCCAGCCGCCGCCGTCAAACCTGAGGCCATAGTGTAAGGCCAGAATCTCTAAAGTCAGTTTTTCCCGCAGCAGCTCCAGCTTGCAGCGCAGGGAAAGGGAGAACTCGTTTTCCCGGGCCCGGAACATTCCCTCCAGCTCCTTGTTAAAATTTAAAATATATCTGTCCGCGCTTTCCAGTGCCAGGACAAGGTTTTCCACACCGGTATATTCCACCCCGGCCATCAGGTCAAGACGGGTAAAGCTCTCATTGGTCAGGCCCGGATAGTCTCGGATAAACTCTATTCCATGCACCAGCGCGCTTTCCATTTTAAAAGACCAGCTGCCGCTGACCGCGTTGAGACTTGCTCCCCACAGATGAAGCCTGGGGTGAAAAAGTTTAACAGCGGCCGGCAGTTCAAATTTAACAGCAGGCATATCGTCAAAAAAGTAACTGTAGTGCCAGCCCATATCCGCAGCCGGTAATCTTATATTAAGGTTGATAACAGCTTCACTGTTTTTACCGCCATGCGCCGGTGTTTTTTCCTTAACCGGCAGCAGCATATTAGTCGGCTCATAATAAAAATCACTGCCCTTTAACGGTTCTTTATTAAATCTGATTTCATGGATCATACAGGCGTTAATAGAAATTTTTTGACTGCCGTATTCCAGCTTGGTCAGAGCCAGTGGTAATTTAAGATCGCGGATATCTGCCAGGCCGGGCAGACGCATATCTAAGGGATTTACTATATCTATAATACGCATAGTGTCCGCCTTGCCCACAGTAATGATCTGGCGTCCGGTTTTAAGCACCAGACCCGGCGCGATACTGCCGCCGGCCCATAGCTCGCCCAGTTCAGCCTGGCTTTCGTAATGGCGGAGGTATTCCCGGCTGTAAGCAGACCTTCCCTTAAGGCCGTAGATAAATCATGCCAGCCGCTGCCGCTTATATAAAAGCGCCAGTCCCGCATAAGCTTTACCCTGAGGTCCAGATCAAGCCGCGTTTTTAAAGAGGAGAAGCGGCGCTGGTCCGGCTTGTCTGCTGCCGGTTTTTTATGGGCAGTATTGAAAACTGTTTCCAAACCCAGAGAGCCGCTGGCGGAGAATATTTCTTTATACGGTTTTTTATCTGCCGCAGCAGCGGTTTGCTTTCTGTTGCTGCTGTAATTGCTGTCAGCACTCTTAAACTCGTTAAGCAGGGATTCTATATTTTCTTTCGATTCTGCCGGAAGCGCATACAGCAGCAGGCTAGTCACGATGATATATAACAAGTGCTGGTGCATCCTACAACCCCTGTTTTAATTTTTGAACCGTAAACCAACTGCGGTTTATATCAGCACCGTATTTTACATTACTTTTTTTCATAATGGTTTTATGGATAAAAACCGATCCCTGTTTGGTAGTCATATGCGTTTCCAGCGCGGTCCAGATACCGTTTATTTTTTGTAACTTTTTTACATCAAGAAATTTGCGTTTAGTACTGTCATAAACCCAGAGAACAGCCCGTACAAGTACATAATTGTCCTGCCGTACAAAAACAATGGACTTTTGGTATCCGGTTTCCGCAGCTGTCTCCTGTCGCCGGGGTGTGCCTTTGATAACCCATACAGCATGGTCTCTGACCCGGGTCTCTTTTAATAACTGATAATCATAATCAGCAGTATCTTTGGCAGTCATATCCGAGTAATTAAAGTCCGAACCCATAAAGCTGCTGCTTTTTTCTCCGGCTGCAATTCTTTTTACCTTGCGGAGCGCCGGCATGTACAGCCACTGATCATCATCCTGCTTTGGATCATCATAATCATAAGTTAAGAAAGCTGTACCGGCAACATCAGGCGGTTTAAGAAAAAACATTATGGTATAAGTATCCCGGCTTTGCTCCATGCTGTAACTGCGTATTTTTCTGGTCCGTTTATGACTGCGTTTGTCAATTAATACCATCTCCAGGTCAGCTTTCATTTTATTTCCGGTATCCCGGTTTTCAACTTTGGTCATTATAGCGCGGGCATCCGGTTGAGCTGCGGCTGCCAGAGTCAGACTTATAAAAAAAATTAATATACAGCGCATTATTTACTCCTTATAGATATTTTTTTATGTACCAGTGTCATCAGGGCAGGTGCCAGTAAAAAATCAGCCAGCAGCGCCAGGCTGATAGTCAGGGCGCTAAGGAAACCGAAGCGCTGCAGGTTGCGCATATTGCCTCCGGTAAAGATGACAAAACCTGCAATAAGTACCACTGAGGTGGTAAACATGGCCCGGCCGGCTGTAAGCAGGGTGGACCTGACAGCAGCGCCAGGATCCTGTTTTTCTTCATAGTAGCGGTGCCAGTTATGCATAAAATGAATTGTATCATCTACAGCCAGGCCGATAGCTATATTGGCAATAAGCATGGTAAACAGGTCAAGCGGAATAGCCAGCAGCTGCATCAGTCCCAGGCTGAAAAATATGGGGAAAAGATTGGGGAACATACTCAGCAGGCCGATGCGCAGTTTACCGATCAGCAAGATCATCAGCAGGGTAATTACAGCCAAAGCAATAAGATAACTGGAGGCAGCGCCCTTAATGGCAATGTTTATGGTCCGGCCCAGCATATGCACGAGACCGGTAAGTTTTGTGTCTGCCATATCTTTAAAATCCTTTTCAAACATTTTTTCCATATCTTTAAGCATGGCAGCGTATAAAAGCGCGTCAGCCCAGGGCAGCTTGATACTGAAACGGGTTTGTTGAAAACCGCTGTCTACCATTTCCCGCAGATCATCACTGCCGCTGTTTTCAAACAAAAGAAACTCCTGGGCAATTATCCGGCGTTTGTCAGGGATTTTATAATATTTATTACTGCCGCTGTTAAGCGCTTTATGGATCTCTTTTAGCATGTCAGTCAGGGTAAAGGTTTTGGCAATGCTGATGTGATGGTTGCTGTAGGCTTCCACTTTTGCTCTGGTTTTTTCTATTTGTTTAAGCAGCGCGGGGTTGTAACAGCTGTTTTCATGACCGCCGTCTATGATTACCTCCAGTACGGAAGCTCCTTTGAGATGTTTGTCAATCAGGCGGGTTGATTTTATAAGGTCTGAGTTTTCCGGAAGCCACATCATGGGATCATGGGAAAATTTTAAACGGAAGCTGAAAAAAGCACTTGTAAAAAGTAAAAGCATAAAGATTACGGTTATTTTACCTGCGTGTTTGACTGAAAATCCGGCAAAAAAATTTAAAACAGCATCCATTTTGTGTCCGGGACGGCCAATGGCTGTTTTTTTTCGTTTAATTGGCAGTATGCTTACGAGGGCGGGAATAACTATAATGGTATAAATAAAAGCAAGGCTTACTCCCAGCCCGGAAAAAAGTCCCAGGGCGGCAATAGGAGCTATATCACTGCCGGAAAAAGACATTAAACCGGCAGCTGTGGTTATACTGGTCATTAAAACAGCCAGCCCGGAATGGCTGATAGTATATATAATAGCGTTTTCTTTACTGTCGCCATGGTCATAACGGTAGAAAAATATAGCCAGAATATGGATAGCATCAGCTATGCCTACTGCCAGCAGAAAGGAGGGCAGGATCATGGTAGGCAAATGCAGGGTAAATCCCAGCAGATGCATCAGCGCTATAGTAGAGATAACTGAAAAAACAACAATGATCATAGGCAGCATAATGCCTTCCCGGCGCCGGAACATAATACCCATGGTTACAATAATAGCGGTTATAATTAAAAGTACAAAACGCAGCATGTCGGAAATCATGGAGCGCTTCAGGGTATCGGTCATTACCGGTGTGCCGCCGAGCGCAATGCGGAAATCAGGTTTATTATATTTGCGTGTGATATCTTTGACAGCAGAGACCATCTCATTATTTTCACTGTCAGTAAGAAACATATCCTGCTGCTTTGCGGACCGGGCCGGAGTACTGTCAAAATTATCACCGCTGAAATCACTGCTGAAGTCATAGTCTGCAGCGGAGCTCTCCCCGGCTGCGGCCTGCGGCGAGTAGGTAAGGGATTCGACTACTATAGTGGTAAAAGCGGCATCATCAGATACCAGCATGTTGCGGTAAAGCGGATTGGCCATAATTTTTTTTTGCAAGGCTATGACTTCAGCCCGGGTCCGGGGCCATTTTTCCATCAGGTCTTCAACCAGCAGACGGTCTTCTTTCCCGCGCGTGTATCTGGCGTTTATGAGACTGGTTACCTCTTTAACATGAGGTACTTTATTTTTTATTTCATTATGCAGTTTTTTCAGTTTGTTTAAAAAGTCCAGTTCGAAAACAGCTTGCGGTTTGACAGCAATAACCACCATTTCATCCCGGCCGAACAGATCACGGAATTTGTTATAAGTTTTCAAAGCCGGATCATCTTCTTTTAAAAAATGTTCGGTAGAGGTATCAATACCGATTTGCAGCAGACCGGAAACCACGTTTATAAAAATTTCCGCCGGAGGATCGTTTTTAAAATCAATATGGGTAAAATCCGGCCGGAAATTGATCAGGCTGGTTATAAAAAAAAGCAGCAATATAATAACCGGTAATAAAAAGCGGCGCGGCCGTCTGTAGATATAAGCGGTACTCTGTTTGAAAAACCGGCCGGCTTTTTTACGCAGGGCAGACATGGTTATCTCCTTTGTTTATTTCCGGCCGGTTTTATGCCGTTTAAAATAAGGTCAATTACAAATTTTTTACGGTTTTTAACCAGTTTGTTAAATACCAGTTTTTGCATGCCCGGTATTTTGATCATATCTTTAAACATATCTTTGACAAAAAAAAGCGGTGCCATTTGACTGACAATACTTATAAAAAGCTGGATAACATTGATCTTTTTAAGACGGCCTTTTTTTATCTCTTTTTTAAAATAGGTATAGATAGCGCCGTTAGCCGGGTTAAGCGGAATGCGGCTGCTTTTAGCAGAGATTAGTTTACGCAGCTCAGCTCCGCCGCGGATAACCTCATAAAGCAACAGTTTGACATAATTATTATATTTACTGAAAATTCTGATATATACATCTACTATTTGACCAAGTTTTTTTTCAATTTTTAATTCTTCAGAGCCGATAGAGTTAAGTTCAATTATAAGTATCTCCAGGGCATTATCCAGAACTTCTGTATAAACCGTTTTTTTATTGCGGAAATAGTAATGGATCATGGCTTTGTTGACCCCGGCCCGGTCTGCTATGCGCTGCATCCTGGCGCCGTAAAAGCCGCAGGCGATAAACTCATCAATAGCTGCCCGGAAAACAGCGGCTTTGGTTTTGGCTTCTTTGGTTTCTGCTTTCATAAAAACTAATTTATTAACCAAATGGTTAAACCATTTGGTTAAATTATATACGTTCAGCTTGCAAAAGTCAAGGGAAAAGAGAAAAAATTACATTTTTTTTTCAGATTAGCAAAAGCAGATCAGTTTGACAGAGTCTATATATCAATATAAAATACAACAAATCAATATAGGTTCTGTTTATGCTGAAAAAAATTATTTACGCAGCTATTATTATTTTTATAGCAGCTGTTATTGCTTTAAAACTGGGCTGGTTATCTCCCAAGGGGGAAAATGTTGTTTATAATATTATAGGCAAATTAAAAAATCTGGTGACCAGCAGTAAAAAAGTAGCTGAAAAAGGGATAAAAGAACTGGAAAAACCGGCGCCGCGGCAGCCTTGATTCCCGGCCTGGCAGCAGGGCATTGAAAAAAATACTTATTATTTTACTGATAAAGCTGACCTGGCTGACACCTGATATCCGGCCCGGCTATGGTTTAAATACTGCTGATATAAAAAAAATAAGGGCTTATTTTACCGCCCCCCGGTTCAAGCGCTATAAAACCGCCCGGCAGCAGGGATATCTGAAACGCCGGCGGCCGCCCCGGCTTACTACTTCTGATTCCGCTGTATGGAATTTTAAAGAATTTTTATATTATATCAGTAAATATGTTCGGCCGGTAGAAAAGTGCGCTCCGGAGAGCGGCCTTGATCGTTATTTTGAAAAGATGGATCTTCATTTCAGTAACGGCAGCCGGCATCCGGCAGCGGCCACAGCCAGTTTTGCTTTGGCCGGAGACCTGCTGCAGGATAACAGCATGACAATGGCCTCTTCCGGAGAACTTTTTGACTATGTGGGCCGGTTTGTTTTCCAGGCTGATTTTACAGCAGCTAATTTTGAAGGGGTTATCAATACCAATCTCCGTCCAAGCCGTTTTCCCCGTTTTAATGCCAATGAGAGTATGTTTGCCGCCATAATGGGCCGTCCGTATAATAATGAACTTTTTAATCTGGTTTTTACTGCCAATAATCATATGTATGACCAGGGTGTTGCCGGTCTGATTGCCACGCTGGATTATCTGGACCGGCAGGGTGTCAGACACGTGGGTACGGCACGCAGCCGGCAGGAGCAGCAGTGCTTTCCGGTTATAAATATAGAAGGGATCAAGACAGCCTGGCTGGCTTATACCTTCGGTGTAAATAAATGCCGTCTGCCTGAAAAAAACTACTATGGAAACCTGGTAAAACTGAATAAATTCAAGCCTGCATCCAATGATTTCAATCTTATTTACCGGCAGTTAAAAAGCTCCCGGGCAAAAGCTGCTGATATTATCTGTCTTTCGTTACATTGGGGAGCGGAGTGGGAGTTTTATCCGGCCTGCCGCCAGCTTAAAATGGCGCATGACCTGGCTGAACGCGGGGCGGATATCATTATAGGACATCATACACATAATGTACAGCCTCTGGAAAAATATATTACCAAAGACGGCCGGGAGGTTTTGATAATTTATTCACTGGGTAATTTTACCTCTTTTATCCGTCAGAATACCTCTAAAATGGGGGGGGCTGTAAAGGTATATTTAAAAAAATGCCGGTTAAAAAACCATACGGAAACTTTTATTGAGCGCACAGCGTTTATTCCCTTTTATCAGCACCGTTACCGCTGCCGTATGGCTGCCGGCATAGAAAGAGTAAGCCGTCTGCTGCCTGTAGATGAGACTTTGGCGCTTATAGGCTGCGGTAAGTTCCGCTACAGAGTTTACCGGGAACATATAGAGGAGCTGCTGGAGAATCAGTTTTATCTGCATAATCTAATTCTTTCCTCTGAAACCAAAACTATTCTCCCGGACAGGGAGTTATACTTTTATAATCTCATGGAAAGAGTTATCTACCGGCAAACGGATATATAAATTTTAGAAAAACAATGCTTTTTTTTCCCATATAAAAAAGCAGTTGTTTACGTTATAATTATACTTTATGCTGGAAGTTATTTTATACGCGGTTATACTCGGTATCGCAGCTGTGGTAACAGCGCGGCTTTTACACATCCCGCCGGTAGTGATGCTGCTTTTTACAGGTATTATTGCCGGTCCCGAGGTTTTAAATATTATAAATCCGGCAGAACTGGGCAGGGCCTTCAGAGCGCTGATAGCCCTGACAGTAGCGGTTATTCTTTTTGAAGGCGGGCTTTCCCTTAATTATCATGATTACCGTAAGGCGGGTAAAATAATTAAACGGCTTTTATCTTACGGTGTTATTATTTCCTTTGGCGTAACTGCGGCTGCGGTTCATTTTTTATTTGAACTGCCTTTATTGCTGACTTTGCTGGCCGGAGCCATCATGATTCTTAACGGTCCTTCGGTTATTAACAGTCTTATAAAAAAGATCAATCCGCCCCCGCGCATCAGCAGAATTCTGCACTGGGAAAGTGTACTGGTTGATCCTCTCGGAGAGCTGGCCGCAGTACTGATATTTGCTTTTGTAGTAAGCGGCCATTTCAGCGGTTCAGCCATATTGTTTCTGGAACTGAGGATGCTGGCCGGGATAGCGCTGGGCATAGGCAGCGGTTATGTGGTTGTCTACATTTTGCAGAAACATTTACTGCCTGATGATACAAATAATATTTTTATTCTCGGAGCTGCCCTGCTTACTTACTGGCTTTGTGAACTTATCATTATTGATTCCGGTATTCTGGGAGTGATTGTATGCGGTTTTACTATTGGTTTCCGCCGGCCCCCGGACCTGGAAAATATAAAAAAATTCAAAGCTGATCTTACTGCTATTTTGACCGGTGTTATATTTATTCTCCTGGCAGCCAATCTTCATCTGGAGCATATAAAAAAGTTTGGGTATAAAGGATTAATTCTGGTAGGTGTTATTATTTTAATTGTCCGGCCGCTCAGCGTGTTTCTGTGCACAATAAAAACAGAACTGCATTTTAAAGAAAAACTTTTATTATCCTGGATTTACCCCCGGGGCGTAGTTGCTGCTTCTATTGCTATCCTCTTTTCCCTGCAGCTTTCCGAGGCGGATATTTTACCGGTTTATCAGGGCCGGGCCTGGTTTATTGAGATTTTTACTTTTGCGGTTATCGCAACCACAGCTGTAGGGCAGAGCGTTTTTACGCCTGTGCTGGCCCGTATGCTTGGCTTATACCGGCGCCAGGACCGCAACTGGCTTATAGTCGGCGCTAACGAGTTGTCCCGTTATTTTTATGATTATATAACCAAAGGGCTTAAACAGGAAGCGGTTATTATGGATACCAACAGTATCAAAATCAAGGAACTGGCAGCGCGCGGGCTGCAGACTGTACTTTGCAATGCCAGTACCATTGATTATTTTGAAGATGAACGTTTTTTTACCTATGGTAATCTTCTGGCCTTGACTGATAATGACGAGCTTAATATTATTATTTGTCAGCACTGGGCTGCTCAGCTTAGCGCTGAACGTGTTTTCCGCTGGAGCCGGTGTTTTGATTCGGACCGTAAAAAAAACAGGAAGGACGGCAAGCCGGTCTTGTCTAACATTCCGGGGCCGTCGCTTATAAACGAAGAGCTTGTTTCCGGAAAATCCCGTATTATAACTGTTAATCCGGCGGTTACTAAAGTAGAGAGTGATTTTCATTTACTGGCCGGGACAGATAACCATACTCTCAGTCTGTTTCCGGTTAAACTGCGTAAAGAAAATGCCGCTGCTTTTAAATCACTCATGGTATTACGCAGAGGGAAAGACAATCTGCAGCAGATCATAAAAAAAAATAATATTTTAATATTGAGCGCTGCTGATCTGCAGCAGCTTTTTCAAAAAATAATTACAGAGGTTTATAAACGCTATCCTGCTATCAGACAGGACAGAATGATAGAGGAAGTGCTGGATCATGAGAAAAAATCCCCTACAGCCCTGGGAAACGGATTTGCCATTCCCCATTCTTTTTCGCCCAATATTATACAGCCGCTTATATTTATTATCCGCCTGCCGGACGGTATGAAGTTTCGCTCTTTTAACCGGGAAAAAACAGTAGTGCGTATGCTTTTTTTTATGATAAGCCCGGCTAATGACCCGGAAAGGCATTTACAGCTGCAAAGCCAGATAGCTGCTTTTATCAGTGATAAAGAGAAGAGCAGGGCTCTTTTAACAGCTGCTTCCATTGATGAAATAGCTGAAATTTTTACTGCGCCAGGCTGAAATTTTGTTTTATTTAGAGTAAATAGAGCAATAATATTAAAATATTTTAAAATTATTGCCCAAAAATCAGAAAAATGTGTTATACTATAATAAATACAGAATAAATAAGGTAAAATAAAATTTTTCAGGAGGTTATTATGAAATTATTTAAATCAATAACAGCTGTTCTTTTTATCTCTTTATTGACTTTTGCCTGCGGCAGCCAGGAGTCAGGAGATGGTGCAGAGAGTACAGAAGCTATGAAAAGCGGTATAAACGCGAAGGTCGTTGCGCTTAAGGGCCGGGCTGCTTTAATACGCACCGGGGTGAAAAAACATCTTGAGCAAGGAATGGTGCTAAAAAAAGGCGACAAGATACAGTCCATGCTGGGAGCAAAGGTGGATATTATGATTAAAAACCGCGGGGTAATCTCCCTGCGCAACCGTTCCACACTTGTGCTTAATGCCATGGAGATTAACAAACGTATAAAAGTTAATCTTAAACAGGGTAAACTGCTGTGTGCATTAAAAAAACTGGAGAAAGACCAGCAGTTTTCTGTTTCCACTCCTACAGGCGTAGCTGGTATCAGAGGTACTTCCTTTGTAATGACCATTGATAAAGAGGCATCCAAACTATCAGTACTGACCGGTAAAGTGGAAGTTAAAAACAATAAAGGTCAATCCCAGGTAGTGGAACAGAAAAAAGAGACCAGTTTTAATGATAAAGATATAACAGATAAAACTACTATCAGGGGCAGTTCCATTGCTGATGTTAAGGAGATACTGACCATAAAAGGGGTTGAGACCAGCGGTGAAGTTGAGACCATGAAAAAGTTTATCAAAGCACTGACTATTCTTGATAAAAAAGCAGCCGAGGATGTTGCTGTTGACCGCAAAGTAAAAGCGCAAAAATTAAAATCAACCCAAAAGGATGTAAAAGTTAAAGAAGCTGAAAAAAAGTCAAGTACGGAAAAGATTGAAGATAAATCACAAAACTTTGGCGATGACAGTGAAATGATGATAAAATAGATACCTAAAAAAAGACAGGCCGCTTACTAAGCGGCCTGGGCGGACTGCGCTTGCTATAAATTATGAAAATAAAATTTTTTACCGTTGTATTTTTTTGTATACTAATATCATTATATGCTGTTATTTCAGATACAGGTGCCAGAGCCCGGGGTTTGGGAGATGCTTTCTATGCTTTTTCCGACGATACTTCCGGCATCTATTACAATCCTGCCTTTACTACTCTTGTAGACACATCCCAGTTTGCTATTGACGGTTCACTGCTGCAGTTTGCCCAGTTTCAGTCCGCTTTCAAATCAATTATTAAACTGAAAAAATTTAATCTGCTGGGCGCTTTGTATTACTCTGATCAGGGGTTTAAAGAGTTTGCTTTTTTTGAAAACGGACAAAAGCAGGGCAGTATGGACCGGGTTTTTGATTCCGGTGCAGCAGCCGGCACTTCATTTGTAATACGGGATACAGTGCATCTGGGCGGTGTTCTCAATTTTAATATAACCAAACTGCCGGACAAAGTTTTTTTTGATTCCGAGATAAACCTGGGCGGAGGAATGGTATTTGACAATTTCCGGACTTTTGATCTGATTACAGGTATTGCACTTAAAAAACTGCTTATGCAGAATAAAACCAGCCATGCAATGGAAAAAGATTTCCGGGGTGTGTTAAGCGCACGGATGCATCTGAAAAAATTGAGAACCGATCTGGGCCTGACCTTTACCTATGATATAGTAAAAAATTATTTCCGGGCCGGCCTGGGTGTGGAAGCATTCCGTGATTTTATCATAACTCCCCGTCTGGCCGTTACTGCCGGTTCTTATGAGGTAACAGAAGGCCGGGGTCCGGTGGTAACCGCTTCCGGAGGTTTGTCAGCCGGTCTTAATCTGGGTAATTTCCACTACAAACTGATATATGCTGTAGATAAAGCTTTTACCCGTTACAGCAGTGCCGGCGGTTTCCGTCATTATGTTACTTTTTTTATGCGGCGTAATTTACAGGAAAATACCCGCATCGGCCGGGCCCGTCTGATGATCGATCCGGAACTTTTCCGTTTCAGTGAACTGTATTCTGTCTCCCGCAGACGCGGTCAAAGCAAAGAGCTGGAGAAAGAAAGCATTGACAATGTAGTAAAACTGGGTATCCGGAAAATAGATTCCTCTTCCGACAGCCGTTATATTGAAAACATGCTGGATTTTGCCAATCAAAATCTGAATAATTTTCTGTGTACCCATCCTAATCTGCAAAAATCGGCGCAGGGTACTTTAACGCTCAATCCCCGGCTGACTACAGACGGGGAACTTATGCAGCTTACCTTTCTTGTTAAAAACCGGCGCGGAAAGGTGTTGTTTGAAAAACAGTATACCGGTCCCTTTACGCTGCCTTATGAAAAACTGGAAAAGGTGGAAAGGGTGCGCTATGTCAAGGTGAACGGCCGCCTGCGGCTGGTGCCGGCCTCTTCGCCTCCTTTTGTAAAGAAAAACAACGAGACTATGGCTTCTTTTATTACCAATTTTAAAAAAGATTTTTATAATTTCATTGAAACCGGTTATCTTAAAAAATTACAGGTAAAAAGCAGTCAGTACGACAGCCGGATCTTTATAAATGATAAATATGTGGGTACTTATCAGGAAATACCGCTTACCTTTCTTTTGAAACCGGGCCGGTATCAGGTAAAAGCCGGGCATAAAGGGTTAACCCCGGTCACTGCTGATGTTAATTTAAATGACAATCAGGAACTGGCTCTGAATTTTAAAGAAAAATATTTTATGGTTAATCTGAATACTGTGCTGCTTACAGAGGGACCTGAGATTACAGCTTCTGTAAGCGGTCAAAGCAAAGAATTTGAAACTTCCCATACCTTTCCCAATATCAGCAGTACCAACCGGAGTTTGTCCCTGCAGGGATATTACAGTATAGAAAAGGTGCCGCTGACTATTGCCAAAGCAATGGATCACAATATTTTTCTTCTTCCTGATTTCCGTTCCTCATTTGATAATACCAATATATGGCAGGTCCGGAAACTGAATAACCGTTATGAGGTTATTACAGATGATGATGATGTTACTATCAAGGGCAAGGGTGCTTCAGGTGATTCGTTTATCGGAGTTAAAACATTACCTTTTTTCTGCGGTGATTTTGAGATATCTTTTACAGTGGAGATCAACGAGGACGGCCGTTTTTATTTTACGATCATTGATGAGGACAACCGGGAGACAGCAGTTGTTATCCGCAACAATCTTATCTCAGCCCAGTCTACCCTGGAGGAGACAGATACAGATACAGATACAGATAAAAAAGGCCTTATTGATGCTTATAAACTTGCACGCAACTCGGCTTCCTGTTTGCTGCAAAAAGAGGGAGATACTATTATAGTTAAATCAGGAAAACATCTTCTTTATAAAGGTCCGTTTCAGGGACGGGGTTATATGCGTATGCTGATAGGCAGTGAAAACCGTTTTGAAAAAAACAAAGTAGAAAATGTAGTGGAAAATTTTGAATTTAACAATTTATAAATATCAGGTTATGAAAAAATTATTAATTATACTTTTTTGTACTATTGTGATGGCAGCTGCCCAGCAGTCTGCCGCTACCACTCCCCTGCAAAAAGGCCTCGGACTTTTTAATGAGGGCAAATACCATGATGCCCGTAAAATTCTGGAAAAAATCTATAACGACGGTAATGACAACCCGGAACTGCTTAAAGCGATGTATTATATCTTTTTTGTGAGTGAAGAGTACGAGAAGGCCAAAGAGGCTATTGAAAAAGAGGAAAGAACTCTGCTGCAGTCAGAAAAGATTTTATTTGACTATGCTCTGATACATATGGAGCTCAAAGATTATGCGCAAACGCTTGATATCCTGGAGGATGCCCCTCAGGGGAAACGTTATTTCAGTATTATCCTGGAAACATATCTGCGTTCTGAAAACTGGAATGACTTACGCGAGCAACTGCTTGACAACAAAAATAAAATACCGCAAGAGAAATACCGCCATTATTATAATAAGCTCTTAAATTATTACAGTGATATGTTTTCCCGGGCTATGCAGAATAAAAAAATCAGCAGCGCTATTGCTGCCTGTAAAGCATATATCCAGCTGGAGCCTGACCCGGTATATGTATTTAATCTGGCTAATCTTTATTACGGCCGCAAGGATTATGTCTATACGCTTCAGATTTTAAAAAAAATCAAACCGGAAACCATAGATAAAACAGGGTTGCGGTTCAAGTTTTATAAACTGGCAGGCCTGGCACTGGTAAAAGACGGCAAACATACAAAAGCTTTACAGTCCCTGAATAAAGCAGCTGCGATCCGCTCTTCTGATTTCGATATCAATTATTACATAGCAGAGATAAACCGCAGATTAAAAAAAAATCAGGAAGCATGGCGTTATGCGGAGAAGGCCCTGTATAATGCCCGTAAAAAAGATGATCTGGCAGCGGTTAATTTTCAGCTGGCCAATATTGCGATTACGGAAAAAGATTATAACAAAGCCAGAAAATATATGCAGCAATATCTGCAATATAAACCCAAAGACACGAAAAATCAAAAACTGCTTAAGAAACTAAGTGCGTATGTGTTTTTTGATCAGGGTAATGAAGCTTATAAAAAGGAGCAATATAACCAGGCAGTTGATTATTTTAAAAAGGCGGCAGAAAGCTATCCGCCGCCGGTAAAACCGGTTTTTAAGATTATGCTGGCTAAAGCTTATTATATGGCCGGGGAAAAGGCAGAGGCGGAAAAGAGAAAAAAATATCTGCAGCAGAGTCTGGAGATTGCTGAAGACTATAAAGATAATGAAGCGGTAATGCTGGATACTTATGAACTTCTCTATAACATTTATACACAGACTGAAGAGTTTGATAAAGCGAAAGAGATTAACGAAGAGAAAAAAGAACTGCTCGGAGATGTTGATTATGATTATTATTTTAACAGCGCTTATAATTATGAACTGCAGAAAAGATTTAAAAAAGCACTGGCTAATTATAAAAAAGCACAAAGTATGCATGAGTCGTCTAAACACATAAACAAAATTGTTTTAATGCTTAAAAATATTATTACAGAACATATAAACAGCGCTACGTTTAAGGCAGCTGTTCCCTATGTTAATGAGCTGGAAAAAAATTATAAAAATTTTCCCGGGGTTGAAAATCTGCTGACAAGATTTCATGCTCTTAAAAAAGAGGGATATCTGCAGAGCAGAATAAACGAAGCGGAAAAATTATACAAAAACCACAACTATCAAAAAGCCCTTACTGTGTACCGGGAAATTTATAAGCTGGCGCCTGATCAGGAAGATCTGTTATACAGTATAGCAACATGTTACTTGAATCTGGACAAGATAAACCGGGCAGCCGGTTTTTATGAATCAGATGCTGATCAGCATAAAAATTTTAACGCTGTACAGGGACATTTTTTCTGTCTTAATAAACTGCAGAAGTATAATGAAATTATTGCCGCTGCTGATAAATATTTTGATATTTTTACCAAACCGGAAGAACAGATATTTTTAATAAAAAAGAAAGCCCTGGCTTTGATAAATCTGGACCGGCTGGCTTTTGCGGAAAAAATGCTGCTTGAGCAGCTTAAGGATTACAGTGCCAACAGCACTTTAAATCTTTTGACCGGCAACTGTTACTATCTTAAAAAAGAGTATTACCAGGCTGAATCATATTATCAAAAAGTTCTTCAGGTAAACAAAAAAAAGGAAGTTGCTTATATTAACCTTGGTGTTGTTAAGTATAAAAAAGGTGAATACAATAAAGCTGTCAGCCATTTGAAGAAAGCGCGTTCCCTGATAAACAAACAAAAAATATTATATCTGGAAAATATAAATTTTTACCTGGCCCTGTCCTACTATAAATTAAACAATAAGACAGCAGCCCAGAGTTATATTAAAAAAACCCTTTCTTTATATAATCAAAGAGATAATACAACACGCGCTGATTATATTACTTATATATGGTGGTACAGTGAAATACATGCCGCGGTTAAAGCTAATCTGCGTAATGCTGCATTAAAAAACCGTATTCTAAAATATCTGGAGATATGTAAAAATAATAAAATAAACAAGAACATTGCCTATAATGCTTCCACGCTAAAGGTACTGCTGCTGCCTGAGGCAAGAGAGACATTAAACTATAATGTTAAAAATATAAATTCCAGGCCGCCGGTTTTTGCTGCTGAACTCTATATCTATCAGGATAAAGAAAACGCTTTGCAGGCGCTTAATGAACAAAGCGGTGCAGTAGAATGGAGTTATGATACCAGAGCGCCTTTGAGTTGTCCGATGCAGTACAGTAAACTTCTTTATGCAGGTTTGGAAAATGGTTTTGTTATAGGCCTGGATATTAACCGCGGTAATGAAATATTCAAAATTAAGGAATATGCCCAGGATCTTGTACCTTATAAAAAGGATATTCTTTTTGTAAATACCAAAATTGTCAGAGCTAATCAGGACGGAACTATTTATAAAAAAGAGCTGCCGCTTAAACATCCGCAGCAAATATACAGCGGCGGTAAATACTGTGTGGTAAAAGGAAAGCATGGTTCGGTGTTATTTGATCCGTCTGACGGCAGTGTGTTTAAAACCATTACCCATAGCAATGCTTTGACAGCAGGCGCTGCAGATAATTATTTCTATTATGTTAAACCTGAAGACAGGAAGGTATATATAGATATCTTTT
This sequence comes from uncultured Spirochaetia bacterium, assembly GCA_964517045.1. GTDB lineage: Bacteria > Spirochaetota > UBA12135 > COTS27 > CAZFAK01 > CAZFAK01. The sequence goes on along the minus strand of CAZFAK010000003.1, from coordinate 514 downwards.
CTGTGTTGAACGGAACTTTGATCAAGTCTATATACTACGGCAGAGATTTTAATAAAAAAACTGTTTTTCATATACAGGATAAAAAATTTATCTGCGTCATGCCTGAAGGCGGAGTTAAAACTTATAACATAACCTCAGGCAGCAGGCTTTGGAAAAATGATGTGGACCAGGTTATAACTGATTCCAGTCTTTTTTACAAAGATCTTTTGTTAACTGCAGCTTCGGGACAATGTTTTAAACTGAACAGCAGTACCGGCAAGATAGTCTGGCAAAATAAGCTGCAGACAGATGACAACAGTTTTGCTACTTTTATGATCCGTAAACAGTAAAGCAGGTCTAACTCCTGTTTTGTGCAGTTACTCTATATACCGGATCTTCTATACAGTTATAAGCCTTGGTAAAGGGGAAGCTCTCCCGGGTGTGTTTTTTAATACCTGTAAAATTGCTTAACATGTTATGTTTTGGACACTGAGGGCCACGAGAGAATCTCAGAGGACACGGAGTTAAATAGTAT
>CAZFAK010000002.1:0-33564 GCA_964517045.1 uncultured Spirochaetia bacterium | reverse complement strand
CGGAGTTATTTTAATTTTAATCGGAATCAAAATATTAAGCGAGCATCTGAAATAAAATCATTTTTTTTAATGATTATTTTAATATTGTATACCTATTGCAGCGCAGGATCCCATCCCAGGATCAGTTCTGCAGTACGTTCCAGATAAGCAGTTTCGGATTCCTCTCCGGTCTTACCGTAAACACCCTCATAATCAAGATAACCGTAACCGGCAGGCGGATTATGTTCTGCAGGTTCAATCACTGTTCCCTCATGCCATTCGTTAAAAGAGGTAATCGATATCCATGACGCGCCGCAATTAACAGCCATATTCCAGTACTTGTCATAAGTATTGCCGTTGTCCCGGTCACAAAAACCTGTATTGCCCGTAGCGCGGGCATCTTTATAACCAGGAATAATGGAAGGAGACCAGACCATGTTGTTATTATTACAGAAAGTATTCATGCTGTTCCAGATGCTTTGTATCTCAGCATCGCTCTTACTCGCAAAAGGAATCGAATAGTTAAACATTCCGCCGAAATAATCAGCCTTACTTTGATCCGTATGCTGGGCCAGTATAATATTGGACTGGTTAACTGCAGTCAGGGCAGACCAGTCGCTGATTGCCAGGCTATTCCAGATATAAAATACCGGCTGATTACCGCGGTCTGCGGCCCGGAAAAAAGCCGGATGCGCGCCGTAATTATTATTAATATAGTTAATATCATTTACTGTGCTGGCAGCTGTACGACCGCCGTACGGTTCCATATGCCAGGCTACCTTGATACCGTAAGGAGCAGCAGCAGCAAGTATCTGGGGAACAATCTGATCCTCCCAACTGCCCTGACCCCACCAGGAGACAACAATTACACCAATGCGGGCCGAAGCAATCATCTGCATATGCTGATCCAGCAGATTATCATCCTTACAACTGTAAAGGCCAAGGGCAGGGTACAGATCTGCGCCGATACTATCCGGCAGACCGCCTGTACCCACATTCTGCTGCCAATGACGCCAGGCGCTGTCATGGGTGAGGGTACCATACCACTGGTAGTAGAAAAGATGGACTTTGTAGGAGAGGTTGGTAGAGATGCCGGCGGAAAGGCTGCTGCCCGAAGAGGCGATACTCTGGGCGGAACTAACTGCAGTACCGGTAGTGCCCCAGGTAGTGACCCGGTCAATAGCCACCTCTCTGGTATCGGAAAAGGTTCCCGGGGTCAAATACAACTGCATATAGGTCTTACGGCTGTCAAACATTTCACTGTCCACTACAGTATGCCAGCTGCCGATGTCCGAATTCCAGCCGAAAACAGACATATTACCGTCAGCATAGCGCTCCACCTTTAGTTTGATATTCATTCCCGGGGTTAGAGTAAGCCTGTTTTCCGAATTGCTCCAGCCCGTACCGGGGAAAGTAGAGCGTATCACAGTATCGCCGCCGGCGAGATGGTTGACTTCTATGAAACCGTAAGTAGAAGGATCTGCTCCCACATAAAATTTCAGACGGATATTCCACTCACCGGTAGTGTGTGTTCCCGTGACCGAACTTATTTCGTAAATACCTGTTCCCGCAGTATTATCTGCAGCCAGCTCGATGTTGCCAAGCATGGTCTGGTCATTGCCGTTTATATGCAGCCGGCCCGCGGCAGCATTCCAGCTTGAATTACTTCCCAGGGAGGAGGCTTCCCACAGACTGCCTGCAGAGGGATTCCAACCGGTAAAAGGCTCGTCAATAACAGGAGTGCCCGGCGGATAGAGATTTCCGGACGGACCGGACGAGCCGGAGGTTATGGAAAAGCCGGCAGATGAAAGGGGGTCGGAACTGTTGCCCGGATCAACGCGGCTGTCTCCATCCTGCTTGCAAGCGGTCAGGCTGAAAGCTATTATAAAAAGTGTAAATATAAGAGTAATACTGTTTTTAAACGGTTTCATGATCCCCTTTTAACCTGCTAAAAAAAGCTTGTTAAATTATACCTTTTTACTGCTTTCAAGTAAACTAATATCTTGTAATTAATCAATATTATCCGGGTAAGTAAGCAATATCTTACAAAAAAAGTTTAACTTATTCCCGTCAGAATACAGTTTATAATTATAGTTTGCTTTTCTTTCTGATAAGATAATCATAAAGCGGAGCAGGAAAAAAACGGCGCATAAAAAACAATAGCCTGGTATAAAAATCAAAGCGGTAATATAAACCGGGATTTTTTTTATTGATTATACCAATAATCTTTTTTCCTGTAAGCGGTAACCGCATTCCCCTGCTGCCGCTTACAGAATCCAAAAAATACTTAAACTGTTTTTTATAGGAGCTGTGTACATCAGGGTATAATTTTTGGCCGACTTTTAAAATTTTATTATTGTAGTCAGTACGCAATACGCCTGGTTCAGCTAAAGTTACATTGATACCGCAAGGGCTAAGCTCCATACAAAGCGCTTCACTAAACGCCCTCAGGGCATGTTTGCTGGCTGCATATACACCGTTAAACGGGGAGACTATACGGTCAGCGCTGGAGCCGATATTGATAATAAGCCCCTGCTGCTGACGGCGCATTACCGGTATTACCTTTTGCGTAAGATTAATCAGGGCAAAAATATTTATATCAAACTGCTTTTTTATATCCCGTATAGATGTCTCGGCTACGGGCCCGACCTGTCCGTAACCGGCATTGTTTATTAAAACACCGATTTTCCTGAAAGCCTTAATAACTTTTTTTACCGCATTATTAACCTGTTGATAATTATTAATATTTACATGTATAAGCAGAAATGTATCAGGGTATTTTTTTTTTAAAAATTTTAACCTGGAGGGGTGGCGTGTAAAACCGGCAACCTTATAGCCCTGCATAAGCAGCAACTCGGTCAAATAACGGCCCAGCCCGCTGGAGACTCCGGTAATTAAAATATGGTCCCTTTTCATACTAATTATAATAAAAAATACCGGCTACTGGTTGATCTCCTCTTTAGCAACAGCCAGCTTAACAAGAGGGATACTAAAGGGAGAGCAGGAAACAATGTCTATCTTGTTTTTTATTAAAAAACTGATATTTGCCGGGTCTGCGCCATGTTCGCCGCAGAGACTAAGGTTAATATCAGGGCGTATTACTTTGGCCCTGCGGGTACTCAGCATAAGCAGCTCCTTAACACGGCGCTGCAGAGCAGAAAAAGGATTTGCATCCATAATGTCATATTTGGTATATTCATTTATAAGTTCGGTTGTGTCATCACGTGACAATCCATAGGTTGTTTGCGTAAGATCATTAGTACCGTAACTAAAAAAATCAGCGCAGTGGGCCAGACTGTCAGAAGCTAACGTTGCTGAAGGAAGTTCGATCATACAACCGATCTGATAGTTGATCTGATCTTTAAGATTATTCGTATCCAGTACTTCTTCCACAACCTCTCTGATTCCGGTTACGGTCTCCCCTTCTATAACCTTACCGTCTTTAAGAAAACGCATTTCCATCTGCATACTAACCAAAGGTATCATTATTTTAGGCAACGGATCTATATTGTTTTCTTTTTTTAATTTGCAGGCAGCATTTATTATAGCGCGGGCCTGCATACGGTAAATATCCGGTTTCATTATGCCCAGACGGCAGCCCCGGTTGCCCAGCATGGGATTAAACTCTTTTAATAATGCGCAACGGTTTTTTATCAGAGTTTCGTCAATATCGGGAAAATTACGGGTCATATGTTCTATAAGTTTTTCCAGTTTTTCTGATTCTTTAGGTATAAATTCATGCAAAGGTGCATCCAAAAGTCTGATGGTTACCGGTTTACGGCCGAAGACTTTAAACAAACTGTAAAAATCTTCAGTTTGAAAGCCCTCTATGATACGCAGGGCTTTTTCCTGATTGGCTTTCTTGCGGGTAAGTATCATCTCCAGAAAGGGGATAAGTCTGTTTTCCGCAAAAAACATATGTTCTGTACGGCAGAGACCTATACCCTGAGCCTGAAAAATAAGCGCCTGTTTTGCTTCTACAGGTTCATCGACATTACTAAAAACTTTAATTTTATTATTATAACGGTTAACAACATCCATCAGAGCTGTAAGATTGTTTTTCCTGAAATCAGGCTCGATCAAAGGTACCTTGCCGAAATAGATCTCCGGTTTACGGCCGACCTCTGCATTGATAGTAACTTCATCACCCTCTTTGATAACATTACCGAAGATCGTAAGCTGCTTGTCTCCCCACTCTATACTCTCTTCCACCACGGAAACTTTATTCAGACTGCGGCAGACTACAGGTGCATGCGAGGCAAAACCGCCAAAAGAGCTGATAACACCTTTACCGACTTTGATAGCTTTCACCTCTTCAGCAAAGGTATGCGGCATAGCCAGAATAAAGTCAGTAGGCTGATTATTCTTGGCTGCGATCTCATAAGCATCCAGCAGAGCCGCTGATGAAAAATAAACCTTGCCGCTGGCAGCTCCCGGAGCTCCAACCAAACCGCCGTTAACCTTTTGTACTCCCTCCGCTTTATCCTGATTTACCACCGGATGCAGCAATTGGGTTACACCCTCAAGGCTTATATCCCGGATAATCTCTTTTTCATCCAGTTTATTGTTATTGAACAGATCAAGTTTATTGTTCAGATCAGCCTGAAAGGAACATTCCTCCACATCATATATATCAAGCAGCCAGATTTTTTTATTTTCAATTAAAAATAAAAACTTCATAATATCTTTAAAAACATAGCGCACCTGTTGCGCCAGCTGCGAAAGCCGTTCAAATAACTCCGGCTCAATATGTTCCAAGCTCTTACTTTTATCCTCATGATATTTAGCCATTTCCTGAACATATCTGCCGTTGATTTTCAACTCACCCGAAATAAGATCATTGGTGTAAAGAAAACCGCGGTATGATGCTTTATTAAAATGTCCATGAATTACCGGCTGTAATATTATAGAAGATAATTCTTCATTGGTATCCAGATAAGCGCTGATATCCCGTAAAATACTCTCCAGCTGTTTTAAAGTATCAGTGAAATAATTTTTAACTGTTTCTTTTTCCTTCTGGTCATTCAGGTATTTTTTTATGGCAGCTACTGTCTGCAGTTTATAAAAATTTTTTAGAAAAGCATAATCATCTTCCGGCAGTGCCCCTTCCTGCTGCTCATCAAGTATTTCTACGAGATACTTACGGGTGGTTTCTTTTACCGTAAGTTCTTTTTTGAATTTATTTTTAAAATAAAAAATATCGGAAACCAGCTGATTTAACATGGTAAATGTCTTATCTTCACCAAAATGTTTCAGGAATACATCAATTGTATGTAAATGCAACCCTATATTCTGTATATGTAAATTGGCAACCATTGCCATAGATGAACTGGTAACCAGATTAATAACAGCTGTTTTGTTGTCGCCAAGTTCTTTTTTTAGGTGGGGAGTTAATTTTTTCAAATAAGGATTGAGTTCAGACATAAAATTATTTTTATATAATTTTAAGGCATGCTCAATTTTAATTATTACAGCCGGTAAAACCGGCAGGCCGTATTTAAACATAAGGGAAATATTTTTACCAAGCCGGCCGTATTCATTATCCGACAACTCTTTCTTATTTTTTTCATCTAAAAAAACATATTTATCGTTCACTTTACTTCCTTAAAAGCTTGATATAAAAAAATAACTAAAAAAGTTTTAGTGTTTTATGAGCAGGTCCGCGTAAGAAATTCTCAAATCTTTCCGAGGCTCCTTCATAAAGATAGTTTTTAAGTTTTACTATATCTTTCAGTACAGGGCCTTCAACCTGAAAAAAGATGCGAGTACCGCTTTTTACCTTTCCCCATTCAAACAAAGCTGCCAGTTTTTTGATTAGTTCACCGTCATAGAACACTTTTACCTGGTTATCAGGATATTTAGCACTATAACTCTTTATAATTCTGGTCCAGGCCTCAACATTGCCGTTATGAAAAAGCTCATTGGAAACTACAACCCCCAGCTTATCAGTTCGAAGCATATTCTTCGGTTTAACAGCCGCCTGCTTTTTGATCTTTTGTTTGGAAGCTGTTCCGCCTCCGGCAGGTACAGAGCGGGCAATCTTTTTTGTATAAGCAGCAACGTTTTTCACCGGTTTGCCCAGTAAAATTTTTAAGAAATCTTCACAGGCAGCTTTACTCACTTCTGTATTATTATCCGCCAGGTCCCTGGCATAAACAACAAAATGAAAATCCTTGTTAAATTTGGATATCTCATTAATATGCTTTTTATTTTTAGGGTTAAATACCATCGGATAACCGGTGGCTGAGTAATATATACAATTAAGATCAATACTGGTCCAGTCCTTAATATCCGAGCATATATCTTTTTTCAGAGCAACCTCTGTTAAAAAATTGATGCTTTTAGCACTGTATCCCAGTTTGTCAATGAGCAAAGTACTGTAAACAGAGGGGACCTGCTGCGGTCCGATTTTTTCCTCCTGCAGCAGATCCCAAATGATGTCTGAGAGGTTTTGGTTTTTAAGACTGCCTGATATCGCAGTAACAGTCTTAAAAAACCTTATTGCTTCATTAAAAGCATTACGGGTTCCGAACGAACTATAGTCCAAATAACTTTCAGCAGTAACACTCATTACGAAAACCGCTATTGTTTTTACAGTTCGTCCAAACCGCCGTCACTATCACCTGATCCGGAAGAATCTGAATCACTTGATACCTCATCTTCAAGATTGGTTTCCGTACCGGCTCCGCCTTGCCCGGATTCAGCTTCAGCATCCTGTGCATTCTGTTCCTCAGCAGGCAGATCACTGACATATACCTGATCCAGATCATCCCTGGTAGTACTGCGGCGGCGTGAAAATTCTGCGAAAGCAGCATCTTCAAAGCCCTTGGACATAGCTGATAAAAATTCATTAAGTACATTAGCCATGTTACCCATAATGAACCTTTTACGTTTGGTTGTGGAGATATCTATATCAAGCAGCAGCCCGGGCTGAACATGATAGGGATTGATACGGTAATCAAATTCCTCAAATTTTCTTTTCAGGAAACGGATACGGTCATCAAGTAAAATCCGTTTCTGCGGATGCTGAAACGAATATGTATCAGCCAGTTTTTTCTGACTCATATCCAGAAGGTTTTTGATGTCTTTTTTATCAACCGAATAAGTACGGTTGGCCTTTTCCACATTTGTCTCTTCCGGACGGATATCCCTTTTTTCTTCATTGAAACGCTGGGTAATACCCCACAATTTGGGTGAATCTTCGTAAAGAGTTTCACCTTCCCGGATCTCTTTCTTACGGCATCCCACTGTTTTTTTAACCAGATCCTCAAAATCGTTGAGCTGAAAGGCTTTTTTGTTATTCTTCACCAGACACTCTACCATATCAGATACCAGCTTGCATTCTTTTTTATATTCAGCGACCTGCTGATCATAAGCGCGCCGTTCAGACATAACCTGGGCCTGGTTATAATATTTCATATTGATCTGATAGCGTTCATCCGGCAGCTGATCCTCATCCGTGTCTTCATATTCTCTTATTTCAAATTCACGGGTGTTTTTAAAATTTTCACAGAACTGATAACCCAGTTTACTGGTATCCAGAATACTGGTCAGACAGTTAATGGCTGTATTAAAACCTCTGTTTCTGATATTGTCATCGTCTATAATTTTTTTAATATTTTCCCTGATGTTAAGCGCGTCATAATCTTTGGGATTAATTTCAGCGCCAAGACCTTCCAGCCTTTCCAGCAGATGCTTGGCTATCATGGAATAACGCTTGGACTGCTCATCATCACGTTCATCCGCAGTATAGTTTTCCACATTATGCATCTTTTTCAGGATGATTTCTCCGTGCTGCAGTTCAGCTTTACCTTCCTCAAGCAGTTTGTTGTTGATATCTTCAATAGTTTTTTCCAGTTTATCCTGTATCTGTTTCATTATTATATCTTTGGCTATCTGTTCCACAGTGGTTTGATAATGATAGATAGGAGAAATAAGTTCATTCTCCAGAATATTGATAGACAGTTTGACATTCATAACTGTCTTGGGTTTGTTTTTGTCGTCTTTAAAAGCGCATTTAACAACAGAATAAAAATTCTGCCCGCGTACAAAAGCACCAACATCTGTTTTCTGTCGTAACAGAGAATTGGTGTTCTGCTCCATCTCGGTTATTTCACGGTTGATGTGACCATGTAAATGTCCGTAAGTATTTATGATTGATTTTTCAACCTCACCGTTATTGAAACGGTCCGGACCTGCTATCTGGTCAATAAGTTCACTTAATTCACGCGGTGAATATTTATTGGCAAGCCTGTTTTCTTCCTTATCAACAAAGTCACGGAATTTTTTGCCCATCTCATCTTCAGCAGTAGTAAGATAACGGGACAGCATATTACTGAATCCCTGGTTGACATAGTTATAAAGTTTTTCCTTGACACCGGACATAACATCCAGTTTTTCAAGCGCCTCTTTGGGCAATTTATGCAAAGCATCATCCACGATCTTTTTTGTACTGTCATCTATCGTTCTTTTAAACTCCAGATTCTGGTCGCGACCTTCCTGGGCTAAAGAATTTTTAGAAGCAACAGCACTGTGTTTGACCGGATGAAAAATATTCGGACTTTTTTTACCTCTTACAGCCATCATTTAACTCCTTATTTTCTAATAGTTTATTTATCTGTATTATTTTACACTGAAGTTTTTCAGCATAATTCTTAACCTGTCTGATATCAGTCAGGTCAGAAATCGTTTTTATCTTTTTATTAATAATATCAAGTTTACGTTTATAATGCATCAGCTTAGTATTTGCCGTTTTTTCTTTTATAACTTTTTCATAATAAATAATAACAAGTTCAATGCGGGCCAGTTCAGCTAAAATTTCTTTTTGTTTATCATACAGTTTCCGAAAAGTAATACCCCAAAGCGTATCCAGCTCTTTTATCTTATAGTATGCAGCATCGTTTATCTGCACCAGATCACCAGGATATATTAAATCCTCGTCAGCAAAGGTATTTAATTTTAAAACATCCCTGAAGTGCCTGTTAAAATCCTCATAAGATATATACAGGGTACGGTTAAATAATTTATCATTAACTACCAGGTTGGTAGTTATCCGGTTGCCGTTAGTATTTATATCCTTAAGATAATATAAAGGTGTAATCTCCGGCAACTCCTCTTTATAAAGATAGGAATAGCGGCTGATTAACTTCCTGAAATAAGGCTTGATAAAAAATACCCTGCCGATATTATTGGTAATAATATGCTGTCTGAATTTTTTTACAGGTTTACTAAATGTCAAAGAACTGATGTTGATAAAACTCAACATTAGTAAGAATATCATGATAACAGATGAAATTGCAAATTTAAACCTGTTTTTAAACAGACCAGTACCGGTTTTAAATTTTTTCTTTTTAACGGATTTAAAGGAAAAATCTTCAAGCAGGTCTCCAAACAGCTGCTCGTCTTTCTCAAATTCATTCAGCCCTCCCTGCACTGTTTTAATCATAAAACAGAATTTTTTCTGCTCTGCAGCAGGCAGATTTCGGAAAAAATTGCAAAAATTATTTATATTGTGCAACCGGTATAACTCTTCGCTAAAGTACTGCTGGTCTGCCAATAAATAATCCGCCGCCTCCCGGCCCTCCTCCTGCCAACGGGAAACCAGATGCCGGTTGCCTTTTACATTGGAAAATTTTGTTATCTGGCGGTTTAAGCGTTGATTATCGTTTTGTATAACCGCCGGACCGGTCTCGATGTTTTTTTGTAACAACCTCTCATGCTGACGCGGCAGCGCCTCATCATCAAGGGCGTCCACCGTAGTATAAAAAAGATAAAGGCGCTCATTGGGGAAAACAGTTATATCACCCTTATAGTTCATGTCCGAAACTTCAACATTAGCTCCATGATTGCGTAACTGCTGAAGATCGTTAATAATTTTATCCACTATCTTAAGACGCAGTACTGCCCTTGCTTTAAGCAGGTCATCGAGGTAGCATAAAAACTCAGTTGTATTATGCAGTATGAAATATTCATAACGGTTGTTCGGAGGCAGCAGATAGCGGGAAAAGGTCAATACTTTTTTTAAAGTCTTTTTAAAGGCCGGATCACGCTGAATATAAAAATCAAGCAGATCATACACCTGCCTGCTGAAATTAACAAAACAGCGTCTGATACTCCTGGGATAATCATATAAAATATCTTTCACATATATATCAAGAGCATAGTAAACACGCTGTTCAAACTTATAAAGTTTGTTAATACGATAATCAATATAGGGAAACATTTTATAAAGATCAGGAGAACCCTTAAACTTACTGTTAAATCTATTGGAACCTTTTTCGTAAACCAGGTTAATCATACCCTGAGCTGTTTTTATTCTGGAGGACATAGCAGCAGGAATAATATTTATATCGGATTCAAGTTTTGTTTTGCCATGCTTGCCGTAAAAATAATCTATATAGGTTTCTGCATCGATATTATAGATCTGCACCTGCCTGTTTTCAGTTTTGAGCTGCACACTGGTAGTTGAAAAATCAATTTTATTCTGCGTAACATTTTCAGTTTTTATATCTATCGGTTTGTAAAAATCAATAACCGGTTTCAAAGCGGAAAATTTTTCCGTAAATATCTTTGCCGTACCACCAGTTACAATCTGACGTTTTATAAAATTTTCAAAATTGCTTTTTCCCTTATTAGAAAACAAATAAGTAATATTATCCGGATCAACATTACCCTTTATAAGCTCGCGGAAATAATCAGAAGGTAATCCGCTTAAGAATACACGGTTGTAATCATAATAGGCCAGTTCAGTATCAAGCATGATAAAACCGCTGCCCCGGAAAAAATGGCGGTTACGATAAATAAACCGGCTAATAAGATGATCAAAGAAATTATTATTGGTTAATCCGTCAGACGCTCTTAACTTAAGATCGAAAATAGTTTCTCCGTCTATCATTATAAACAGATTACCTTTGCGGTTAAAAGTAACTGTAATCTTCCTGGAAATATCTACGGCTTTTTCACTGGGAGCATGTTTAAACTTGGTTTTATTTTTATCCTCTGCTACATCTGTATTTTTAACAGTCTTCTGCAAACTGTTAAGATACTGCTCAAACTGCAGTTCAGTGGTAAAGCTTTGTGCTTTCCGGCTGTATTTGACAAAAATTTTTTTAAATTTCTCTTCGGGAAATTTTCCGGTGTTAATTACGGAAAAAAAAGTATCAAAAAGATCATCAGTACCGATCAAACAGGGAAAATGGCCTTTAGTAAGGCACTGTTCCAGTTCATAGACAGAACCGAAAGCACTACCGGTAAGTACTATAAAACCTATCTGCTTTTTAAAGACAGGGGGGATCTCAGGAGATGAGCCTATCAGAAGATAGGGAGCTTTTTCAAAAAAAGTTGAACCAAGATATAAAAGGTAACACTCCCGGTCAATCTGGAAAACCCGGTCGCTGTTTTCTTTTATAATTTCAAAATAATTGGTTTTAGACAAATTTTTACCTTAAAAAAATTCCCGGATCAATCAGCAAAAATCTATCTATCCTCCTCCCTAAAAGAAACAGATTATCTTCTCAGTGATATGCTTAACGCTTTTACCCAATCACATTATACATTATATTGTACACTTATAATGAAAATTTAGCAAATTTATTTTAAAATCGTTTACTGTATATGTACCCCGGTAAAAAACTGTCTTTTAAAATAATACCGTATCAGGTATTAAGAAATTATATTTTATAAAAACAAAGCCGATAATGAAAATAATATGTCAGGAGCAGGATAATAATATGATTGAGTTTGACAAAAGCGTTTTTATAAATAAAAAGGATTTTATGTCAGATTTTTTCCTGAAAAAAACCAATAAATTTATTATTCCGGTAGCCAGCGGCAAAGGAGGGGTGGGTAAAACCCTCTTTAATGTTAACCTTGGCATTCACCTGGCCCAGCTCGGTAAAAATCCGGTAATAATTGATCTTGACCTGGGCGGGTCCAACCTGCACACCTATTTCGGATTAAAAAACAATAACGAAGGAATTGCCGGATTTCTGACCAATTCCCGCAAACCGCTTGCCAGCTATAAATGCGCCACTAAAATAAAGGGCCTGGAACTGATACCCGGTGATCAGCTTGTTCCGGATATGGCTAATGTTAAACGCTCCCAGAAAAAAAAGATAATGGAAGCTATTTATAATCTGCCCAATGATTATATCCTGCTTGATCTTGGATCCGGATCCAATCCGTTTATAGTTGACTTCTTTTTGTTAACCGGCAAAGGCATCCTGATGACCCACCCTACTCATGGGGCTGTGTTAAACGCTTTTAATTTTCTGAAAACCGTAGTTTACAGAATGTTCCGGCTTAATTTTTCCGAAGCAAAATTAAGACGGCTCGTTAATAAAATCAAGCGCAAAGATGCTGCCGGTCAGTATCCTACCTTCTGGGATGTCCTGAATGATCTGGCCAGAGTAAATAAAAAAGCAGCCCTGAAATTCAAGGATCTTATAGACAGTTTTAAACCAATGCTCGTTTTTAATATGGTAGAAACCGTTAGTGATGTTAAAATGATCCGCCAGCTTATAACTTTAATCTATAAAAAACTGATTCTTGATGTTGACCTGCTGGGATATATACCCAGGCTGCAGGAAGTGCATAATTCTATCAAAACCAGAAAACCGCTGGCCATCTATAATAAAAACTGCAAGGCCAGCAGAAACATTCAGGAAATAGCGCAGAAAATTATTAATATAAAAGACCTTAATGAACCCCTGTTTGATATTGAAAAATACGACAGCAGCGCAGACAAAATAGAACAAAAAATGAAACAGGACTATGATCTTAAAGAGAGACCGCGTTATAAAAAACCGCTGCGCAAACCGACTTACCGTAAGCTACCTGGTCAGGCTTCCGGCACCAGTTATGGCCAACCTGATTTACAAAAATCCAAAGAATTTATTAAAGACCCTTTTTCTTATTTAAAAAAAAGAGTAAACGATATGGCCAGGCAGCAGTCCAATAACCTTATGCAGAGAACCAAATAGATTACGAACAGCTCTCTTTTTATATTCACTCCGCGCTATAAATTAAACTTACCACTTTCTTATAAGACTGCTGCCTCTTTGTCTGCGGTAGCTTCGCGGCGTACAGCAGTATGCTTTCCGGAATAATTTATTAAAGTAGTTTAAATTATTAAAACCGCAACTAAAGGCAATCGCCGATACCGGCTGATCACTTAAACGCAGCATCTGAGCGCACTTTTTTAAACGGTAATTGTTTATAAATGCACTCAAACCCATTCCGGTTACTTTACGGAATGTACGCGATAAATGCTCCCGGCTTAACCCGCACAAACCGGCCAGCATAGCTACTGATAATTGACGGTTATAATTCTGCCGGATAAAATTTATAACTTTTGTAAACCAAAGCGGGGTATCCGGTGCAATTTCCTTTTCCTGATAAAGGAAATCATAAAATAAATTAAGTAAAAATCTGTGCAATACAATTTTAGTATTATTATCGGTACTATTATTAAATAAAAGTTCTATCTCTTTATCCGGAAAAAAAAAATCCTGTGTCCTGGTACGTAAAAGCTCCGGCGGTTCGGCGGCAAAAAGAAATTGCTCCAAAGAATGATTACTGTAAATACTTAAAAAATTATAAAAATATTTTAAAGGAAAAGCAATATTTATCAATTCATAATCATATCCGTTAAAATGATGACTGTCCCCCTCTCTTATATAAATTATAGAAGGAGCCTGCACTTTATAAAGGCGGTTATTTATATAGTGTTTTAACCTGCCTCTCTTTAAACAGGTTAATTCACTGAATCCCTTATGCGAATGTTTATCAATAACTGTATTGCTGAGAAAAGTTATATGATAATAATCATTAACCCGGAATACTCTGCGGCTGTCTATTTTTTTCAGCATAAAATCACATATGTTCTAATAATTAACAGATTTATTACATTAATTATCATATATATATGTAATAATAGCAAATATAAGGAGAAAATATGACTTCAAGAGAAAGACTTTTAAAAACCCTGCAGGGACAAATACCGGACTGTGTGCCGGCAGCGCCTGATATCTCTAATATGATCCCTGCCAAACTTACCGGTATGCCTTTCTGGGATATCTATTTATATAAAAAAAAACCGATCTGGGAAGCCTATATCGAAGCTGCCCGTTATTTTGATATAGACGCTTTAATGGACGGTTATTTCCCTCTCGTTTTTAATGATGAACCCTATTTTTACAGCCCTTTTAACACAACCAGCTATCCTTTGCAGGAAGCAGAAGAATATATCATTTTTAAAAATGAAGAGCGGATTATAACCCGCAAAGCATGGAAAATTAAAAATAAACTGCACTGGAATGATACAGTTGATGTTTATTATGTTGCTGATCCGCCCACAGAAGGGGTAAAACCGGAAACTATTGGTCTGCCGCCGGAACCCAAACATTATGAACTGCTTAAAGGACAACAGGAAGTTGACTGCGGACCTGAAGGTTTTAAAAAAATCAAAAATATGATGGGCGATCAGGGTCTGGTAGGAACCTTTATCACCACCTCTATTACTTTCGAAAATGAAGAACAAATATACCGCTATTATGACCAGCCTGATATGCATAACAAATGGGCTGCTGCCAAACTGGAAAAAGCAGAAAAAAGATTTCATCAGGTTATGGCTATGGACATTAAACCTGATTTTCTGTGTGTAGGCGGTTCCGGCACGCTCCTTTATCAAACCATGGAAATGTTCCGTAAAATATCATTTCCGGCTGTAAAAAGAATAATTGAACTGGCACAGGAGGCAGGCATGATGACTCATATGCATTCCTGCGGACCGGAAAGCAGACTGGTCAAAATAATGGCAGAAGAAACCGGACTTACAGTTATTGATCCCCTGGAGATACCGCCTATGGGTGACTGTAACCTGGCCCGGTTAAAAAAGGATTATGGTGATAAACTCACTTTAAAAGGAAATCTGCATACTACAGAAACAATGCTTAAAGGATCGGTTGATGATGTAGTTCAAGCCAGTAAAAAAGCTATTGATGATGCAGCAGCCGGAGGCCGTTTTATTTTATCTACCGGGGACCAATGCGGCCGGGATACTCCTTTGGACAATCTACATGCTTTGGTAGAGACCGCCCGTACTTACGGCCGTTACAAATAAAACTGATACCAGAAAAAAAACAAAATTAGTTTTAAACTTTACCGGAATAGCAGGATAAATATAAAAATAAAAAGAACTGCTATATAAATAACCAGTTTAAACCAGTTGTTCTTTTTCTCTTTAAGTGGCGGCGGGGCAAAAGGGTTCAAATCTTTTAAGTTCATAATTTAGGTAAACATAATTATATGTCATTTTTATTTAAAAGTCAATTTGTATATGCTGACTTGAAAAATATTTCAAGGTTTGCTTCGGGCAGGTGTTTTTTTGTATATTTTAAGACGGCGCCACAATAATAAGGGTGAAATAATACAGCATTTTTTTATATTCACCTCTGCTGCTGCAAGCCCCTCAGCAGTCCATTTATTGCATGTCCGGAAAAAATGAAATTTTTTTTTGGCTTTATAAAAAGTATAAAAAGCTTCGGCATTAGTATCTGCTTTGATCAGCTTGCCGTCAGCATTCTGCTTATACGCCCGGGAAAAGTATGTCAAGAGTTTATTAAAGTTAGTACGGCTCATCTTTAAGGTGATTATTTTTTCTGCCGCATAAATTTTCGCCGGATCTATATAAAGCAAGCCAACGCATAAAACACTCTCTGTAGGCAAAAAAAGAGCCTGCAAAGGCTTTCTTCCATAAATATAATAATCTTCATCACCCCAGCCTACCTCATAATAAGGCGCTTTACCGGTTGCCAATCTTTCCGGCCATTGCTTTTTTCTGATATAAGCATCAACAACAATAAACCCGGTATGCCAATTCTGTTTCACTATAAAAACAGGTATATTTGTTTCCGCTTTAATATAAAAAATAAAAAAAAGAAAATATAAAAAATTAATCTTCGTAAACAAAACTTTTAATTAAACGGGAAGCCTCCCGGCAGCCGCTTAAAAAATCTTTAAGTCCCTGGTCTTCTGAAAAATACTCTTCAAGCTCTTCACCAAGGTCTTCAACTTCGTCAGGATCATTATATAAAACATAATACTGGATCTCTGTACACAGCAGGGCAATCTCCTCAGCGGTTGTATCACTGCGCCACCTGCCCCTGCACAAAAGCCTGCTGACTGCAGAGTCGTTTGCTTTATCTGCATCAAAAAGATAGATATCTGCCAGTTCCCGGTAACGATCACTCCTGCGCAACAGGCGGCAGTAGTTTTGACTAACCAGATATTTTCGGGCTACAGGAAGTTTATTGCTTATTATATATATTTTAGCAAAAGAATTTTTTACAAAATTACTGGTAAAAAAATTGGACTGTATATCATAATTTGCAGCAAAAAGTATATAATATCCATTTTTCTTTTCCAAATATTTGGAAAACATAATAAGCGGCTGCTGCTTATAATAATTATTGATATGAAATTCAATATTTTTACCATTAAGGGCAGTGTTAATAATATTTTTGGTGATAAGCCGGCGTTCGTCAGCAGACATATATTTATAAGCTTTTAGGGGTATAAAAAGATCAAGGTATACCAGCAGGCTGAGACGGTTTGGGCTGATAAATTTTTTATGTTTGCTGTTACTTTGAAAAACAGATAACTTGATCCGGCCAATACTGTTTTTTTTTGCTGATAAAGAATATGTTAAACCTAATAACAGACAAAAAAAAAGTGCCGGTAATTTTCCAACCATAGGTTTATATTATAACTTGATAAGCAAAAAATTTTAAATGTTTTAGTCATATTGTATTATTTTTTTCCGTAAACCTTTGGTTCAGGGCGGCCTGAAAAAACAGGGGATAGCTACTATAGACTGGTTTCTGCATTTTCGCTTTTAACAGAAAACCGCAGACAAAGAAGAACGAAAACTATAACTTTACCTGATAATACAGTAAACTTAAAATAAAACTGTTTATATATTATAATTAGCTAATGAAAAAAATAAACTACTGCTTTTTTATCCTTTTCCTGCTGAATTGCACCCCGCATAACGGAGCTGATCTGCTTATAGGCACCTGGAAAATTAACCTGAAAAATCCCAGAAAGCATATTACTACAGCCCCCAGAAAAACCAACACAACCGCTTTAAACAATTACAAATTTCTGGCCCGGCACCGGGATTTACGCTGGCAGTTTACAGAAAATATGGTTAAACAAAGCATTAACGGCAAGGAGCCTGTCCTTACTGCTCCTTATACAGTTATAAATTCCACTAACAACCATTGCCTTATAAAAATAAAAAAACAAAATTTCAGTATCACCATACTTGACTATGATACTATCCGTATTTCCAATCAAAATACATCTCTCATTTATACCAGAGATTAACTAAGTTTTATGAGAAAGCAGCAGCATAACTGCAACCAGGCATATAATATTATAAAAGTTATATAACTGTAAAATTATACAGCAATTAAAATTCATACCCTGTCCGGCCGACGTTTTGCATATTTATTTTTATCATCATATAATTCGACCTTATGCAAAATCAGGATAAAGCTAAAATACTCAGTGAGGCCTTACCCTATATACGCCGTTTCCATAAAAAGATTATGGTTATCAAAGTCGGCGGCTCGGTCATGGACAAACCTGACGAATTACGCCGTTTAATGCGCGATATAGTACTGCTTAAATATGTAGGCATGATGCCGGTAGTTGTACACGGCGGCGGCAAGCATATTACCTCCTTAATGAACCGCCTCGGTAAAAAAAACAAATTTATCAACGGTTTGCGCGTAACTGATAAAGAGACTATGCAGATAACCCAGATGGTTCTGGCCGGACAGGTCAATAAAGACCTGGTAACCTTTATCGCCGGGGAAGGCGGCAAAGCAGTCGGACTCAGCGGTAAAGACGGCAATCTTATGCAGGCAGTCAAGCTGGAACAAGAAAGTGACCTGGGTTATGTAGGAAAAATAAATTCAATTGATACAACTATACTGGATGCTATTGATATATCTGTTTTTATTCCGGTCATATCTCCGGTTACAGCTGATTCTGAAGGCTCTGCACTTAATATTAACGCTGATAATGCGGCCACTGAGCTGGCCATAGCCCTTAATGCGGAAAAACTGATCTATATTACTGATATCAACGGAGTTCGCCGCGATGTAAATGACAGTAAAACCAGAATAAGCAAAATTCACACTAAAGAGATCCCCGGCTATATCAGGGAAAACATCATTCAAACAGGTATGGTCCCCAAAATGCAGGCTGCTGCCGAAGCTGTCCACCGCGGTGTACAAAGTATACATATCATAAGCGGCAAAGCAATACATGCTCTGCTGCTGGAGCTTTTTACTGATGCCGGTGTCGGTACGCAAATAATACCTTAAATTTTCCAGGAGCTAGCTAATGAATTTAAAAAAATTCAACGAACACGTCATGCTGACCTATAACCGTTCTGATCTGGAATTTGTAAAAGGCAAAGGAGCAATGCTGTATACAGCTTCAGGTAAAAAATATATTGATTTCTTAGCCGGTCTCGGTGTGGCTAACCTCGGCTACAACCACCCTGTAATAACCCAAACCGCCGGCAAAGCGCTTTCCCGGCCCCTGCATGTAAGTAACCTTTTTAAAATATCGCCCCAGGCAGAAATGGCCGCTATCATACAAAAGCATACCTTCAGGGGAAGAACATTTTTCTGCAACAGCGGTACTGAAGCCAATGAAGCAGCCTATAAACTGGCACTCAAATACGGCAGAAGTATAGCGCGGGATAAAATACAAATATTAAGCGCAGTAAAATCTTTTCACGGCCGCACTCTGGCCTCACTTGCCCTGACCGGTCAGCCCAAATATCAAGAGAGTTTCAAACCCCTGCCCGGGCGCGTAAAATATTTTAAATACAACAACCTTAAAGATTTTAAGAAAAAGATCAATACCCGTACAGCAGCGGTTTTTATAGAGACAGTTCAGGGCGAAGGCGGTATAAATATAGTGCAGGAAAAATTTTTAAAAACAATCAGAAAATTATGCAGCCAATATAAAGCTTTACTGATCATAGATGATGTACAGGCCGGCTGCGGCCGTACCGGGGAATTGTTTTCTTTTCTGAACTACCAGCTGAAAGTTGATGCTTTTACAGCTGCAAAAGGCATAGCCGGTGGGTTCCCGGCAGGTTGTTTAACCGTAAGAGATAAATATAAAAATATTCTTAAACCCGGCGACCACGCATCTACCTTTGGCGGCAATCCCTTTGTCACAGCTGTTGGCGCAGCTGTAGTGAAGGAAACAGCTAAAACCTCTTTTCTGAAACAGGTTAAAATAAAAGGCAATTTTATTAAGGATAAATTTTCAGCCTGGCAAAAGGAGCTGGACTATATTAGTGATATCAGAGTTATGGGCATGATGGCTGCTCTGGACCTGAAAAAACCAAATGCCAAAGCAATAACAGCTGCCTGTTTAAAAAAAGGACTTATCGTAAACGCTATTGGTACCAGGACTATCCGTCTGCTCCCGCCTCTTGTTATAGGTATAATCAACCTGGAAAAGGGTTTAAATATTTTACATAAAATAATAAAAAGGCAAGGAAATGATTAACGGTAAAAAAGATTTCATTGATCTTTCTCATTATCAAAAAAATGAATTAATAACTATTTTAAATACGGCGCTTGATTTAAAAAGAAAAAGCAATACGGCTTTCAAGCCCCTGGCCGGTAAAACACTGGGCATGATTTTTGCCAAATCATCCACCCGTACCCGCGTATCCTTTGAAGCAGGCATGCAGAAACTCGGCGGTAAAGGTATATTTTTAAGTCAAAACGATCTGCAGCTGGGGCGGGGCGAACCGCTTAAAGATACGGCAATGGTTCTGGAGAGATATCTCGATGCACTGATGATTCGTACTTATAAGCACAAAGAGGTAGTTGAGATGGCCCGCTACAGTACTATTCCTGTAATCAACGGTTTAACCGATTTTAATCATCCCTGCCAGGTCATGGCTGATTTATTAACCATATATGAAAAAAAAGGCAAATTCAATGCATTGAAAATGGCTTATTGCGGGGATGGTAATAATATAGCCAATTCTCTTGCTGTGGGAGCAGCCAAAATTGGTCTGAACCTGCACATTGCCACGCCTTTAAATTATGAATGTAATCCGGAAATTATTAAAGCTGTGCAAAACAGCACAGTTACCTTTTCCAACGATCCCCGGGCTGCCTGTGAAAAAGCGGATATTATTTATACAGATGTCTGGATATCAATGGGACAGGAGCAGCAGCGCCGGCAAAAACTCCATGATTTCACCGGGTTTCAGATCAATAACCAGCTCGTGGAAAAAGCAGCTGATGACTATATCTTCATGCATTGTCTTCCGGCTCACAGAGGCGAAGAGGTCAGCGCTGCGGTTATTGACAGTTCACATTCAGTAATTTATGACCAGGCAGAAAACAGAATGCATGCGCAAAATGCTATCTTATATTTATTGTTATCTGACAATATTAACATAAAAAGTGAAATTTAATATAAAAATACAAAATTCGCAGTAAATACAGTTTTTTTATTATAAAAATATTTTTTTGTATGATATAATTTTATTAATAATTTATACTTATAATGTCGATATTTATATATAAAGAAAAATTAAAATTTTTGTTATGTGTAACAGGTATAGCTGTATTTATAATAATTATTAACCTTGCCTACAGGATCAATGGTTTTGCTGAATGGACCAGTTTTAACCACTATACCCGTTATGTGAACATAAAGTTACGCTACCCGGTTAAAAACTGGGGTATATACAGACTCAGGAAAAAGGCCAGTCTGCTGAAGGCTGTCCAAAGAGGCGGCGGATTGTTGTATGGCTATAAACTTAACCAACAATATGCAGCAACTGATATTAAAGAAGGCATGGTAATAGGCTTAAAAGAAAATAAAAAATTTTTTAAGTACAGGAACAAATAAAATAATGGCTGAAAAGGAAGAAAGCACTAATACTAACAATGAAGAAGATCTGGAAGAGGTAAGCCTTTCCGATGATGAATTAAGCAGCATTATGGATAATGCTGACATTTCCGAAGCAGCGGAAGGGGAAGAGATAAAACCTGCTGCACCTGCTGCAGATGAAACAGATACAGCAAGCGAGCCGGAAACAGATAGTACCGGCAGTGACAGCAGCGGCTCTGCACCTGCTCAAACAGCTCCGGATGACAATGTTACTGATGAAAACGAAAGCAGTGATATCGATACTTCTGACTTGCCTGATCTGAGTGATTCCGATCTGGAGTTTGATACAGATTCCCGGGAGAGTCAGGATAAAAATAATGATGCCGCTGATATGGCTGATCTAAGTGAAAACGTACCTGATCTCAGTGAAGCTGAAACAGCAACAAATGAAAACAAAGAAGATGATACGGATGATAATCTGGAGGATGTTCCTGATATAGACCTGAATGAAGCAGCCGGGGATACGGACAGCAGCAGCCTGGAGGAAAATGAGATTGATATCAATGATGTCAAGGTAGACAATATGGAGGGAGGGGATATCTCCAACATGGCTGACAATCTTGACGAACTGGAAGGACTGCCCTCTATCGGTGAAGAAGAGGAAAGCGGCGGCACTGCAGATTCTCAGGACAAGGAAAAACATACCGAGCCGGAGCCGGACACCAAAAAGAAAGAAACTACTGCTGCCCGGACGGAAGAGCCGGAAACAGCCGGGGAAACCGAAGAGCAGCCGGCTGCAAAGTCCGGAGAAGATTCGCCAGCAGTGCCCGCGCCTGAGAAGGAACAAGCCGCTGACAAACCGCAGGATGATGATCAGGATATTGTGGCCCTTAACGAAAAAGAAATGGATAATATTCTATCTGATGTGGATGAATCCCAGGTCGTGGATCTGCAGGGGGACGATATTGAAGAAAACAGGGAACAAACCGACACTACTCCTGATGCTGATTTAAACCTGGCTGATGACGAATCTGAATCAGTAACTCTCTCCAATGATGAACTTGATAATATTACCAAAGACCTGGAATCTGCCCAGGAAGTTGATTTAAGCCCTGATCAGGAAAATGCACCGGAAGCAGAAAAAGAAATAGAAAAAAAACCGGAACAGCCGCAAACTGCTGCTGAATCTGATGATTCTGTTATTCAGGACACTGAAGATTTTGAAGCAGAACTGCTCCGCTCTGCCAAGGTAGATATGAAAAAAGTGTCAGATGAGGATACTGATACTGACGCCCCGCAGGGGAAACCGGCTGCGGAGAAAGAAAGCGATACGAGCGGCACCCGGCAAACAAAGCAACCTGAACCGACTGCTGCAGACTCTGCTTCGAAAAAAAAAGCTGGTGCCAAACCAGCTAAAAGTAAATCTCTGAAAAAACCGGTGGGCGATGCAGAGATAGCAGAAGTCTTTGCTTATTTTGATTCTCTGCTGGAATACCTGCCGGAAGATAAAATAAAAGAATTTGCAGAATCAAAATACTATGATAAATATATCTCCGTAATCAATCGTCTGGGACGCTAAAATGGGACTGCATAATAAATCCAGGGATTATCTGTTAAAGGAATTTATTAAAAGAAATTATAAAGGAATAGCCGCTAAAGATTTTAAAAGTCTGCTTGCTCTCAATTCTGAAGATTTTGTAAACTATCAAAAACAGAAAGAAAAGATAACCCATATATCCCAAAAACTGGAAAATTTATGCAACAGCCTGGAATTACATAGAGATTTAAAAAAAAATTTTGAACTGATCAGTAACACTTTACTTAATTTTTTTAAATTTAATTACATTATAATCGCACGTTATAACCCGGCAGCCCGGGAAGCTGCTGCTGTTTATAAAAAAAAACTTAAAATAAAACCTGGCGTTATAAAAATAACTGCCAAAAATAAAAAAATAATAAACGAAGCTTTTAAAAATAAAAATTATAACAGTAATATTTTAGATTCTTTTGCCAGGCTGGCGCCTAAATTAAATAAACCGGTATTTTTCCCCATAGAAAAAAATAAAAAAACAACCGGTTTTATTATCGCCGGTTGTAAAAACAGCAACGATCTGCAAAACCAGACTGATTTTTCCTTTTTAAATATCATACTTGGTATTATCGCTGAACATTTTAATATACTTGAAAACCAGAAAAAAATACTGGAGCAGAAGAAAGACAAAGAAAAACAGAACCGTTTACTAAGCAGACTTGTCACAACCTTTATCACGGGCCTGAGTCCTGACCAGCAAACCCTTCTGTCCTTTCTGAAAGAACAATCAATCAAAGGCTGTATGCTGGTAAAAAAAACAAAAAAAAAAGCGGCTTTCCTGGTTTATGTAGGTTATAAGGACCTGCCCCGGAGTCCTGATTTTACTATAAAAAGCACATTGCCGGCCGCCGGTTTCATTAAAGATAAAGAGCTGGAATACTATAAAGATGTTCTGGCCGGGAAGCGGCTGGCAGTTAAAACTATTTACAGTTTTAAAATGAAAGATATAAAAGATGATATATATCTTTTTATACCTGACCTGCCTGCTTCACTCAGCAGCAGTAAACAGCTGCGGGAAGCGTTCTGCCGCTATATAAGCATACTCCTGTTTAACTTTCAGGGCGGTGAATCAGTAATAAAACAAAAAAGTAAATAAAATTATAACAGGAAAAAAAATGGAAATTAAAACTAGCAAAAAAGAAAAATGGTTTGTTGTCTATCTTGAAGGCCGACTGGATGTTGTTCTGTCGCAGCAACTGGAAAATATGATTAATGAAAAAATTGAAGAAGGAGAAAACTATATTCTCTATAATCTCGATAAGGTAGAATATATGTCTTCCAGCGGACTGCGTGTTTTTATCGCAACTATGCGTAAATTAAAAGAAAAAAACGGCGCCATACGTCTGTGCAATGTAAATAATTCAGTTAAAAAAATTCTTAAAATAGTTGATCTGGAAGGAATGTTTGATATATTTGCCAGTGAGCAGGAAGCACTTGCCGAATAATTTTTGAATAAATTTATTGACAGCACTACCATATCTCTGCAGTCCGGTCACGGGGGGGCAGGCAGTGTTTCCTTCAGGCGTGAAAAATACATTGAAAAAGGCGGCCCTGACGGAGGTGACGGCGGCAGAGGCGGCAATGTAATACTCATTGCTGATAAAAAGATATCATCTCTGCTAAGCCTTCATTCAAAAAAACATCTGCGGGCTGAAGACGGGCAGGCCGGAGGGAAAAAATTAAGTAACGGCAGATCCGGTGCCGACCTGAAAATACATGTTCCGGTAGGGACTGTTGTAAAAAATACGGCCGGTGATCTCATCCGGGATTTAACCACAGATAAACAAAGTTTCACAATCCTGCGCGGCGGCAAAGGGGGGAAAGGCAACCATCACTTTGCTACTTCAACCAACCAGGCACCTGTTTATGCCCAAAAGGGATTGCCCGGAGAAGAAGCCAATATATCTCTGGAGATAAAACTTATAGCTGATATTGGTTTGGTAGGCTTTCCCAATGCGGGCAAGTCTACTCTGATCTCGGTTTTAACGAATGCCAAAGCCAGAATAGCCGATTACCCATTTACTACCCTGACACCAAAACTCGGAGTTTATAAACTGGATTGGGAAAACTCGGTCATAATTGCTGATATCCCGGGACTTATCGAAGGAGCCCATACCGGCAAAGGGCTGGGAATAGATTTTTTAAAACATATAGAACGAACCTGTTATCTTTTTTTTATTATAGAAGCAACCGGGGAAAATCCCTATAAAAGTTTTCAGAAATTAAGAAAAGAGATTAAAAACTATAGTAATATACTCTATAACAAACCTTTTGCCATAGGCATTAGTAAAATAGACATAGCCGCTGCAGGTATTGAAAGCCTGCAAAAAAAATTTCCGGCCGAGCTCAGGGATGAATTATATTTTTTTTCCGGGGTAACCCGTGCCGGACTTAAACAACTAAAAAAAATAGGCTATAACATCCTGAATAATAAACCCAACAGGTGAACTTAATATGGAATTTCCTTTTCTGGCACGACTGCTTATTTCTTTATTTCTCATTCTTTTTTTTAACCGAATATTAAAACAACTAACCATAGCGGTTATCATCGGCACAATCGTATTATCTATATGGTCAGGCCACACGCCTGCTGCTATTTGGCAAATATCTGCGGACCGGGCTTTCTCAATCAATAATATAATGCTGCTCATAATAGTTTTACAAATAATTATTTTAAGTTCCCAAATGTCTTTTAGCGGTATAATGAAACAACTGGTGGAAAATTTCAGTAAAAAATTTTCCCGACGCACAACCATGGCAGTACTGCCCGCTGCTGTCGGTCTGTTGCCTATGCCCGGCGGAGCCGTTTTTTCAGCTCCGCTTATAGACAAAACAGATAAAAATAATAAAATTCCGCCCATGCTCAAAACTAAAATTAACTACTGGTTTCGTCACATCTGGGAATACTGGTGGCCCCTGTACCCCGGCATTCTGCTGGCCGCTGAAATAAGCGAAATCCCCCTTACGCATCTTATGCTTATAAATTTTCCCCTGACTTTAATGACTGTAATAGTCGGTGCGGTTTTTTTTCTGCGCCGTGTACCGGCAGCAGAAGACCGGTCTGAGGAAACTATCAGTTTTCATGTTCTGCTCAAACCGCTAATGCCGGTTATTATTATAATAGCGGTTTACGCCATTATAAAACTTTTATTCCCGGCCCTGACTGCTTTCAGCAAATATCTTCCTGTAATAATCGGGGTGAGTACTGCCCAGCTATACTTACAATACTCCCGGGCCTTATCCTTATCTGACTGGAAAAAGATAATAACAAATAAAAAACTTTATAACCTGGCAACTGTAGTTTTATTTATCAGGATTTACGGCGCCTTTATCGAAGCCGAACTTCCCGGCGGCATAGCTTTTATGGACAAAATAAGTGCGGAATTGAATACCTGGCATATACCTGTTTTAGCTATCATTATGCTGCTGCCTTTTATCAGCGGTTTTACTTCCGGCATTGCTATTGGTTTTGTAGGCACCAGTTTTCCGGTCGTAATGAATTTATTACCTTCAGATGTTACAGCAGGACAGTTGTACGCTACCGTAATACTGGCCTATGGCGTGGGTTACATTGGAATGATACTCTCCCCTGTACATATCTGCCTGGTTGTAACCAACAAATATTTTAAAACCGACCTGCTGGAGAGTATCTACCGGCTCCTGGCCCCGGAAACGGTTATGCTTGTCTGGGTTTTTCTGCTTTATTTTCTGTATAATATTATTTTTTAAGAATAGCCGTTGTATATTTACTTTAGCATATTACCCTATGTCAACTTCAGCTTTACGTGCCGGTTTACACAATATCTTTGAAACCAAGTCCGGCCGGAGCTTTCGGGCTTTAAAAGAAAACCGCAAGGCTTCAGCTAATAACTCTATATATGTTATAATTAACCCGGAAAGGAGTTGATTATGATTAAAGAAGTAACTGTTACACCCGGAACCCGCCTGGAAGAATACGCTGATTCGGTTTATCTAACCGGTGTCGTGGAAAAATTAAAAAAAATATTAGACAAAACTGCTTCCAATCTTAAAAAACATACTGTCTGGATGGTCAATTCCACTGCTGAAGGCGGAGGAGTGGCAGAAATGCTGCCCCGTATGATCTTTATGCTGCGGGAAGCCGGCATTACAGCAAGGTGGGCAGTAATAAGCACAGAACAAACCGCTTTTTTCAATTTAACCAAACGCATGCACAATCTTTTTCACGGCAGCGGGCGGCCGGAATTAAGTAAAGCTGATTTTGATCTCTACGAAAATGTAAGTACTGA
This sequence comes from uncultured Spirochaetia bacterium, assembly GCA_964517045.1. Lineage (GTDB taxonomy): Bacteria > Spirochaetota > UBA12135 > COTS27 > CAZFAK01 > CAZFAK01. The sequence goes on along the minus strand of CAZFAK010000002.1, from coordinate 6,777 downwards.
ACTTGTGCAAGACATGAAAAAACTGGTCCAAACGGATGATATAGTTGTTATCCATGACCCGCAACCGGCAGGTATGGGTTCCAGACTTAAAGATATTACCGGTGTTAAAACCATATTCCGCTGTCATATAGGACTGGATAAAAAAACGGAACAGACTACCACCATATGGAATTTTATGAAACCATATCTGCAAAACTATGACCAGGCAGTTTTTACAGCTCCGGAATATATACCCTCCTATCTCAAAGACCGCAGCGTCATTATCCACCCTGCACTTGATCCTTTTACAGCCAAAAACAGGGAACTGCGCATACCACGGCTTACCAGTATTTTATACGCCTCTGGTCTGGCTGTCAAACCGCAGCAGCTTGCAGTTAACACGTATCAACACCAGGCTGAACGGCTGCAAAGTGATAATACTTTTAAAACGGCAACCCTACCCCAAGACATCGGTTTACTTAGCCACCCTTTTATTTTACAGGTATCGCGCTGGGACAACCTTAAAGGCTGGCAGGAGCTTATGGAAGCCTTCATTAAATTAAAACAAAACATTAATGCTTATGCTGAAGACAAACCGGGAGAACATAAAAAACGATTACAACAGCTGCGGCTGGTAATGGCCGGGCCGGAAACAGCTGCAGTTAAGGATGACCCGGAAGCACAGGAAGTTTTGCAGATACTTAGTAAAAAATATTGTGAACTACATGCGGATTTACAAAAAGATATTATCTTGTTAAGTCTGCCCATGACTTCCCGGGAGGAAAATGCGTTAATGGTAAGCGCTCTGCATACATGCGCCACAGCCGTAGTTCAAAACTCTATTCAGGAAGGATTCGGACTGACCGCTACTGAACCTATGTGGAAAGGCACACCGGTGATAGTAAGTAATGCCTGCGGACTGCGGCAACAGGTAACTGCCGGCCGGGAAGCAGCCATGATCCAGAGCCCGGGCGACTCTGAAGATGTAGCAGCAACTATTAATCAAACTCTCTCCAACCCTGACCAAATGGAAGCCATGGCCCAAAAAGCAAGACGCCGGGTAAGAGACGAGTTCCTGATATTTACACAGCTGGATAAGTATTGTCAACTGCTGAACAGGCTTGTTAAAAAGTAAAATTTTAACAAGCCTAACCGGCAGGAGTATAACTGAGACTGTTTTCAGAACAATATATTTTTGACTGTATTGTGTCCGTTAAGGAGAAAAACCCAGACCATTACTACCAGCCAGTGCACAATAACCGGTGCCCAGAAAGACTTTGATCTTAGATAAATAATACTGCAGACCAGTCCCAGAGCAAAAACAATCATCAAAAAGGAAGGATTGTAAAAATAAGTTTCAGCACTCTCATTAAACCAGCCGGCATTCAATGGATGCCAGGCGGTAAAAATAACAGAACTGAAAATAATAAAAAATATTTTCCGGACCAAACCGGCTTTCCAGCAAAACAGGGCCATAAAAATACCCCGGAAAAAAAACTCCTCCATAAAACAAGGCATAACAAACATGGTAACAGGCAGTATTAAGGCACGGAAAGAGTTTATGAAGGATAAAACAAACACATTATTATAAAAACCAATAGTTAAAGCCAGCAGCGAAAATAACAGTAATATAACACTGTTTCCCTTAATTCCCCTTAGCGGTGAGTTTTTAAAACTTTTCTTAAAAGCATTATAATATAACCAGGGCACTGGGAACAACCTCCTTTATCTCTCAAGCTAAACAGCTGCAGTTTACTAAAAATAAAAATTAATTCTCAATTCACCGCTTTCGTTTACAGCTGCAAATTCACTGCCCTTGCTGCCGTCCATTATCATACAGCGCAACAGTATATCAAGCTGGTCCAGGGCCATTATTTTATATTGCGGCATCAGACAGTAGGAACTGTCACTGAGATTGATTAAAGCGCTAAGAGAAAGCTCTGTAATATCAAACAGGATCTGAGTGGAAGATAAATAAAGATAGTTTTTACCAAGACAGCCCTGTTCCATGTTTATATAGGAGAGCCAGCTTTGCAGCGTATACTGCTGTGAGTTTTTGCTGCCGGAATCATTGCGGTAAAACTCTGCCATAATCCGGTTTTGAAAAGTAAAAGTATAATCAAAGCCGGCCAGCCAGGAAAAATAAGCTGTTGCTTTTTTTTTAATGCCGGTATGATAAGCTGCCTCTCCATGTATTCCCACCTCTCCCGCCTGACCGGCAAAAGCAGCGCCGATGAGCGATCTTTTACCGGAAGTAGTAAGGCCGGTTAAAAAATCAGTTTTATGATAGTTATAATAAGCATAAACAAGATGCCAGTCCAGCCAGGCATGGGCCCGGATAAAAGCCAGAAACTCTCCATCCTTAAAATTATTACGAAAACCGTATGCACAGTTCAGTTCACCTTTAACTGCCGGCAGGGGCAGCATTACTCTTAAAGCATCCAGAGGCGGCAGTTCATAATCCGGATCCAGCATATCTTTTTTATTTACAGGATCTACCGGGTTCCAGACATAACCGGTACCGCAGGTGACCGGCTGCCGGCCGATAAAAAAACTGACCCGGGGCAGGGTAATAACTCCGTAAGCGCGGAAAACCGTTATCCGGTTATTATAATTATAGTTATATACGTCTGCAGAAAAATTAGTACCAAACAAATTACTTAATGCTTTTACCTGTTTCTGCGGCAGATATTCCAGTAAGCATAACCGGGTATGACCGGCATAGTAGGAAAAATTGATCTCACTGTGAAAATTTATTCTGTTAAAACTTTTATCCAGTTTTAACTTGAGTTTATTAGCGTTTTGAAAAAGCCACTCCTGCTTAGGAGCAGAGTGTAGCAACAGAGCCCTGCTTTCCAGATATCCGCTCAGTATATCAGAGCTGACAGTATCTGCTTTTTCCCCGATTGTATCTTCAGCATTGCTGCTGCTGCTTATGATAGCCTCAGCCTCGCCAAAAGGATCACCGGCAGGCAGTTCATTGCTGCTAACAGCGTCCCTGTTTGTCTCAGCTGCAGCCGGTATTGAAAAAAATATTAAAACAGATAATAACAAAAATTTAAAACGCATAAACCCTATCCAGCCTAACGTTTCAGATAGCTGGGCACGAACATATCCTCATTAATATTCGGTTTCATCTCTACTTGCAAAACCTGCATAATGGTCTGACTGTTATCCTCCAGGTTTTTCATTATAACCATGCGGGCAACCGGATAGCTGTTGATTACTTTTATTTTACCCTGCATAAATTGTTTATAGGCAGTTTTCTCCCCGGCAGCATAATAATTAACCAGTAACGGTACAAAAAGTTTTTTATCGGTCCATACAATCAGTTTGGCATAGGAAGACCTCTCTTTAGGTATCAGCTTCAATTTATAACAAGCTTTAGCAAAAACCTTATCCTCCCCCAAAAGCTCGGCTTTATATTTTTCTTTAAACGCAGTCATGGACATATCCTCATAGGTAAAATCACTGCCCATCATTTTCTGCCGCCGTGCATGCCTTGCTATCCGGCGCACACGGCCGGTTGCGGAAAAATAGGCCCATATATCATCACCGCTGTTCAGTATTAAAAAAGCAGTACCCTTGACCTTGGCCGGGTGAAGATAGCGCAAAAGCTGTTTTTCGTTGCCATTCATGGTAAAACTTTCAATTTTAAAAACGCTGCGGGAACCGGAAGCACGCTTGATTACCTGCCGGTAAAGCATACGGCAGCCTGGCACAGCAGCTGCTTTTTCCATACGGGCTACTATTGCCGCACTACTTAAAGCAGACAAAGCCGGCGTAAATATAATAAGTATTGAAAATAGTTTTAGTGCATATTTTACTTTCATGGGCTTCTCCTTTATCTCTTTTTACTATCCAGCAGTTTTAATAATGCCGGTACTATAATTATTGTAATTAAAAAACAAGCGCCAATACCGATGAAAAGTACTAATCCCATACCGACAAAACCCTGATACTTGGCAAACATTAAAGAGCCGAAACCGACCATAGTAGTAAAACTGGTAAAAAACAGCGCCTTACCGGTAGTCTGCAGCACTGTGGGAATATGTTTTTTTTCTATACGGTAACGGTGCAGAATATGCACCCCGTCATCAATACCTATACCGATTATTAAAGGTAAAACCATAACACTTACCACATTAAAAGGATATTGCAGCAGACCGGTAACTGCAAACATGGTAAGCATAGCCAGAGCCAGAGGCAGAAGCGAGATCAGGGCCGGACGGAATTGCTTGAAGTCCAGTAAAACCAGCAGAAAGATAACCAGTAAAGATATGTACATAGCTGTTTTCCCTTCCCTGGCTACTATATTAATAAGATCCACCATGAAAACAGGTGTGCCGGTTACATTTTTCACTGTCTGCCGCATAAATTTAATAAACCTTGATTCTGTGGGTGCATTCCAGATATCTTTTTTGGAAAAAGCAGTAGTAAGAAACTCAGTTTGATCAGTATTAACATAATCCGCTTTAAGCGCTGGCGGCACATCAGCATAATTTATTAACTGCGGGCCGGACATCTTAAAAAGAACAGTTTTAAGTGTGCTGCCGAATGCTTTTTGAAAAGCGCTTAACCGGGAACCGGACACCTGCTTAAGCTTTTGCTCCAGGGTGGTAAAAAAACCTTTATTGGAAACTAAAACAGTATCCAGTCTTTTTTCCACCAGCTCCTGATCACTTATAGCTGCCAGCTGCCGTAATTCCAGCAGATTGGTTTTAAAACGGTTAACCTCCCGGATAAAATGCCGGCGGTCTATCTCCTGGCCGGGCGTATAGGCCCCGACCTGCTGCTGTATTTGCTTAAGATACGGCAGCCTTTTTTGCTGTTTGGCGAACAGAGGTATGAACGACGCAATAGAGTTTACCATACCTACTGCATTATGTTTATCAATACGATGGTGCAGCTTCTGGGTCTGCTCCAGGTTAGTGGTTGCGTACATCACCGGTGTATCAGACAAACCGTAGCGCCTTACTATTTCACGCTGCAGTTCTACGGATTCCAGACCTTTCATCTCAATGTTCATAATATTCTGGTCAAACCAGTTATACTGAATAAACCAGGACAAACCGGCAATAACCGCAATACCGGTTAGAAAAACCCGGCGCGGCTTTTGCGTTATAAAACTGCCTGCCCGGCGGAAAATATTCTGCCCGGCGCAAGTCTGATAACTGAAAAACTTTTTATTTAAATAATTGATTAACATCAACACCAGCGGCAATATGGTAACTACAGCCAGCAGCCAGGAGAGAAACTTTACCCATACCGGTATATGATATTTTTCACGCGGCTGCATTAAACTTAAAACTGCCGGCATAATAATAAAACTGGCCAGCATGGTGGTAAGTATGCCGCAGCCAATAACCAGGCCCAACTCTTGAAGTGCTTTCATGTCAGCCAGCATCAAACAGAACATAACAGCTGCAGTAGTAAGAGCACCGGTGAAAATACCTTCCCCGGCCTTACCTGCTGCATAGACAGAAGCCCTGGTACTGATCATACCTTTATCCCGGCCCTCATTGTAAGCTGTAAGAAAATGCGCAAAAAAATCAACTCCCAGTCCGATAAGCATTACAGCAGTCATGGCTGTCATTATATTGAGACGGCCGATAAAAATCTCAGCTAAAGCCATATCCCAGGCTATACCCACCAGCAGCACCAGCATGGCGATCAAAGGGGAGCCCCACATCCGGAAAAGAATCACAAAGGCTATCAGGATTATAAAAAAAGCAATATTGGTAAGCACCATAGAATCCTGGGTAGCAGCTTCCATTTCATCCTGCATTATGACGTGAAAGCCGGTATGCCGGAAAACTGTATCAGGATATTTTTTTTTATACTTTTGCAGTTTCTGCCGCAGAAGCGGTACTATAATACCTATTTTTTTTATATCATCCACACTGCAGGCCGGCTGCAGCATAAGCATCAGCATCTTTTTATCAATTGAAAAAGAATAGAGCATATCATCAAAATAATTACCGGCGCATATACGTCCCCGAGCTGCTGCTGCTTCCTTTCCTGTTAGCTGGTGCAGTTCCCTTAAAACATCCATATAGGAGTTTATACCCTGAATAACACTGTGCTGATTTCCTCTTATCTCCCTTTTGCCCCCAATATAGGTTTTTTCAAAATTGTCATTAACGGCCTGCATAAAGGGAACCAGGTCCAGGTTACGGAAAATATCTTTACTTTCCTTTAGATCAGCGGTTTTCTGCAGCATAAGTCCATGTTCAAGTATAAAATCCTGGTCCAACCGGCAATCTACATCTTTAAACAGGTATCCTTCACCTTTACCGTTAAGTTCAGCCAGCCCCGGACTCTGCAGCCGGCGCAGCTCAGCTGCCACTTCCCGGGCGATTTTTTTCATTTTACTTTTACTCTCATTTTCAATTGTTAAAATAATATCAGTCGCACTTCCGAAATTCCTGCTGATACGCTCAAACTCAGCTACAGCCGGGTTGTCCTGGGGTACCATATCCAGCCAGGTCATCTGCACTTTAAGACCGGAAGCAATAACAACCGCCAGCAGGGTTACAATTACAGTAGCTGCCAGTATCTTAACCGGATTTTCAGCGGAAAACCGGGCCACCTGCTGAAAAATATATCTGCGCCAGGATTGATTATCTATAGTCATTTACTAAACTCCTGAATATCTTTTAACTCACAGCCTTGTCCATATCCATAAAACTGTTCAGTCTATTTTAAAATTACCACCTGTCTATGTCAAGCAGTCAGGGTACGAGGGTGTGATTTTTAATACCTGTAAAATTGCTTAACATGTTATATTTTGGACAC
>CAZFAK010000001.1:0-39613 GCA_964517045.1 uncultured Spirochaetia bacterium | reverse complement strand
TTGACAGCGGTAAAACCATAAGCGGGGTTACTGACAGTGCTTTAGGGCTGGCCCCGGACATCGGCTGGAAAGAGTTTGAGCCCGACTCTCCGGTTATTATGGAAACTGCTACAGCTCAGGAAACTACTATTAACGGCACCTACAATTTTAGCGGTTTTGCCAGTAATATTATGGGCGGTCTGGATCCGGTCAATGTTGACTTCAGCCTTAACAACAGTGCTTATACCAATATCGGCAGCGGTCCTACATGGTCTTTAAATTTTAATACGGAAAATCTGAATAACGGCCTTCATACCTGGACTTTCCGGGCGGTTAATAACCTGCCTAAAACCAATCTCTATATTCTCAAAGCTTATGTGGTAAACGGTATTCTAGCCCCTACCAACCTGCAGGCTGTTTTTCTTTCCAACACAGCTACTGCTTTAAGCTGGAATCCGGTTGATACCAATAATACTTACAGTGTATACTGTTCCAGTAACGGGACTATAACCAAAGACAATCTCTCTAACGCTGTACTTTTAACCAGTAATCTTACAGCCGGTAGTACCGGTTTTATTCATTACTACTGTAACTATCCTGAAACTGCCGGAGGTTCTGCTGACTACTATTATGCTGTGCGCGCTAATCAGGGCCCTGATACAGAGTATCTGCGCTGTGTGGAGCCGACTACCGGATTTACCAAAGTAACCCTTGGTTTCGGCCCCAACCGCTGGAGTCCGCAAATAGATCCTACTGACGGGATGAATAATACCAGCATAGAGATAACTCTGAAAGATATTGCCGGCAATGCTGACTGGAGTAAAATTCAGGTGGTAGGTGATAACACTGCGGACAAACTGCCAATCAGTGATTATACGAACAGTGTGGGCGGTATTGGCAGTGACTGGGTTACCATAACTGTTCCGGTCAGTGATTTTACTACTCTGGATTATATTACCAATAACTCCTATATGATGACACCTTACAGTTCCGGCGCCGGGCCTTTTGAGATAGGTATCAAAACAATAGTCTTTACCGGCGGTCCTTCTCCCTATACTGTTTTTGACCGCAGTGTTAAAACCAATAATGATATTCCCGGATCCGGCGCTGGTGTATTGAGTAATTTTATCGATACTGAACCGGGTCTGCCTGCCGCAGCCATAACGCCGGGTTTTAACACCACTACCACACCGGTACTTAACGGCTGTAATGTAACCGGCAACCTGACTATCAGGGAAACAAACATCAGTGCTAACCAGCTGGTAAGCGGTACTGTCCTTTTCCGCGGTTATACCTACAATGACAACCCGCTTTTAAACAGTAATATTGCGGTTTTTTACAGCACTAACAGCGGACCGTCCTTACTGATATCCTCCAATCAATTATGGAGTAACAGTTATGATACAACGTTTCTTCCTGACGGAACCAATATCTTTTATTTTAGAGCGGTGGATATAGCCGGTAACGTAAGCATTGAAACGCAGCAGGTAGTAAAAGACACCAGTCCGCCCCGGGCCGGCATTATTACACCTACCAATAATGCCCGGCTTAGTATAACCAATACTATTACCTGGAGCAACAGTGATCCGCACACCGGCATTGCGGGCGCTGCCCTGATTATATCCAATGCTGCCACTCATAATACAGATACCATAACTCTACCGCCCGGCCTAACCCAGCAGGAGATAAATACAGCTGATTATGATGACGGCAGTAATTTTCTTTATCTGATCAGTGTAAACCATGCCGGTCTGAGTAATATTTCTCCCGCAGTACAGGTTTTCTTTAATAACGGTATTCCCATAGTAACCAATGTATTATGTTCACCTCTTTTTCCGGAAAACAGCAGTAATTTTATTACCGGCACCGTGCAGTTAAACGGTATTGCCAGTAATACCTCTCCTTCAGCTCCCCCGCCGCAGGTAACGCTTACTGCGCCTACTAATATTGCTATCGGAACCAATATGTTTTTTACCAATACCTTAAATACTGCTCTCTTTGCCGACGGTCAGACTCCTTTTATTTTCCGGGCTCAGAGCGGACCGTTTTCCGTACGCAGGTATACCAATATTTTCTTTATTGACAACTCGCCTCCTGAGAGTACTATTGTTAACAGCAACGGCTCTATATTCCGGGGTGATAACTGTAATTTCTCGGGTAATGTTACGGAAAATGTATCCGGCATCAGCGCTGTAACCCTTTATACCAACAATGTTGTATGGACTAATATAGTGAGCCCGGATGCTGCTGCCTGGTCAGTTAATTTTAACTCTTTTACCAGTTTCAGTAACGGTACTTATATATTTTCAACAGTAAGTGAAAATACGGTAGGTCTTACAACCAGTAATGCCATAACTTTTGATATTGCCAATATGGCGCGTGATCTGAGGCGGATGATCGCCGGCCCCAATCCCCTGGACAGAAGTGTTAATCAGCTGGAGATACGCTATGTTACCAGGGAAACGCAGGCTAAGATATATGATGTAAACGGCCGCCTGATCAGGAGTCTTAAAGAACCGGAAGTTTTCCAAAACAGCGGTCGTATTATCTGGGATCTTACTGATGCAAAAGCCAAGCGGGTCGCGCCCGGTCTCTATCTGATACATATTTTTGATGATTCCTTAAAAAGCCGCAAACTGCTGAAAATAATTATTGAGTAGAACAGTGGTCAGGAGTGATGCAGTGCTGCGATATCCTTGCCTTCCCAGAAAGAGATGGGGAAAACAGTTTTAAGGGAATCTGATATAGTATCAAACTTATACCAGGTTAAATACTGGCCGGTATATATCTTTTGTTCTTTCAGGCGGTGGGCAAAGCTTTCGACATCCTGTTCTGTTATTAATTGCAGACCCCGGTTAAAACAGGATAGGCAGTCATATTCTTCATGTTTGGACTTGATAATAGACCTGCAGTGGATAATGGTATCGGACAAAACAGAGGTTTCAATAGAGAAGTGTTTTTGTTTACGCAGCAGCGCTTCGCAGATCTGTTTATAAGCACTGCGTTCGCAATGGAACACTCTGGTCAGTTCATCTTTACGCTGCATCTCATTTAAATAGGCATAGATGGGGTGTTTGATATAAACGTCTTTAAAAGCAGAATCAATATCCATAATTTTCTGCCAGTTGGCAACAGCGCCGTTTATGTCGCCGGTTTGGGCCAGAAGCTCTGCCTGCTCGTAGAGCAGTTCATTGGCAGTATTTAAATCTTTTGTTTTTTTATTTTTTTTCAGGGCTTCTTCATACAGGTCAAGAGCTTTTTGGGTATCATTACTGTTGAAGGCTATATTAGCCAGTTTTTGTAAAGTTTTGACAGGCTTAATATTGTGGTTCAGTGCTTTTTCAAAATAGGATGTTGCCTTCTGATATTTTTTTTGATAAAATAGAATCTGGCCGGTACGGTAATAGATCAGCGGATCGTTGTCCGCATTATCCTGGGCTGATAAAAAAAATTTAAGTGATTTTTCATAGGCATGGGTCTGGTATAAGGAATGGGCCAGATAGGGATAACACTCTGCGTTATCCGGATTGTATTGAATACTTTTCTGCAGCGCAGCAGCGGCATCGCGGAATTGTTTATTTTGAAAGTAGGTCCGGCCCAGATTAAAGTAGATATTTTCCGCAGCATCAGGGTTCATCTTTAGCAGTAAAGTATTATATTTTACAGCGTCGTCCCGGTAACCGATTTTAGTAGCCAGATTAGCCAGGCGCGTATAGATCATTTTAGCAGTGATTGTCTCATTAACAAGTCCCTTGTTGATTATATATTTAAAATAGTCATAAGCCTGGATAAAATGTCCTTTTTTCATATAAGTCTTTGCCAGATAATAGTTGGCAGTTATATCTTTTTTATTTTTTTTTCTTATATTTTTGCATATTTTTATAACCTGGTTGGTATTGCCTTTTTTAAATTCGTGGACAATATTGGTAGTTAATTTTTTTTTACGGTAACCAATTAAAAAAAGAATACCCAGGATCAGTACTAAACCAATGGTGATAATAATAATTAGTGAATTCATCAGTTTATAATATTTTTTTTAACTTTATTTGTTTTTTCTCTGATAATGACTATAATTATAATATAGATTAAAAAATTTACCAATGAATTTCAGTAAAAAAATTTTAATTATAGATGATGATCCTACTATACGGCAAAGTCTGGGGTATTTTTTTGCTGATGCCGGAATACCCTTTCTAACAGCTGATAATGGAGAACAGGGATTGGAATTTATCAAGCATAACAAAATTAAAGTTATTATTGCTGATATCAGGCTGCCGGGTATGGATGGTGTACAGTTTATTTCTAAAGCCAATGCATTGGATCCGGCTGTTAAATTTGTCATTTATACCGGTTCTTCGCATTTTACTGTTACAAAAAAGCTGCAGCAGACAGGAATAAGCCCGGATACGGTTTTTTATAAACCGCTGCCCTCGCTGGCGCCTCTCGCAGACAAGATAAAAACCTTATATAACAGTTAAAACTGGCCTGTACGCAGCATAACCAGGGTACAGGCTGCAAGGGTGTTTATATTGTTTTCCGCCAGTTTTTGTTTTACCGTCTCCGACTCGGTACCGGGATTTAATATTACACGCCGCGGTTTTAAGCTGATTAAGTCATCCAGCAGAGGAGTAAGACGCCCGGGGTTTATGTAAACAGTTATGGTATCAAGCGCTGCCGGTAATGATTTTATATCATGCACGCACCGCAGTCCTTCTATTTCGCTAAAATAGGGGTTTACAGGTATGACTTCGTAGTGGTTTTCTTTGAGCAGTCTTACAGCCTGATTGGAATAGCGTTTGGGTTTGGGAGAAGCGCCAAGTACTGCTACTGTAGTTTTTGTATCAGAAGCCATTCAGATAAAACCCTTATCGCTTAAATAGGCTTCTGCTTCCAGAGCTGCCATACATCCGGTACCTGCAGAAGTAACAGCCTGTCTGTAATAACTATCCTGTACATCTCCGGCTGCGAATACGCCCGGCCTGCTGGCACGCGTTGTACCGGGTTTGGTATTGATGTAACCTTTTTCATCCATGTCCAGTTGCCCGTTTATAAAAGCAGTGTTGGGGATATGGCCTATTCCGTAAAAGAGACCGGCGGCAGGCGGTTGGGTAATCTCAGCTGTTTTTAGATTTTTGAGGACTACAGTTTCCAGTTTGGATTCGCCTTTTACTTCCTGCAGTACTGTATCCCATATTATTTTTATTTTTTTATGGTTCAATACTTTATCCTGCATGGCTTTTCCGGCGCGTAGCTGATCACGGCGGTGTACTATATAAACCATAGCGGCAAATTTAGTAAGGTGTAATGCTTCTTCACAGGCAGTATCTCCTCCTCCTATGACATACAGCTCTTTATTGCGGAAAATGGGAAGCGCACCATCGCAGACAGCACAGGCTGAAATACCTTTATTCCATAATTTTTTTTCGCCGGGAACATTAAGCCGTCTGGCTGTAGCCCCGGTCGCAATGATGATAGTACGCGTTTCTGTTTTTTCTTCGCCCGTGTAAACGACAAGCGGTTCGGAAGAAAGAGCTACGCGGTCAACAGTTTTGGTAATGATACGGCTCCCGTATTTTTCCGATTGCGTACGTAAACGGTTCATTAGTTCCATACCGTCTATACCGTCGGGAAAACCGGGAAAGTTTTCAATCTCGGTAGTTGTTGTAAGCTGTCCGCCGGGGGCAATGCCGCCGGCCATCATTCCTTCATAGAGGAGCGGTTTTAACCCGGCCCGCCCTGTATAGATAGCTGCCGTATGTCCGGCAGGGCCGGAGCCGATAATAACAACTTGTTCCATTTTGTTTCCTTTGTGTATAATAGGAGCGGTGAGCTAAGACTGCATGGTTAAACCACCGCACACAGCTATGGTCTGGCCTGTTATATAAGAAGATTCATCTGAAGCCAGAAACAAAGCTGTATTGGCAATATCATTTACAGATCCCATTTTTTTAAAGGGTATCTGTTCCTTTATTGCTGTTTTAACTTTTTCCGAAAGTTTGTCTGTCATATCGCTTTCTATAAAACCGGGGGCAATAGCATTAACATTAATGCCGCGGCCGGCCAGTTCCCGGGCCATAACTTTGGTCAGTCCCACAATACCGGCTTTGGAAGAGGCGTAGTTGGCCTGTCCTGCATTGCCGAAAAGCCCGGATACGGAAGCAATGTTTACAATTTTACCGGAACGCTGTTTCATCATGACCTGAGCTGCGGCCTGGGAGGTAAGGAAGGTTCCTTTCAGGTTGATAGACAGGACACTGTCCCAGTCTGCTTCTTTCATCCTGATAAAAAGTCCGTCTTTGGTTATGCCGGCGTTATTTACAACAATATCAACCGAACCGAATTCAGCTTTGCTGTCGTTTATCAGTTTTGCTACATCATCTTTATTGGTTACATTACAGGACAGAGCAATAGTACCCCCGCCTAATTCAGCAGCCGTGGCCCGGGCCATCTCCTCATCTATATCTGATATTACTATTTTGGCACCGTTCTCTTTATATTTGCGGGCAATCTCTTTGCCGATACCTCTTGCCGAACCGGTAATTACAGCTGTTTTACCATTTAATCTATTCATAAAAGCTCCTTGATTTTGCTTGAACAATTTTATTTTAATATAGAAATTTACCTTATATTGTTATTTTTTTCAAATGGATAGTGTTTTTGGCAATTTTATCTGTCTTCTTTGTTTGCTAAAGGGAATCAGGAAAGCGCTACCCTGCTTGTGTATTTCTGTTAAAACCAAAAGCGGATACCGGTGCTCCGGCCGGCCTTGGCTTCAAACATATTGTCTAACCGAGCACCTGAGGCGGAAGTTGACCGGCGGCAATATGCAGATACCAGTCTACAGTGGCTATTTCCTGTTTTTTTGCTGTTTATTATTCAAACAGGATTTTACAGGATCATATTAATTTGTTACTCATTTAAAAAACTACTTAGTTTTTGGCGGGCAGAGTTCAGAATTTCAGCTGCATTTCGGTTTTCTCTAAAGCCGAGTTTTTTTTTGAGAGTAATAAGCCGGCTGATCTCCTCTTCGGAGAGCAGTACTGCCTTGCCCGTCTTTTTTAACAGTATGAGCAGACGGCAATAGGACTCCAAAACTTCCAGGCGTTCATAAGCCTGCGCAAGACTGCGGCCGCAGGTCAGACAGCCGTGATTAGCCATTAAAACCGCGCCCGTATCCCGGCTCATAACAGCAGCTGTCTTATCAGCAAGGGCAGCTGTTGACTGCAGAGCATAAGGGGCCAACTCTACCCGCCCCAGCATTATTTCCGCTTCCGGGTAGAGCGCTTCCGGCAGGGGCTGACCGGCCACTGCCCAGACAGTAGCATAGGGAGAGTGGCTGTGAATAACAGCATTGCATTGCGGTATTTTGTTATATACAGCCATGTGTACTTTGATTTCACTGGTAACCCGGTATTTGTTTTTTTTAAACGCGGCTCCTTTTTGATTGACTGCCAGAACCATTGCCGGCTTGAGCGAGCCTTTGCTTATACCGCTGGCAGTAGCCAGAAATTTATCCGGTTTTATTTTTACGGTAATATTACCGTCATTGGCAGCGCACCACCCCTTCTGCCATATTTTGTATCCGGTATGGCATATATTTTTTTTTATTTTTTTTTTATTCATAGTTTACTTTTAATAAAATTAATAATTTCCCGGCGCATGGCCTCCGTCTCCTGATGAGCGCATTTGTATCTGGATAAACGCCAGTTGTTTTCCGCGCCGCAGTCTTGATATATTTTTTTTAATTTATTATCTATTATATCCAGACCTTTTACAGGTGTAAGTTTATCATAGATACCGGCAAGGGCCAGGTGGGCCCGCGGCGCGATCAGACTGTTGATATCAGCGGTTGAAAAATATTTTAATAAAGCCGGTACATAATAATAAATACCGTGTTCTTTAAGGTCATTGTTTTGCAGCAAAGTGGTAAAATCAGTAAGACAACAGATATCTATGCAGAGCTTTACTCTTTTATCCAGGGCTGTCAGCCACCATGACATGGTAGATCCCATTGACATGCCCAGGGCTGCTATGCGGTCAGTATCCACATCCGGACGTTGGTGCAGATAATCAACAATCCGTAACGAGTCATATACCATAAGTCCCCACAAGTTTTGTCCGTACCAGAGTTTTTCCTTGAAAATATCTGTTTCAGTTCTTTGACTGCGGCTTTCAAAACCAAGATGGTCAATGGCAATAATATTACAGTCCAGGCCGGTCAAGGCTTCAGCATAGGGTGTTTTACACATGGAGGGTATGGATTTTAAAAGTTCACTTTTACCAAGCTGGTACACACCGCCATGCGTATGTGAAAAAATAACCGTGGGCAGTTTACCCTCGGTATCCAGGGGTTTTACAAAAAAAGCATCTACCGGATCGCCGGGGTTAAGTTTAAGCGAAAGTTCTTCAAGTAGATATTTTTTTGGCGCAGTTGCTTTTTTGCTTACCTCTTTGATAACCGCAGGCGGTGCGGGAAGGTCTCCCAGCAGACTGTATAACAATGCTCTTTTTTGCTCCCGGTCTGTTTTTTGGTTATTCATTTATAAAATTTATTTTTACAGTAAAATGCACCGGACAGAAAAATATTTTTTGCTGCGGGGCAAGTGACAGGTAAATAACGGTCTGTAGCGGCGAAAAATCTTTCTGCCGGAAAGGGCGTGATAATTTTGCGGCGTAATTTTTTTCCAGAATGCTGCCGACCAGTGAAAAACCGGTGTTCATATAACCGCGCTGCAGATGTTCCACTCTTTCCATTGGATAGACAGAGCTGCGGTATTTGGCTAAAAACTCTTTCTTTTTTAAATTTAAGTAGGCTTTGCGTACAACAGGTATATGCTGCTGCCGGCAGGTTAAGTAATAGCAATCCGGCGGTACAGCCGGTTTCTCTTTATATAGTACTTTAAAAGCCAGAGTATCCCCGGCAAAATAGATATGATTAAAAACATCCTGAAAAGTATCCCGGTGCTTATTGGTTTTGGTAAAAACATAATGCAGCCGGTCTGATGCGGCTGAAACCGTATTGGTTGTAAAATGTCGGCTTAAGGAAAAAGTTTTAACCAGGTCAGCCTGGTAAAACGCATCATTATAAGAGGTTTTTCGGTGTTCAGGCGCAGTACAGTTATTCAAAAGAAAAAAGGTTAAGGGAATCAGTATAATAGCAGCCAGTGTATTAAAATTAACCATGGAGATAGTTAAATCAGTATCTGACTTGAATTCTTTGGCAAAAATAAAGGAAACTACAGCTGTAGGCATGGCAGCCAGCAGTACTCCGGTTTTAATGATCATTACATTGTCTGTTAAAGCCTGCAGCAGCCAGTAGGCAGTCAGCGGCATTAAAGCCATCTTGAGCAGGGCTCCGGCAAGATCAGTAAACAGATAATTTTTAATATTACCAAATGAGAGGGATAATCCTATCAGTATTAAAATTGAAGTCAGACTGAGTTCAGCTAACATCGTTAGTGTTTTATCTAGCATGCCGGGCAGCGGTATACGCAGCATGGAAAAAATGAAACCGGCAGTTATGGCAATTATAAGGGGGTTTTTAACAATATCTGTTAACTTTTGCAGCTTTAATCCGCTTCCTTTCTCTTTATTAGTAAAAGAAAAAAGTAAAATAGCAATCACCGAGTTTATTATTACGCCTACGCCCAGAATGACAGCAGCGTATCCGGAAGCTTCTTCTCCCAGCAGTTCTATAACCAGTGGTACGCCGAGATAACCGAGATTGGAGCGGAAACTTCCCTGGATAAAAGCAGGACGCTGTCCGGGCCGTAAAAAGAAACTGTAGAGGCCAGCCAGCAGACAGGTGATCAGCACAGCTATGGGATAAGCAGTAAACAGTACCGGCTGCAGTACCTTGCCCAGTTCAAGGCCGGAACCGGTTTTAAAAAGCAGTGCAGGCAGGGTTATATAATAAACAAGTTTGTGCATTTCTTCCCGGAAACTGTTAGTTAAAAAGCCGGTTTTTTTAAAAAAATAGCCCAGGAAAATAAGCAGAAACAGGGGCAGAATTAGGGGCAGGGTTGACATGTTTTAATTTTATCATGATAACTTTACAAATGTTTTACTATCTGATAAAATAATTTACTATTTTTAATTATGATAATATAATCTTTACAGGTTATAGCGGTGAAAGCGGAAATGCAAACAATAATCCGGGAAGCAGGAGTAATATTAATATGGAAATAACTGCCCCGGCCGGATCCATGGCTGCTTTACAGGCTGCTTTACAGGCAGGAGCAGACAGTGTATATCTGGGGCTGAAAGGCCTTAATATGCGCGCCCGCTCCGGCAATAATTTTTCCCCGGCCCAGCTGGCTGAAGCTGTAGCACTGGCCCGGTCTGCCGGTGTTAAAACTTATCTTACTCTTAATATTATTTTTTATAATAAGGAAACAGAAAAGATAAAAGAGATCATTAACAAAGCAGCCCGGAGTGGAATCGATGCTGTAATAGCTTCTGATATAGCTGTTATACAATATTGCCGCCAATGTCGTATACCGGTTCATATTTCCACTCAGCTTTCGGTAGCCAATTACGAAGCTGTAAAATTCTGGGCGCAGTATGCTGATGTAATAGTTTTGGCCAGGGAACTGGACCTGGGTATGATAAAAGATATTACCGCGCGTATTAAAAAAGATGATCTGCGCGGCCCGTCCGGGGAATTGCTTAAAATCGAGATATTTGCCCATGGTGCGCTTTGTATCTCTGCCGGCGGGCGCTGCGGCATGTCCCTGTATCAGTACAATGCTTCAGCCAACCGTGGTCTGTGTCTGCAAAGCTGCCGCTTTAAGTACCGGGTAATAAACGAGGAAACCGGACAGGAGATGCGGCTGCAAAACGGGTATCTTTTTTCCGCACAGGATATCTGCACCATTGACATTCTGGACCGTATCAAAAAAGCAGGAGTTTCTGTGCTTAAAATAGAAGGCCGGGGCCGGGATGCTCTTTACGTTAAAAAGACGGTAGCGGTTTATAAAGCAGCAGTAGAAGCTTTGAGGCAAAACGGTTATACGGCAGCCAGGGTCAGCGAATGGCTTGAAGAACTAAAAACAGTTTTTAACCGGGGGCTGGAAGGCGGTTATTATCTGGGTAATAAATGTACTAACCTGGCCAACCGTTACGGCAGTCATGCTGTAGAAAAAAAAATATTCAGCGGTAAAGTAGTTCATTTTTACAGTAAGCTTAAAGTTGTCGAGATCAGCATAACAGCTACGCCTGTAAAAGAGGGAGAAAAGTTTGTAATTACAGGGGATACTACCGGTGTTCTCTCCGGTAAAATTAAAAATCTCAGAGGTGACGGCTGTAAGCAGCAGACAGTCAAACAGGGACAGAGGGCTACCTTTACTGTAAGCAGAAAAGTCCGTATAAATGACAGACTTTATATTATCAGAAAAAGAGAGAAATGGAAAGACCTTTAACAGATAAACTGTTTTCTTAAATATTTTAAGAGTACTAAAATAAAACTTTATATTTTTGCCACTCTTTTACTTTTGTTTGCACCATATTAAGGTTATTGCTCCGGGCATGTTTTAGAATTTGTTCATTTATAAGGATCATCTCTTGTAAATATTTTTGATATTTTTTATAGCGGCGCTGATCTTGCCGGAGTTTTTTTATAAGCAGGGGAATGGTTTTGTTTATAGCAACGGCAGCTTCTTTAATGCCGTTGAGGATCTTAAAGTCCAAAGCGGTTCGGTTGATAATTAAATATTTTTGTTTTACTTTCTGCAGTTCGGAAAAATTATTTACAGAGGGTTTGCTGAATTTATCGGTTATGGTATGACAGTTTAAAAGCAGCAGCAGACTGGTGAGATAAATCAATATTTTATATTTAGAAATATTCATGTTGATCAATAACAAAATAATCTTCCATGTTTTCTTTGTTATCTATACGCGATATATCATTATAATATTTAAAATGATTTCTGTCAATTTCTCTTATAAACCGTGACGGAAAAAGATATTTGGACCTTCCGTACTGTTTTCTTTCACCTGCTCCGGAAAGAAAAAGATTTTTACGGGCTCTGGTCATGGCCACATAGAAAAGACGCCGTTCTTCTTCTGTTTCATCCGGATCGTCAATGGACAGAATATGCGGGAAAGTGTTTTCTTCCATACCGGTTACAAATACTGTATCAAATTCCAGCCCCTTGGCATTATGTACAGTCATAAGTTTTACTGTATCCTGCTGCGCCATTTCATCCTGGGCTGTATGCAGGGAGATATGCTCGAGAAACTGCGGTAGGCTGTTTGTTTTATTGTTTTCAGCAAATTCTCCTGCTGCCTCAAGCAGCTGGAAAATATTCTCACATCTTTCATTAGCTTCGTTTTTATCAGGGAGCTGTTGGTAGAAGGGGAAGAGCATGGTTTTTTGGAGAAGTAACTTCATAAATCCGACCAGGGAGTGCCGCTGCATATCTTTTTCCAGTTTATTTATAAGCTCGCTAAATTTATCAATCTTACGCTGGGTTTTGGCAGGGAGCAGTTTGCAGGAGCGGCTCTGACTGAAAGCCTGCATAAGCGTAAGTTGTCTGTCAGCAGCAAAATTTATTAGTCTGGTTACGGTTTTTTTGCCTATACCGCGCGGTGGAAAATTGATAATGCGCTGCAAAGAAAGTGAGTCGCGTTTGTTCGCCAAAACATTAAGGTAACTTATTATATCTTTGATCTCTTTTCTTTCAAAAAACTTGTAGCCGCCTATAATTTGATAAGGAATTTTTTTTTGAATGAGATTTTCCTCCAGCAGACGCGACTGATAATTGGTGCGGTAAAATACAGCTGTCTGCGCAAAAGCACAGCCGCGGTCATTGGCTTTCAGTATCTCTAAAGCGGTTTCCGCTGCTTCTTCACGGTCGGAATAGTAAAAAGTAAAAGAGGGGTATTCGCCCGTTTCGTTTCTGGTAAAAAGTTTTTTTTGATATTTGCGCCGGTTATGGGCAATTACATCATTGGCAGCATCCAGTATAGACTGGGTGGAACGGTAATTTTGTTCCAGTTGAATAACACTGCTTTTTTTATAGTTATTTTCAAAACAGCGGATATTGGTTATATCAGCGCCTCTGAAACTGTAGATAGACTGGTCATCATCACCGACAGCTGTAATAGTGGCTCCGTTTTGATAAAACAGGCGTATTATTTTTTCCTGGCAGGTGTTGGTGTCCTGGTATTCATCAACCAGGACATAACGCCAGCGGCTTTTTAAATAATCATTGCAGGCACTGTTTTTTTGGCTAAGCTGAACCGGGAGAGCTATCAGGTCGTCAAAATCAAGCAGATTGTTTTTAAGCAGATGGTCCTGATATTTTTTATACCACTCCCGGTAATAGCCGGGCTCTTTGCTGCCCGTATCATACATGGCAAAAGATTTAAAAGGCGCATCCGGATATAAAAAATCATTTTTCCAGGAGGAGATCAGCTGCAGAATAAAATTTATTTGTGCGGTTTTTACAGCCTTCTCCGCCAGGGATTTAATAATTTTTTTCTGGTCACCGGGATCTATAATAGTGAAACGGCTGTCATAGGGCGGGAGATGGCTTATAAAAGATCTAAGCAGCATGGCGCCGAAAGAATGAAAGGTTCTAACCTGCAGATGACGCATGTCAGTACTGGACAGAACCTCTTTTACTCTGGTTTTCATCTCATCTGCTGCTTTATTGGTAAAAGTAATAGCCAGAATAGCATAGGGGGGAACCCCTTTGTTTTTAATAAGATGGATAATTTTAGAGGTTATAACCCGGGTTTTACCTGAACCTGCCCCGGCCATAACCAGTAAGTGGGAGTCAGTGGTTTCTACTGCTTTTTTTTGAATTTTATTCAGACGGATCATCTGAAGGTAAAAGTACGTTTTTTTTTACCGTCAAGGTAAACCTCTACTACACCGCTGCCGTAGGTTTTATAAGGAAGATTTACCTGCCGGTTTACAGCTACCAGCTCATCAAGCCGTTTTTGACGTCCCAGTTTGTCTTTAACAATAAGTTTGAGACGACGGTATTGGCGCGAGGAATTACCTTTACGGAGCGGGGGCACGGTAAAGGAAAAGACGCGCCATATCTCTTTACGCAGTCCTTTATGTTCCTCTGTATCAGCAACGCCGACAATGAACTCGATGGTGTCTCCTTTAGTCAGCTCTGTGCCGGGTTTGACACTTTGCTGAAAAATTTTTCCGATATGCTCTTTCCGGTCAGTTGCTTTTAACTTTTTAACAGTTTTGATTCCTTTCTCCGCCAACGCTGCTTCCACTTCTTTGAAATTTTCCAATCGGAAAGAGGGTACTTTATACATTGATTCTGTCAGGCCGCGGCTTACGATCAGATAAATCTCGCTGTTATAGTCTATTGACTGTTTCGGAGCAGGATTCTGGTCAATTACAATGCCTTTTTCATATTCGGAGGAATATTTCATGGCTTTCAGAATGCGGGGAGGATTTTCAGCCTGGGCAAAACGGCTTATAAGGTCAATTTTTGCCTCTGTAAAAGGTTTGCCGATGTAATCAGGCATGTTTTTTACTTTTTTGCCCGTGCTTACAGTCAGAGTAATAAAGCGCCCGCTTTTTACTTTGGTGCCGGGCGCCGGGTTTTGCGAGATGATCTGGTAGCGGGGAATGGAACTGTGGTTTTTGGTTAGATAATGAAGCCGGAGTTTTTGCTGCTGCAGCAGCCTGGTTGCAGTAAGAATATCTTTATGAAGTACATTGGGCAGTTGACAGGTAGGGGAAGACCGGAGAAATATAACAAAGGCTATGCCGAAACAGATGATAAATATCAGGACACATAAAATAAAAAAACGGAACAGCATTCTGCTGTTTACATAGGTTTTTTCATCAGAGAGAAAAAGTTTTTTTATAGAAGAGAAGAAATTTTTTAAAAACTGCATATTAAATTATAATTCAGTACAGGCGTTTATATTATAATGGCATAGCTGTTTATGTCAAATAAGATCTTAAAAATTTCCGGTATAATTTTGCTATTTTTTTTATAGTCATAGTATAATAGCAGCAATAGGATTTTTGAAAAAATTTATTTTTAAAAAAATAGTAATATATTTATTAAAAATACCGACAAAATAGACAAACTAGCCAATTTTGGGGGGAATATGCTAATTGACAGTTATAAACTAAGAGTTAAATATACAACCGGACAGATGGAGACTATGCCGCTGGTTCATTTTCAGGATTATAATGATTTCCGTAATTTTCTGAAAAGAAAGGATATTATTCATATTGAAATATATGAATAAGTCTTATATTAACTATATCATAGCCTGTTTTACAACAGGCGCGCTTGTTTTAATAGCAGCTTTTATTCTTCCCTATTTTCTGCTTGAAGGTGATCTCGGCAACCGGGAACTGGTTTTAACTTTTTTTGGCGAAAGCTTAATTGCGCTCTCCCTGATCCCGGTTTTCAGCGCTGCTTACTTTGCCTTTGACAAAGTTGACCGGGGTATACATAACAGTTTTTATATTTTAAGCAGGTCAGTATTAATAGTTTTTCTGGTATTTTTTACGATAACAGTGATAGCGAATCTGTATATAAATGATTTTTTAATAATAAGATATTTTACCCGTTTTGACCGCCACAACGAAGCGGTTTATAATAAAAAAACAGCAAAAGCAACATCTGTTGAGCCTTTCCGCCTTATATGGGAAAGGACCTGTAATATTGATATTCTGCCTGTTGGTAAAAAAAAAGCAGAAGTAAACAATCTATATCATTTATTACAGGATTATGCTGCTGTTGATAAACAAACTTTAAAAAATAATTATACTGCTTTTACTAATGCGCCGGCAGCCGGCAGCCGGCGGCAAAAACATACTGACCGTCTGATAGCTGCCGCCTGTGATCTGGTAGTGGATAAATGCAGTAATATTTTAAAAGAATATCCTTTCAGAGTGCAGCCGGCAATACTTATAGATGAAATTTATCGCTTTACCCAGGCGCGGCAACAAGAAAAAAATACCACTAAAAAGAAATACCGCCATTTGCTGAAAAATAAAGCGGCAGAATATAAGACCAGCGGGGAATACGCGGCAGCAGCTTATATTTACGAGAAACTTATTAACCATTATCCTGACACCCGTGCTTACCGAAAAGAGATTGATCATTTTAAACATGAGCTCTATTACTGCCGTCAGCTGGAAAGGGACCCGGAAATGAGCCTGTCCCCGGAAAAAAGATCCAACTTTATACTTAATAAAAAACTGGCTGCAGTAAGAGAACTGATGGCAGACGGCAATATCAGACGCGCTTATAATATGATCAGAGATATCTACATAGCCTATCCGGAGGAACGGGAGGTGGAAGCAACCTACACTCATATTGTAACTACCTTGAAAAATAACGAGTTTCTTCTTTCAACCTATAAAAATCTTAAAAAATACGCCCCCCGTCTGATAACTTATTCCAATTTAAAATTTTATTACAATGACAATCTGATCCGCGCTGAGCGTATTACTGTTTATAAAAAAACACTTTTTTTGGAGAATGTAAGGCTGACTATGGCGGGTAAAACCAGCTCTTTCCGTTATGCCAAATACAGGCGCAACCGGCTTTATTTAAAAAATACAACCAATGAGATAAGCAAGGTGATAGGGTCTTCATACGGAGCTAACCTGGCTGATATGGTTCATCTGCTGGCACCGGCTAATAAAAAGTTTCTTTATTTTCTCAGTTTTCCTGCTTTGTTAAAACTGCAGCAGACAGCTGTAAGTTCTTTTTTCTACCGTCCTTTCTTTTATGATTTTATTATAAACTGCAAAATAAATATATTAATCTATATAGTTACCTTGTTTTTTATACTGCTGGCCTTATCCTGGCTGAACCGTAAATATCTGAAACATATTTTATCTTTTTTATTTTTACTGGTTTTTAGTATACTTATGCCCTTGCTGCTCTTTGTCTGTGCTTATATATTTGCTTTTACAGGCGAACTGTGCGGTTTTCCGTTTTATTTACGGGCGGCTTTTACCGGTTTAAATATACTCCTGCTTATATTAACAGTTTACCGCGTATCTAAAATAAAACTGACCTGAATTTACAAGGATAGTGTAGATAAACCGGTCAGCCTGTGGTACTTACTTTGCAGCGGCTGTAAATTAAAATGTGTACCCTTTTCTGTTCTGTTTAACTTTGCAGTTTGTCCGGGTAAATAACCGGGCCGTGTTTTTCCTTTAAGCTAAGCAGTTCTTTTTTTTGTTTTTCATATACTTTAAAAAGCTGCTCCGGAAGATTTTCCTCTTTACTGTAGGCTTCTGTCTGCAGGTCAATTCTTTTTATAATATTGTCTGCATATAAAGCAAACTGCAAATTGTATAGTTGCCGGGGGTATTCTTTGTTTATTTTTTCCCGGAACAGTTTTTCAAGGTCATTGTATTGCGGGATAAAGCCAATAGGGGTTTTTATGGCCTTTACTTCATTATGGGCATAAAGTTCCAGCCATCCCAGCCAGGCTTTGACATCTTTTTTTTCGCCCAGCAGTCCTTTGCCGCTGCCGCCTCTGGCTTCGTGGGTAAGAAAATAATTAAGCCCGGCCAGTACAGGTCTGCCGGCAGCACTGAATTTGGAAGAATTAAAAAAAGAAAACTGGGCTTTCATATAGTCAGCCAGGGGGCCGGGTATAAAGGGAGCATTCGCCCATGGCTGCCGCCGTACGCCCGTAGCGCCGACTTCCGTAGCTGTGGCCTGGGAAACAATGGATGCGCCTATAGCAACTCCTTCATCACCGTTGGCAGCAGCCCATACCGGGGGCATAGTATCAGCATCACGTCCGGAATAGGTGATCACTTTAACCGGTACACCCGCAGGGTTTGCAGTAGCTGCTGCGTTGTTATTGGCAATGGAGGAACAGCGCAGGGTACAGCGGGCGTTTTTATGGGAGATGGGGACAGGATTTCCCTCTTTATCCTTTTTCCCTTTATACCATTCCCCCTGAAAATTGATACCTTTCCGGGGAGACTCTTCACCGTTCCCTTCCCAGTGCGGTACTTTATTTTCATCAATAAGTACATTGGACCAGATAACTTCCGTTCCCTCTTCCCGCAGGCATTTCATCAGATACGGGTCGCCTTCACGGTTTACGTCAGCAACTATACCAAAAATACCTTGTTCCGGATTGATGCCGCGCATGGTGCCGTCAGCAGCTATCCAAAGCTGGGTAAGATCATCACCGATAAAATCAGTGCCGACCATGGCAGTGGTTGTTTTACCGCAGCCGCTGGGAGCTGCGCCGGCAAAATAGGTTTTGCGTCCGCCCGGCCCCGTAAGACCGGTAAGAAACATATGTTCAGAGAGTTCTTTTTCCGGCTGATAGTAAGTACAGTAATCCACGGCAAAGCGGTGATTGCCTTTTTTAAGGAGAAGGGTATTGCCGGCATAGGTGCAATAAGTACTGAAAGTGGTCTGCCAGCTTCTGTCCATAAAAATACGTGCTTTGGGTATATCTTCGGACCGGTTGCTTCCTTCAGAATGGACATTGGTAAAAAAGAATCCTTTACGTTTTACCTCTTCGTCAAAATTGTTATAACAGTTGCGGTAAAGAATATCAGCGGAATGAAGTACATAAGTTGAACTGGATATCTCTATAGCCGGTATAGCAGCCTGGGCTTTAACCGGACCGCGGGAGAAAAACCCGATCATCATGGTCAAATCCTGCATTATGTTTTTCATATATTGTTCCAGGTAGGCATAAGCATCCCGGCGGAGCATGGTTTTGGCCAGGGCACTGGCTTTCTCATCCTCATTTACAATATAATAAGTTTGTTTTACCAGCCGGGCCTGGTCCTGGGGCAGATCAAAATGAATAGTATG
This sequence comes from uncultured Spirochaetia bacterium, assembly GCA_964517045.1. Taxonomy (GTDB): domain Bacteria; phylum Spirochaetota; class UBA12135; order COTS27; family CAZFAK01; genus CAZFAK01. Next base: position 20,831 of record CAZFAK010000001.1, on the reverse strand, counting down.
ATCTTTCATAGCCAGTTTTTTTTCTTCACCCTTAGCCAGACTCATCTCCCGGATTTGCTGCATATCTGCATCAGAGCCGGTGTTAACAAAAACAGCTTGCGGGCTGCACATTTTAACCGCATTAGCTATTTTAAGCAGAGCTTCTTCATTTTTGATACGTGCTAATTTATCCCTGCTCTCCTGATCCAGTCTGCTTGTGATCAGCTCTCTGGCAGCAGCAATATCTTTGATACCGCCTATTTCGGTAAGAATATCAATTCCTTTTTTTAATTCCAGCATTATTTCTCCTGAACGTATTTTTTTTCAACAGCATTCTTTTAGCTGCTGTTATTATCTCAAGTTTTAATTTCAAATTATTATATTTAGTGATTTTAAAACCAAATGAACAATGGCTAAAATCCTAAAATATTACTATAAAAAATATATAATTGCAAGAGTTTTGTAATTTTTTTACTGTTTTTCATCCAGTTGGTGTGATATTTTTTCCAGGCGTATTTTTTCTTTTTTGCTTAAAGCAGAGATGCCGCGGGAAGATATTTTAGCAAGCAGCTGATCCATCTCTTTTCGCAAGCGGTGCTGTTCCTGTCTGGTTATACTGCTTATATTTTTATACTCACCGCTCTTTTCCAGTTCCTCTTCAGCGCTTAGTTTTTTTTTATCCTGTTTTTGTTTATAAATAAAAAAAGTAATACTCAACAAAATAATTATAATTAAAATAAAATTCATTATGCTCTAACTCCTGCTAAATTACCGGTATCGGTTTTTAAAAGCGGTAATTACCATTATTTATCCCGCTTTGCTTTGTATTTTTTTTGAAGTTCCCTGACCGTGTTATTAATATATTTAAGGTTCAAAGAACATGCCCGGCGCATCTCACTGTATAAATAACGGGAGGTCTCTGCAGGGCGCTGCCTCTCTGTAACCTGATGATCAAACTCGATTTCATAACCATCGTTTATTTTATGTATGATTTTTTGAACTGCAATATTTACCAAAGCTTTACCGGGGAAATCAAGACCAAGCCGGGTATCCAGTGCTTGCAGGGTACTGAATTCAGCGCCGGGATCCTCCCGGCGGGATAATTTTGCAGCTGCCCGGGATGCTGCTTTTTCCGCTTTTATACATAACTCTCTGTAGGAGTTGATCCGGCTGCTGATATTTTGCATTTTTTCCAGAAAAAGAGGCAGGACAGAGATAATTTTTTTTGGTTGGGTAGTATAAGAGATTGTATCAGTCAAAACAGCGCGGTATTTATTTTTATGCAAACCTGCGGCAGTAGCAGTAAATTCCGTAAAAGGAATATACTCTATTCCTTTAATAACCGCTCCTCCGTCAGAGGAGTTAGAGATATTAAAATCAGGAAATTTCTTTATCTTTTTTTCAAACCAGTTTTTAAACATAATAAATTTAGCATCCATATATACTGTTTGATTATGATTATTGCGGGTTTGTTCCAGGTTGGCATAGTCAACCAGTTTAAAAGTCTGCGTATCATAAGTTGACAGACGGGAACAAGATGAATACCATTGCTGTTCATACATAGTGCCGGGCAGATGATAACGGTCTTTGCTTAAAGAGAGGTCCATGCCCAGCATGGTTGTTCTGTCAAACCCGAGCAGGCGGCATACCTCAAAAGCAGTGGTGGCTACAGAGCCTCCCATATCAAGTTCTCCCTTGAAACCGAAAAAGGAAGCAAGAATATTATAATAGGGAAAAATAGTATCAAACATTATAAGATTATGCTTTTTGTCTGCTATAGCTTTGGTGCAGACCGCAGGCTCACTGATAAAAAAACTTTGCCTGATCAGCCGCGGTTCAATGTTTTCCAGATATTTGGCATTTATTTTCTGCGGGTCAACTATAATTACGATATCCGGTATAATATTATGGTTTAATAATGTTTTATAAACAGTGTCTACTGCTATGAGAACCAGATGCTGCTGATTTTTTTTTAAATTTTCAAGTTCCGGCGCCAGTGACGGCCCGGCACCGATAATAACGGCCTGATAACCTTTACCGGTATTGAGCAATTGCTTGAGCGGGAAGGCGTTAATTATCAGATCAGTATTTTTTATAATATTACGCAGCCATAATTTTTCAAATCTGGAAATAGTAGCTGTGTTAATTGATTTACGGTTTTGCATGTTTATGATATTGGTACGGGCTTCAGCAAAAAAAGCAGGATTCATCCGGATCTCGTTACGGTTTTGCAGAAAGCGTATCCGGCGCGCTGAGCGTTTGAGGATAAGCTCCCGTATTTGGCTTTTATAATCTTTTTCACTGCAGAAAATTATATTTTCTGCCGCCGCCTCCAAATCATAGTTTTTTTTTAAAAGAGAAACAACTTTTTTTTTAAACTGTTCTGATTTGACCAATACAATAAAAAGCTGATCTGTTCTGAGCCCATTGATTTTGCTGATTAGATGCAGATTTCCGGCGCCGAACAGTATAATAATATTACAGTCTTTGAACTCCTCTGCATCAGCTGTTATTCTTTCTGCTTCCCGGGAAGGGTTGTAACGGCTGGACAAGTAAAAGGTTTTTCCGTCCTGTTCCTGTTTGAAAATTACGGAACCGTCTTTAGCCTTGTCTTCAATTATCATAATTATTCAAGTTCCAGGCGGAGAATAATAGTATTGCCGCTTATATTGCGGGTATGGGGCGGCGGATCCTGCTGTTTTACATAACCTTTGCCTTTTATTTTTAATTTATATTGACGGTCGTGTTTGTTATTGAAATTTTGAAAACGGATCAAGGCATCGCGCAGGGATAATCCTCTTAAGTCAGGGAGCAGTTCCCCGCTGTTTTTTTTTATGTTATGCACCTTAAGTACCTCATTGGCATATTTTTCGGTTCTTTGTCCGGTTGTGATCTTAAGACTGCGCGAGATCTCGGGGATGATTGCGGCAAAAAGCGGGGCTGCAACTTTGCCGCCGAACTTGCCGTATTCTGGTTCGGATATAATAATAAGCACGGTTATGACCGGGTTCTTTTTCGGATAGATGCCTATAAAACCGGCATGATATTTATTGGAATAATACCCCCCCCGTTTCAGATCTGCTATCTGGCTGGTGCCGGTTTTACCGCCTGCCTGGTAGTCATCCCGCCGGGCACGGAAGCCGGTACTGCCTCTGATAGTTCCGTAAGAGAGAAGTTTTACCGCTTTAGCAGAGGTTTCTCTTTTAATAGTGCGGTTAACAGCAACCGGTTTAATTATATTAGTCTGGAGCCGGCCGTTTTTGTTATATTTGATTTTTTTTAAAATAAGAGAGGGTTTATAATAGATGCCGCCGTTGATAAGGGAGGAAAAGGCGGATATCAGCTGCACAGGTGTGACAGCCAGTCCCTGTCCGATAGGTATAGTGGCTTTGGTTCTGATGCCCCACTCTTTAAGCGGCGGCAAAATTCCTTTGTTTTCTCCCGGGATGGATATGCCGGTTTTTTTGCCAAAGTGAAAAGTGGTTAAAAAGTTATACATTTCTTTACGGGTTAACCCGGCTGTTGCTTTTACCATGCCGACATTGCATGAATATTTAATAATTTTTTGAAAGTTTACCAGGCCATGTTTGTGTCCGCATGTTATTTCTTTTTTTTCATTAGGCAGTGAAAGCGCTCCCTGGCAGTTATAATATTTATCTGAAATATCAATATGATATTTATCAATGAGATATGCCAGGAAAAATAATTTAAAGATAGAGCCCGGTTCCAGGTGGCGGCATACAGATATATTTTTATATAATTTAGCGGAAACTTTTTTAAAATTATTTAAATTAAAACGGGGGCTGTTAGCCATTACCAGGATACGGCCTGTATCTGCTTCCTGTATAATAACTATTCCTGATTGGGCGTTATGTTCTTTCACCGCTTTATCCAGTTGTTCTTCGATATAATCCTGCAGTTTGGTTGCTATAGTCAGGTACAGGGCCGGGATCTTTTTATCATTATAATTAGTAACTGCCAGAAAGGAGTTATAGTATTTTTCCAGACCGGTAAGTCCCTTGCCGTAATAGCCGGTAAAACCTGTTACCTGGGCCAGCAGGTCATCTTCAGGATAAAATCGCTGAAATATACGCTCGGAGAGAAAAGCCGGCTCGCGCAGAGAAGCAATTTTCTTCTTATTGGAAGCACTGGTAAAAATTTTTAACGGAAAAGTTTTATTTTTGGCTATAGCCCCGGCAACTTTTTTTTGATCCAGGTTAAGTATGTTACAGGCATTACTCAGGCCGCCCGGGGAGTATTCCTGCCGGGGATTAAAATATATATTATATTTCTTAAAAGACAGGGCCAGCGGTGTACTGTCCCGGCCCATAATTTTACCGCGCAAACTGCGTATGCGCGGTATGGATTTATAAGACAGTAAAATATCTTCCGGGAAAAGAGCAAGCTGCACCATACGGTAAAAGATAATCAGAAATACAAAGCTGAAAAAAAGTAATATTAATATCAGTTTGGGGCGCATATTTAAAAAAACTTAATTCTGGGAAAAGGGTAATAAACAGCAAAGATCAGTCCCTCTATCTCATTTTTTTTAACCGGACCAAACTGGCGCGAGTCAATACTCATCGTGCGGAAATTACCCAGGACAAAATATTCGTCCCGGCTTAGTTTTAGAGGCCCCCAGTCAGTGCAGTCTTTAAGAATACCTGTTTCCTTTAATTTTTTATTGTTTATTTTAACATTGCCGTTACATATCTGCACAGTATCACCGGCCCGGCCGATGATCTGTTTTACCAGATAATCATATTTTTTACTGGTCTGCTGCCGGCAGCGCAGCAATACAATACTCTGACGGGGGATGTTACGGCGTTGAAAAAAGTTAAAGGCTATAATGTGATCCCCCCTTTTCAGTAAAGGGGACATGGAAAAAGATTTAACCTCTGCAGTGGTGAAAAAACTGTATCTGACTGTGATAAGGATTATGATAATTATGCCCGGCAGCAGACCTTTTTTAAGAAAGGCAAACACCTCTCCCTCCCTTAAGCTAAATTATTATTATTATAATTATTATACCCTTCAGGATTTAAAAACGCAATTATTTTCCTGATACGGGTGTGAATTTAAGTTCCGTAAAATTTTATTATTTTGCATTTGATACTACAGTTTTTAATAAAGTTATAGATCAAGAGAAAATATAACGGCTGTAGCAGAACACCTGTTCCGGTTAAACCGGTCAGGATGTTGCCGGACAAGAATTTTTACAGTTTTAAAAACCCGCATCCTCTGATAAATTTATGTTTTTTAAAAGATTGTAACTATACAAGAATTGTATACTCTTTAAAAAACAAAATTGGAAATTTAGGAAAATTATTTTGCGGTAATATCTCTATCTGGTAAGTATTATCAACAGTATTTTTTCCCAGTTACTTCCATTCAGCCTGGCAAAATAGTGGCCGGCAGCTAGTTCTTCCGGTATATTACGCCAGACAAATACCGGATCAGAGCTGTTGAATCTGGTAATTGGCTGTTCTTTTGTATATATTATTTTTCCTTCTTTATTGTATAAAGTAAAGGTAATGTTCTGATCATTACTATCTTTTACAAAAGGTAGCTGTAAAACAGGATTTTTATCTAAATCAATGACACTATTATAAGCTATGGCTCTTTGTTTTTTACTGATTTGAAACGAATTTTCAATATAGGTTAACATCGCAGATGGGGATATATACTGGTTTCCCGCCTGATCAATACATTCTATATAGTAATTATAATCGTTTTGAGCAATGTTGCTGATATCCCAGGTGCAATTCCAGCTGTTGTTATTGATCTGTGCCGGCAAAGTTATATTATAACTCTCAATATTATAGATATAAAGGGTAATATTGCTGATACCGCTTCGTTCATCACTGCAGGTTCCGCTGAAAACCAGAGAATTTTTAGCACCGGTTATAATTGCTCCAGGCACAGGATTGGTAACAGCAGCTGTCGGCGGTTGCGTGTCCGGCGGAGTTTCCTTTACAAAAAGAATATTTGAGGCGTAAAAGGGATTTTCATTACCATGTATATCAGCAGCATTTAATCTGATAGTTAAACTATATACACCCACAGGCACATCCAGATTAATGTTTGTTTTTTCCCAAAATCCACTTTGGTCCCATGACAGGGGCATATATTCACTGATCCAGTTAGTTCCGTTTACAGTGGTGGTAAATTGTAAATCAGCCCATTCAACCGGGCTGTTGTCTGTAACAGTGCCGGAAAGGCTAAAGGTATTGGTAAGAGAGTCGAGGCCGCTTTCCATTTCAACACTGTTATGGATATCAAGCCAGGGAGCCTGGGTATCACTGCCGCCGGAACTGGAATTGCCCGCTGTAGACGTAGATGAAAAGAATACGCTGGATGAAGAGTTGACAGGAAAACTGCTGTTGATTGAGGAACTGCTGCCGCCGGTACTGCCTGCAGCCCAGAGTATGACATTACTCAAGATAGTAATCCCATCAGGGGAGAGTGTGCCGGTTTTAAAATAAAAACTGGCTCGCCGGCCGGTTGCTGTATAGCCCCCGGCCATTAAAGCGTTCTGCGTAAAAGCAGCTGTTACACAGTTAGATGTATTGCTGTAAGTACTGATTAAAAATTGACCGTCATTAGCCGGATGACAGATTATTCTGGAAGCTGAGTTATTGAGAAGTGATATGGTACCGCTTAACCCCTGACATATCTCATGGGTGCTGTTTTGCACTGTCCCCATTATACCGTAGTCTGTACCGCTGTCACCTGTGGAACATAAATATAACATCTCCAGCGCAGCGCTGTTAGCTACTACTATACCGTTAGGCAGACTTTCATACATGGAAGCATACATGCTTATATCAGCGTCAGCTGTTATATATACAACATCGCCGCTATTTATATTGCCGGTGGGATCCTGGTTGCCGTATTGGTAAAGCGGTGTACCAAAAAGAGAGCTGATTTCCGTTTCAATATGGATATCATTGGAGGTCATAGGATCAGCTGTTACCAGTACTACCTGAAAGGCAAATATTTTTATGTTGAGTAATATAAAAAAAGAACCGACGGTTAATATTATTTTACGCATAAACACTCCCTGGGAAAGATAATGTTTCTCTCTTTATATAATAATAACAAACATAAAAAGAAATTATGCAGAAAATTTTAAGTATGTAGCTATAGATAAGCCAGTACTCTGATTTTATAATCATTACCAGGGTAAACAATATAGGGTATATCATTAGTACTGATAACACAGGGGGTATCATGACCATACATAGGGGTAGCTGTCTGGTTAAAAGAGGTAAAGTTGAGATATTCCCAGCTGCTGCCCTGATAACTCATAATGCCGGGAAGAGTCCAGCCGCCGTCCTGATTATTATAGTCCCAGAAGGAAACATAAGGGACTCCTGCAGAATCAAAAGCGATGCACGGCCCTTCAGCTGAATCAGGCGTAAAACCGATCTGGCCTGTAATCTGCCAGCTGTCAGTAGTATATTCCAGAAAACAGAGCTGGGAAGCGGCGGCTTTTTCCATACAGAAATAGAGCTGATACTCATCTATAAAAAGATCCACACTGCCGGCTCCTGTCTCCAGACCGCTTATATGTTCACTTCCCCGGGCAAGGTTATTAGTTGCTATAAATTCCCAGTTGGTAGTAGTTTTATTCAGCTTTTTTACTGAAACGCCATTGGTTGTGTAAGCGATATAAGGTGTTCCGTCAGCGTCAAACTCCAGGTCAACACTTTGAACACTGTTGGTATTGGTTTGTGCGGGCAGGGTAGCACCAATCTGCTGCCAGAAACCGCCGCTGAACTGTACAAAACGGACACAGTCATTGCTGCCGGTATCTGCAAAAGCCAGCGACGGAGTATTGTTATGATCAAACTCAAGATCAAATATATCCCAGCGGACATCGCCGCTGGCAATGCTGTTTTCACTGCCGACTACTGTCCAGGAGCTGTTGGTATAACAGCGTACTGTTATTTTGTTTTCCGGGTGTGCTTCTTTATAAGCAATATAAGGGGTGCTGTTTTTATCAAGTTCCATATCCAGACCATAACCGTTATCCTCAACCGGGGCGCCTACATTGGTCCAGGCTCCATTTTCATATTTTTTTACAAAAAATTTTGCAGGAGAACCGTCGGAATAATAAGCGATGTAAATGTTATTCTGGGAATCAAGGGCTATTTCCGCATGTTTGAGGGTATTGTTCTGGTCGCGCAGAGTACCGCCTACCAAAACCCAGGATTTGCGCACAGATATAACCAGGCTTTCCGAAACAACGCTGCCGTTAGTGTCGCTGACATTCACCTGGATGGTAACACTGCCGCTTTTATTGGTAGCTGTAAAGGTTTCCGAACTGCCGCTGTTGCCTCCTAATATACCCTGGCCGCTGATAATACTGTAGGAATATAGAAGTGTATCATTATCAGGATCCGCGGCGTTGACATTCAGTATGGTCTGGCTCTTTTTATCAATTGTGTATGCTGTGGCGGTAAAAGAGTTAATGACTGGAGCCCTGTTAGTAGCTGTAAGGTTGGTATAATCAGGACTTTGCGGATCATAGGGATTGGTATGGGATAGTTTATTTTTTTTAAGGCATGAACTGAAAAATAGCAGAAGAAAAAAAGAAGAAAAAAAAAATAAAAAATGTTTAGGCATATTTTTTCCTTTTAATTGTAGGCGTAGACAACAGCCCTTCCACTTTCGTCATTATCTGTAGTTAATATATATATTATATCGTTTTGATCAATAGCGCATTCCATATCAGCTACCCCGGCCTGGTTTACGGCATTGTTAAAGCTGCTATAGTCAATATATTCCCACATGCCGCCGTTGTAGCGCATAATACCCGGGCGCTGATTATTGTTATTGTCCCAGAATAAGGCATGCAGCCGGCCGCTTGTATCAAAAGCTAGCGATGGTTTACCAAAGGCATCAGCTGTAAAATCTTCACTGCCGCGCAGCTCCCACATGGTCGGGTCGTATTCCAGGGCAGAGAGCTGCTGATTGCCGCCGTCGTTTTTTCTTACGCAGGCAAAAAGTGTTTCTTCCCTGATAATGAAGTCAGCGCTTTGTACAGGTGCGTCACTGAGAGGTATTTTAGTGCCGTAGGAGCCGGTATTGCCTGAGAGATACAGCCAGCTGCTTCCGGTCCATTCTTTTATATAAAGGCCGTCATTGACTGAGCCGTTGGTGGTAAAGGCTATAAAAATCCGGTTCTGACTGTCAATCTCCAGCTCGGCAACATCCACATCATTGGTTCCGTTTGGCGGCAGCAGCGGTGCTGTCTGTACCCATTCTGATCCGTTGAAGCGCATAAGCCGGATATTTTTGTTGCTGCCGTAATCGGCAAAGGCCAGATAGGGCGTGTTGTTTTGGGTAAATTCCAGATCAGGTGTAGTGCGCGGGGAATCTATTGAGATACTCTGCGCAGCACCAACGAGCTGCCAGCTGTTATTGGTATAACGCCGTACTGTGATGCGGGAACTGTCCTTGTATACTATATAGGGGGTATTATTAAAGTCAAGCTCCAGATCCAGTTTCTGGGTGTCAACATTTACAGGTGTGCCGACATTAACCCAGACAGCGTTACTTAATTTTTTTACACATACGACATTTTGCAGGTTGCGCGGGTCATTAAAAGCAATATAGACTTGATTTTGCATACTGATTGCGATCTCCAAAGCCGAAGGATTTTGTTCGGAAAGTATGCTGCCTAACCTTACCCAGGAGGGGTTAACAGTAACTGTAACCGTCGCACTGTCACTGCCGCCTTTAGTGTCATTAACTGTTACTTCTATATCAACCGTACCGCCGGTATTGGAGGCGGTAAAAGATTCTATATTGCCGCTGCTGCCGCCAAGCTTGCCTTTACCGGATGTAATATTGTAAGTATAAGTAAGGTTATCCTGGTCAATATCCTGTGCGGTTACTTCCAGGGTGGCTGTCTGGTGTTTGTCCAGGGTTGAGGGTGTGGCGGTAAAAGAACCTATAACCGGGGCGTTATTATCAGGATTACTGTTGGTGTTGTCAGGATTATCAGGATCAAGCGGATTGGTATGGGAAAGCTGGTCAGTATGCAGGCAGGAAAAGCCTGTACCTGCCAGGATAAAGAAAAGAAAAAGTAAAAAACAGTTTTTCATTTTAATATTTTAATAACGCCGGTTTAAGGTAATTTTTACTTGCCGCCGGGACAGACGGGGTATCATAGTTATGATATCGTCCCTGGAATTGGACAAAAGCCCCCACAGTAAAAGTCCGGCGCCTGCACCATACCCGGCCCAGGAGATAATATAAAAGCTGTTTGCTTTTTTACGGTAGCTCTCGTAATCGTTATAATATGTTTCTATTTTGTCAGAATCAACAGCTTCTTCATAAAGTGTTTTTTTTTGGTCCAGTTTATCAGCAAAAGCAAAACCCAGTATATTAAATATACCTGCTGTAGTACCCATAGTTAAGCCGCTCGTTATAAGAAAGGCTTTACCGTTAAAGGGTTCCTTGATCTCTATCATATCTTTCTTGCCAGTGGCAAAACGCACTGCAATTTTTTTGGTAGCTGCTGCGTACTGATCCGCGCTTTTAACTGTTTCTTTTTTCGAATCTTCTATCTGGGAACTCTCGACATTGATCATTTTAATAGAAATAACCATACTTGCGCCTACTTTCATAACCGTGCCGGTAAACATATACTGCATGTTTAGAATCTTGCCAATCTGCACAGCACAGGCCGTACCGGTACAGCCTGAATTTTGAAACTCCTGTTCAGCCAGTACTTTATTCATATTGGCCCGGTCAAGTACAACGAAGCGGCCGGTAGCTACCAGGTCAGAGGTGAAAAGTTCGTTTACAGAGGATGCTTCATTCTCTGATATACCTTTAGCTTCAAACTGGAGTACGCCGACATGTTTTTTTTCACTTCCGGCAAATAATACAGCAAGCTGTAGGAGTAAAATAACATTTGTAAGACATATTTTTTTCATAGAGTTTCCTGTCAGTATTTTTAAGAATTGAATATATAATTATACAATTTTTGTAGTAAAAAAGCAATGGAAATTAATTAAGTGAAAAAATATATCCGGATACAGGTCTGTATCCGGATATATTCCCCTCCCAAATACACAATTTTGTTAAAATTTTTTATGAAATTTGTAATACTACATTGTACTATGTTAATAATAAAATGTAAACGTTTTAAGTGTTTTTTTTATTTTTTTCTACAGCAGGATTTTTTATATTTGAAATATTCCCCAAAACATTGTAACCTATTAGCCTTTTCAGGGATACCTTATATTTTTATTTAAAGGAGATATTTTGCCTAAAAAAACCGCCCTGTATGATGAACATGTAAAGAATAAAGCCCGTATAGTTGATTTTGCCGGCTGGGCCATGCCGATTCAGTATAGATCTGTTATCAAAGAACATGAGGCTGTACGTCAGGATTGCGGTATGTTTGACTGCGGCCACATGGGCTCTTTTTTAATTGAGGGACCGGATGCAGTAGCTTATGTTGATTATCTTATAACGAACAATCTATCCCAAACCGGCCCGGGCAGGTGTGTATATACGCCTCTTTTATATGAAAACGGTACTTTTGTAGATGATATTATCTGTTACTATCTGGACCGGGAAAAGGTATTTATCATTGTTAATTCCGCCAACATAGATAAAGACAGAGAATGGTTTACCGCAAAACTAAAAGAAAAAGCTTTCAATGCCCGCTTCAGGGATGTCTCTGCCAGGTATTTAAACCTGGCAGTACAGGGAGCAGCTGCCTGGTCCTACATACAAAAAATTTTCCCCGCCCTACAGGAGATGCCCTCTTTTACACTGCAGGAGGTTACTTTTAACAATGAAAAGATGAATATAGCAGCTACGGGATATACCGGCGAGAAGGGAGTGGAGATTTTTGTACCGGTAAGCCAGGCTCCTGCTCTTTTTAATGCTTTTCTGGAGGCAGGTGTTACTCCCTGCGGTCTGGGTGCCAGAGACAGTTTGCGTCTGGAAAAGGGTCTCTCCCTTTACGGTCATGAGATCAGCGATAAAGTAAATCCTGTGGAGGCAATGCTGAAATGGACAGTAGATATGTCCAAGGATGTTTTCATCGGCAAGGAGGCAGTAGCAGCAGCCATAGCTAAAGGCAAAACCAAAAAACTGACCGGCTTTGTTATGGAAGATAAAGGTATAGCCCGTCATAATTATACTGTATATGATCTTGCAAAACAGCCTGTGGGAACAGTTACCAGCGGTACATTCGCACCTTCCCTGAAAAAAAATATAGGACTGGCTTATATCCCGGCTGATTACAGCGATAAAAAGATTTTAATTAATGTACGCGGTAAATATTTAAGCGCAGCATTGCATAAGCGAAAATTTATTTAAGGAGAAAATATGAAATACACTGAATCACATGAGTGGGTTGATGTTGATGAGGATAATATAGCTACAGTAGGCATTACAGATCATGCCCAGCAGCAGCTTTCGGATATTGTCTATGTAGAACTGCCGGAAACCGGTGATTCCGTAAGCGCCAAAGAAAGTTTTATGACTATTGAATCAGTCAAAGCGGCCAGTGATATTTATGCACCGGTCAGCGGTGAGATCACAGAGGTTAACTCCGCTCTTGAAGACGCACCGGAAACTATTAATCAAAGTCCGGAAAAAGACGGCTGGCTGGTAAAAATAAAGTTAAACAATCCTCAGGAGCTTGACGGACTTTTAAATGAGGAAGGATATAACAAACTTAACAGCTGACACTTTCATCCCGGCAGGCTTTTTTTATACGGCTGTATAGCTCATCGAGATTAAACTGCCATATTTTTTCCAGTGCCAGCCGGTTGGGGATAACAGCCGGCAGGTTATCAATTTTTTCCGAGAAAACCGGATTGCGGTTGGCTTCAACCTCTTTTACTTTACTGACGGGCGTAAAATGGGGGGTGGTTTGCAAAACGACCGGGTCCTCTCCTGCAAGCTGCAGCATCTTTTTAATAGCTGCTATAAAACGGTCGAGTTCCTCTTTAGTGTAGGACTCTGTCGGCTCTATCATTAAGCCGAATACCTCCGGAAAAGATACTGTAGGCGGGTGAAAACCAAAATCAAGAAACAGTTTGGCAAAACTGCCGATAACAGCATTAGCGGGTATGCCGGCAGCAGTAATTTTTTTAAACAGTTCATCTTTAAGAGTTATTATAAATTCATGCATGCGCGGTGATCTGCCGGTAGCGGCCGGCAGCAGTTTATAGTCATTAATAAGCCGGCTGCAGACATAACGGGCTGAAAGTACGGCAAAAGAGGCCATACGGCGTATTCCTTCAGTGCCCAGCCGGCGCAGGTAGGTATAACAGCGGATTTTATGCTGGAAATTACCCAGGTGGCGGTGAACCGAGCCGATACTTTTCTCTGTTTTAGTTAAAAAATAGGTGCCGTTTTTTTTCTGTACTTCCTGTCCGCTTATATAGGGAGCGAGTTTGGCGCTTACTGCCACAATTGCATCACCGGGTCCGCCTCCGCCGTGAGAGATAGACCATGTTTTGTGCAGGTTGTTGTGGACAGCATCCACACCCAGTTTATTAAGATCAATCCAGCCGGCAATAGCATTCATATTAGCTCCGTCCATATAAACCAGCCCGCCGGCCGCGTGTATTTTATCTGCGATCTGCCGGAAAGCGGTCTCATATATACCGGAGGTATTGGGATTGGTAATCATGACAGCGCTGATACGTTCGGAAAAACGGTTTATTTTTTCATCCAGGTCAGCTAAAGATATACAGCCTTTTTCATCAGCCTTAATGAATACAACCCCGGTTTGCGACGCGCCTTTACCTTTTGTATTAAAGCCGGCCATAACCGCACTGGCGGGATTCGTACCATGAGCTGAGTCAGGGATAAGTATAATATCGCGTTTACTCTGACTGTTCTCCCGGTGATAAGCCTGGATAAGTTTAAGTCCCAGCAGTTCACCGGCAGCACCGGCTACGGGCTGGGTACAGACCCGGGGCAGTCCGGTTATTTTTTTAAAGTATTCCTGTATATGATACAAAACTGCAAGTGAACCCTGGACAGTTGCTGCCGGTGCCTGAGGGTGTATATTTTGAAAACCGGGCAGAGCAGCGGTATAGTCATTTATATAAGGGTTGTATTTCATAGTACAGGAACCGAGCGGGTAGCAGCTGGAATCCGGGCTGATATTCTGATTACCCAGTTTTTTATAAAAAGTTTTCAGTTCATCAAGGCTGAACCTGGGCAGTCCGGGTTTGGCAGAGCGCAGATAATTTTCAGGAACAGGCACAGGGTCGCTGTGACGGTCATCCTGAGCAAAACGTTCTTTAAAAAAGGAAAACAGGGCTGTCATATCTTTCTCCTCCTGCATGTCGGAGAAGGAAAGCATTATATAATTGCGGTTGTCCGGGAAACGGTCTGATACGTCTACGCCTAAAAGCAGACCTTTTGCAATACCGGCCTTAATAAGTTCAGCCGGGTTGTCTGTAAGACGGAGTGTAAATTCATTAAAAAACGGTGTCTGCGGGAATGCCGGTTCTATACCTTTAAGTCCGGTTAGAAAGGAGTAAGCGCGGCAGGCGTTTTGCCGGCCGGCAGCACATGCTTTAGCCAGACCTTCATCTCCCTGCTGTAAAAGCGCGGCACCGGCCAGAGTAGCGATAAAGGCTTCATTGGAGCATATATTGGAAGTTGCTTTTTCCCGTTTAATATGCTGTTCCCTGGTGGAAAGGATCATAACTTTACAGGGATTGTTATGGTTGTCAACTGCAGCCCCTACATAGCGTCCGGCGCTGGCTCTGATATCTTTTCTGCGCTCCTGATTATAGCGTATACCGAATATGCCCAGGCCCGGTCCGCCCCAGTTAGGTGCAGTGGCAAGATGCTGACCTTCACCAACTATCATATCAGCTCCCCGGCTGCCGTATTTTAACGGCGGTTTCAGTCCCTGGTCTGCCAGCAGAACCGGATCAATAACCGCAACAGCTTTTGCCCCGGCTCGATGGGCAGCGTCTACTGCTGCATCAGGGTCCTCAAGGAGTCCAAAGTGATTTACCTGGGGAAAGGCAACTGCAGCCAGATCATCACCGGCTGCTGCCAGAGCTTTGTCCAGGTTGGCAGAAGTTACTGTGCCGGTCTGCAAATCTGCATCAGCTTTGACTATTTTGAGGCCGGTTTCAGCAGACAGGGTCTTCAGGACTTCCATATCACCCGGAAAGATTGTATTGTAAACAATAACTGTATTTCGGGAACGCTTGAGCCGCAGGCTGCAGTTTAGCGCTTCCCATAAAGCAGTAGAGCGGTCGTACATGGAAGCATTAATTGCCTCCATACCGGTTAAAGCGGCCAGACCGCACTGGTAAAGCCATTGGCTCATTAAAGTACCCTGACTGCGTTCCGGCTGATAAGGTGTGTAGGAGGTGGAAAGTCCCCGTATGCCGGCTACGTACCGGGTGATATCCGGAACTTTATACCACTGCAGACCATCGCCGATAAAAGGGACAAGCTGCCGGTTCAGGCCTGCCAGCTCTTTTAACTCCTTAATAAGATTATTATAAGCCGCAGGTTCCGGAAGATCCAGGTTTTCTTTCATAAGGACAGTATCAGGTACATGGCTGAAAAGTTCTTTTTCATTTTTAAGCTGTAGAGCTTTTAACATTGCCTGTATGTCTTTTGTATCAGCACTGATATAATATTTTTTTGTTTCGCGCGGAAGCGCGTTAAGGTCATAGGGTAATTTGTCCATGATCTTTCCTTTAAGTAAAATTGATTTGTAAGTTATAAAATGGAAACTATTCTGCCTGCAGCAGTTCTATTTTAAAGACAAGCCAGGAATCAGGCGGTATTTTATTGCCTGCGCCCCGGGCACCGTAGCCAAGTTCGGGCGGAATGATAAAATAAGCTGTAGCTCCGGTTCGCAGCATGGCTACCCCTTCCTGCCAGCCGGGAATAACCCGATTCAGGGGAAAGGTTGCCGGTTGTTTGCGTTTATAAGAACTGTCAAATATATTTCCGTTTAAGAGCCGGCCCTCGTAGTGTACAGTTACCCTGGCTGACGGAGAGGAGGGCTTTTTACCTGTACCCGGAGCAGTTATAATATAGCGTAATCCGGAAGCGGTTTTTTTTATTTTTTTACCGGTGCGTTTTTCCAGCCGGGATACCGTTTTTTTTATTTTGGCCTTTTCCTGCTCTGCGGCCCGGACCTGTTTTTCTCTCTGTACAGCTCTGGCCCGGTTAAATTTTTTTTCCAGTTTTTTCCGGTCAAAAACGCCTGTGATAGTTACCTCTTTTATAATGACCGCTTTCTGCGGCGTTACGGGCCGGCGGGAAGAATAATTGGTATGGCGTATACATTTAACATTTTTTATTTTCTCTACTACTTCTTTCCCTTTTACTACTTTACCGAAAACAGCATAAGCAGCGCCGCCGCGGGGAATATCCAGGTTTTTATTATCTTTAACATTAATAAAAAACTGGGAGGTTGCGGAGTCAGGCTTTCTGGTGCGGGCCATAGCTATGGTATATTTTTTATTTTTAAGGCCGTTTTGCCATTCATTTATAATAGGGTCCCGCAGTCCGTCCGTCTTTTTTTTTATATCTTTAGTAAAACCGCCGCCCTGGATCATGAAACCGGGCATTACACGGTGAAAGACAGTATTTTTATAAAAATCATTTTCAGCATATTTAATAAAGTTAAAACTGCTTACAGGCGCTTTTCCCTGATCAAGTTTTAATACTATGGTGCCCATACTGGTGTGCATAAGAGCGTAAACTCCGGGTTTGTTTTTAAACTCTGAAGCGCAGCTGTTTATATATAAAACTAATAGTAATAAAAAAAATATTTTTTTCATTGTTTCTCTCCTGTTGATTTGGCTGCAGTGATATCTGTAACCCTTGATTTAAAACTGTTTTCCTTTAGTTTTATTTTACCGTAATTTTTTTCATATTTTTGAATATTATCCTGCAGGGCAAAATTAAATTTTTTAAGCTGTTCCGGAGTCATTATGATACGGGAGCGGACCTTGCCGCGCGGTGCGTTAGGCTGCAGATAAACAAAATCCATAACAAACTCGCTTTCTGTATGGTTCATTACAGCGAGATTGGCAAAAATGCCCTGAGCAGTTTCATCACTCATCTGTATTTCAATGTTTTTAATGTTCCTCATTTGTGTATTCCTCAATCCTCTTATTTCGTTTACTGGTCCGGTCCATATGCAGCTCTCGGCTGTATCTGTTTAATTGTTCTATCATCTCCCGGCGTCTCTCTTTTTGTAAAAACCGTTTTTCCGTCTCCGGACAGGGAGCCTGATTAAATTTGGTATAGTAATAACGGAAATAGTTGGTTTTATTTTTAACTTTAATTTTTTTCAGTTCAGCAGCTGTTTTCCCCTGTGCGCGGTAAAAAGCGAGATTTTCCCTGGTAATTTTTTCCTGGTTATTCACAAAATAATAGTGGGCAATGTATAGATAGCAGGTTTTCCGGTAGTAGCCGATAGCAGCTGCATTGGAGAAATAGTTCAGGCTTTTTACAGGGTGTTTGTTTTTATTATTGATAAGAGCAAGCAGAAAAAAAGCTTTGCCTGCATAATCGCGGTAAAAAGGCGCCTGATAATTGGTAGCAACCTGGAGTATCTTATGCAGATAGACTGCCTCTTTCTCAGATATATGTTTAAGTTTGCCGCTGGAAGGCGAACCGGAGGCTGCCAGTATCTTTTTACGGTATACAGCAGCCAGATTCATATAAAGATCCATTTTTTTCTCCTTAAAGAGAAAATTGGAACTGTGCTTTTCCGCCTGTAAAAAATATTTAAGCGCCATGTTGTAATATTTTTTACGCATATGGATAAAGCCGATCTGATAGTAGGCTTCAGGCGCCAGGGGGTAGAGTTTAACCGCTTTTTCATAACATACCAGAGCTTCTGAAAGTTCATTTTTGTCAAGATAGTTATTACCCCGGCTTATTAAAAGACGGTATTCACTTATATTGCCGTGCAGAAAGATTAAATTTAATGTTAAAGAAAGAATGGCAATTTTTATCATTTTCATTTTTTATATTTTTCTTCTTTTTGCTCCCGGTCATATTCTATTGCTTCTCTGTCAAAGGAAAAGGGAGCGACATCCTGCAGATCAGCTATAGCAGCTATTTTGGTAATCTCTTTATTTATCTGTTTTTCCAGTTCATTTTTATTTTCAACCCCTAAAATCTCCCTGTATTCATTAACGTCATTATGTGCGATTTGCCTTAATTTATGTATGGCTTTTTTTATCTCATTGACAAAACCGCGTTCATCATCAAATTTTTTCAAAATTTCCGCTTTGGTTACATTGTACATATATTTGTCAACATCAAGGTTTATAGCTTTATTAATATAATAAAGAATATCAGCTTTTTTAGTCCGCCCTTTTTTTTGCAGTTCACACCAGGCCAGATTATTTAAAATTAGAGCATTGGTCCGGAATAAAAGCGCTTCTTTAAAATTCAAAGCCGCATTTTTATAATTTTCCATTTTCATTTGCAGTAAGCCGGCAGTGTAAAGAGTTTTATAGGTGGTCATTTTTTTCAGAACATTACGGATAATAAGGTTAGCCTGGGGGATGCGGTCCAGTTTGATATAGATCAAAGCAATATTAAAAGAGCATTCGGTAAAATCAGGGTCAATTGCCAGGGCTTTATTGTAATAAAAAACAGCATTTTGCAGCTGGGCAGTATTAGTGCTTATTTTTAAAAAGGAAGGGTCGGGGATATTTTGGTTTTGTCCTATACCGAAAGCAAGAGCATTGCCGTAATCAAAAAATTTATGCTTGAGTTTTTTACTAAAGGTTTTCTGGGCTGATACTGACTGCAGATAATCTTTGATCATTTTATAAACCGTTACTTTATTGGTATTTGTACTGAAGTTGGTGTGAATTTTTTTCAGAGTTATTATATCGCTGAAAATTTGCGGAATTTTTTTGTTTTTAATTTTTTCGTATATTGAGAAAGCGGTATCCAGTTTTTCAATCTCCAGGCAGTACATCCCGAGATTGTAGTTGAAGTAACTGCCCCGGTTAAGGCCTTTATTGTAATAGGAAAGATAGAGACTCATTATATTTTTGTACTCGGAAGCCGGTACCCGTTTTTGGCCCAGCCAGTGCATGCGGTAGTAATAATTAAACATACGGCAGGCCTTAAGCACATATTTTAAAGGGGTGGAACTGTAAAAATTGGAATAATTTTCTTCTTTAAAAGAGGCCAGTTCCCTGAGGTCAAGGCGGATAATACGGCGCCATAATTCAAGGGGTGTTATTTTTTGATTGGTACGGTAATCTTTATAAAAAAGGTGATCGGCAAAATCATGCATGAAAACAATACGGTTGCTGAAAGAGGGTATCTCATTCCGTTTGGCAAATATAGCTGAACCCAAAGCAGTTGTTTTTTTTATTTCATTAGTGAGCCATTCCTTTTCTTTTTGCCACATTTTTTTTATATAGTTACGGTTGGAATAGTAATCCCGGAAATCATTATAAAGTTTTTCATTTTGTTCTAATAATTCCAGAATTTTTTTTTCCGGACCGGCTTCTGTAAAATTTAAAAATAAAAAAACAGCAGTTATCAGTTTTAAAATTATTGACCGCATTTATTCTCTCGCTCTTATAAAAAAGATCACTGCTCCGCACATGAAAATCACTATATTGGGAAGCCACATGCTGAGATGGGGACTGATGATCTTTTTAGTGCCCAGGGTCTCGCCCAGGGTCATGAAAATGTAATAAGCAAAAATAATAATTATGGCAGAGCCGAAGCTGATGCCCCGGCCGCTTCTTATAAAAGAGATGCCCAGGGGCATGGCAATGAGAGCAAATATAATACAGGCCAGGGGGAGGGAAAACTTTTTATGAAACTCTACCCACGTATGAGGGGCGATCTTTTGTCCGCGGGCCAGTTTAAAGCGTATCTCCTTCCAGATATCACTGTAGGGCATTTCCCGGTAACCTTTACGTACATCACCGATCTTTTTAATGTCATTGATTATATACATATCAAAAACATCATATTCCAGATTTTGCATTTTTTTAAAGTTTTCCCAGCCCAGTTCCAGGGTGCGTCCGTTTTTAAGCCGGAGATTGATCAGGGGCGAATTAAGGTCATTATTATAAAGTTCACCTGTTTCAGCATAGGTTATTTTTATTTTGTTATTATCCTGGTTGTTCTCATAGATGAAAACCGAATCCAGTATGCCGTCACTGCTGATGTCATAACTGGCCAGTTTCTGATTAGGGGTATTGGGCAGTTTGGTAAATATTTTTTTATCCAGCAGAATACCCGGATTGGAGTGTACTATATGCCTGTGCAGGACTTTCCAGCGGTAGTTGGTTACAGGCAGTCCGTAATTGATAAGTAAAAACATTAAATAAGTAGTAATAATACTTAGTACAGCCACCGGTATAAAAATGGAAACCACTGATATGCCGTTAGAGCGCATAGCAATGATCTCAAAGTTGGCAGAGAGGTTGCCGAAAGCCATGAGAATACCAAAAAGTAAGCCCATAGGCACGGTTATAGCTGCTGTAAAGGGAACTGTATATAAAAAAAGCTGTAAGGTAATATGCAGCGGGGTGGACTTTTCTACAGTTAGTTGTACCAGGTTGGGTACTTTAGGCAGGATCAGTACAATAGTAAAAAAGACAGCGCCGATTAAAAAGGGCCAGATACACTGCCGGAAAACGTACCAGTATATGCGGGGAATGCCGAATTTGTATTTCATTTTAACTGATTATATCATAGATATCATATCACATACAATCTGCTGTATTCCGGTTTGGTTTTTTTTAAGGCAAAATGCTGTTTTTTTTCCAAAGGGAACCAGGGAAGCGCTACCCTGCTTGCGTATTTCTGTTAAAACCAAA